>JAJCZP010000115.1 GCA_029262315.1 Deltaproteobacteria bacterium | reverse complement strand
CCACAACCAGAATCGTGTCGAGACGCCGGACGATCCCAGCTACCACTTCATGAACGACATCGCGACGCAGTCCATCGACTGGATCCGCTTCCAGCAGGCGCTCACCCCGGACAAGCCGTTCTTCGTCTACTTTGCGCCGGGCGCTGTGCACGCGCCGCACCACGTGCCGCAGTCGTATATCGATAAACAGAAGGGCCGCTTCGACGAGGGCTGGGACGTCATCCGCCAGCGGATCTTCGAGCAGCAGAAGAAGCTCGGCGCCATCCCGCCCGACACCAAGCTTGCGAGCAAGCCCGCGGACATCAAAGACTGGACGACCCTTTCCGCCAAGGAGAAGAAGCTCTTCGCCCGGCAGGCCGAAGTCTTCGCGGCCTATCTCGACATGGCCGACCACGAAACGGGCCGGGTCATTCAGGCGATCGAGGATCTGGGCGAGCTCGACAATACGCTCATCATCTACGTCGCGGGCGACAACGGTACCAGTGCGGAAGGCCTGATGACCGGGCTGTACAACGAGATGACGTACTTCAACAACGAGCCCAAGGGCTCGGACGTCGATTTCATGCTGCAGCACTACGACACCTGGGGCGGTCCGACGACCTATCCGCACATGGCGGCCGGATGGGCAGTGGCGTTCGATTCCCCGTTCACGTGGACCAAGCAGGTGGCCTCCAACTATGGCGGCACGCGCAACGGCATGATCATGCACTGGCCGAACCGGATCAAAGCCAAGGGTGAGTTCCGCAGCCAGTGGCACCATGTCATCGACGTCGTGCCGACCATCCTCGAGGCCGTCGGAGTGCCGGAGCCGCGGAGCGTCAACGGCACGCCGCAGCGCCCCATCGAGGGCGTCAGCATGGCCTACAGCTGGGACGAGGCGCGTGCCCCGAGTCGACATCAGATCCAGTACTTCGAGATGTTCGGCAACCGCGGCGTCTACTTCGACGGGTGGTTTGCGGGAACGGTCCATCTCAAGCCGTGGGGGAAGGTCGAGAATCGCTTTCCCGACGACGTGTGGGAACTCTATCATGTGAAGGAAGACTTCAGCATGTCGACGGACCTCGCGAAGGAGCATCCCGACGTTCTGACGGAGTTGCAGCGGGTCTTTCTCGCCGAGGCCGTGAAGTACAAGGTGCTGCCCCTCGACGACCGACGTCAGGAGCTGTTCAATCCCAAGATCGCCGGCCGGCCCGATCTGATGTTCGGGCGCACGAGCCTGACGCTGTACGAAGGCATGCACGACCTGCTCGAGAACGACTTCATCAACGTGAAGAACACGTCGTTCGAGATCGTCGCCGACGTTCAGACCAGTGACAAGCCGGCGAACGGCGTCATCGTGGCGCAGGGCGGTCGCTTTGGCGGCTGGAGCTTGTATGTGAAGGACGGCACGCCGGTCTTCATGTACAACTACCTCGGCATCGATCGATACACCGCGACCGCGAGCGCGCCGCTCCCCAAGGGCAAGTCGACGGTGAAGATGAACTTCGCCTACAAGGGCGGGAAGCCCGGCGCGGGCGGCAAGGCGACCCTCTACGTGAACGGCAAGTCCGTGGGCTCCACTAAGGTTGAGAAGACGGAGTTCGCGATCTTCTCGGCCGACGAGACGGCGGGTGTCGGCCTGGACGCTGAGACGCCCGTGTCCGAGGACTACACGCGGGCAAGCAGCAAGTTCACGGGCAAGATCGACAAGGTCACGATCACCGTGAAGAAGTGAGGCCGCGACAGCGCAGGTCGGTTGCAGGCCTCGTCGCCGTACCTCAGAGCTTCATTGCTGGCGTCCCCAACCGTTCTCTGAATCTGCCAAGTCTTTCCATCGCCATTCAGGACTTGTCCCGGTGACATCGGAAAGTTGAGCGTGGATAGTCGCGCGACGAAGTGCTGCCGCTGTGTCAGCCGATAAGGACGAGGCCCTGTCGGACCTACCGCGCGAGGTCCGACAGGGTGGTCCTGGGCACAATACCACCTTGACTCCGGCTGGCGATTGACCGACACTATTCAACGTATGATCGCTGCATCGGCCCGCATTCACCCGCTTGCCTATATTGAAGACGATGTCGTTATCGGAGAACGTACGCAGGTCGGGCCCTTCTGTGTCATTCGTCGCGGCGTCCGGATCGGCGAGGATTGCCGATTCACCGCCTATTGCGAGATGCGCGAGAATGTCGTCATCGGAGACCGCACTACCTTTGGAAGTCGGTGCACGATCTCGGCCAACGCGTCGGTCGGGACCGATGCGTCCATCAAGTACGCCTTCGTTCTCACGGACACGCCAAATCTGAGAGAAGGCGACCGCAAGCACGTCGGTTCCATAGGGAACGGAACTTTGATCGGAGCCAACGTCACGCTCATGCCTGGCTGCTCGATCGGCCACAATTCCATCATTGGAGCATGCTCCCAGGTGCGATCCGACGTGGGCGACAACGAGATATGGTACGGAAACCCGGCTAAGTTCTTCAAGACCAACGAATGAGCCTTGGCGATCTCGTCGCACGTGTTCCGCCGCGATTCGACCATCTTTCAGTCCTCGCATCTGCCGACCTGAATTGCATTACCTATTACGTTGGCGAGTCTCCCAACGCGGTTCTGCATCTGCGTGATTGCGCGCTCATCTGCCGCCCATCCCTCGACGCGGATCTACCCGGGGTCCACCTGATTCCCGTCGACGACCCGCAGCTTGCCTTTTATCGACTCTCCGCGGCGTACAAGGTCGACTATCTCGACTACTCGGGGATGACGGAACGTGCGGGCGCGCGGATCCACATGGACGCGGTCGTTCCATCGAGTTGTCGCATTGGTCCCGGTTGCATTCTGGGCGCGTGCGTCCTGGGTGAGAACGTCAGGATTGAAGCCAACTGCGTCATCTACGCCCGCTCGCGAATTGGCGATCGATCGGTCATTGAGCCCAACACCGTGATCGGCGCCACCGGGGTCATGTGGGCGTGGGACGGCGAGAGTAGGGTTTTCCTGGAACAGCTCGGGCGGATCGAGATCGGCAAGGATTGCTTCATAGGCTCGAATGTAACGATCGTCCGCGGCAGTGCGAATGAGGCTACGGTCATCGGAGACGAGACCTGCATGGCTCACGGGACGATGATCGGCCACGGCTGTCGCATCGGTGTGCGGAATCACCTGGCCAACAACGTCTCTTTCGGTGGTGGAGTCGTCACGGGCGAGAACTGCTTTTTCGGCTCTGCTTGCACGGTCCCTCCTAGCAAGAATATTTGCTCAGAGACCGTCGTGGGCGCCGGCGCGCTCGTGAGCAAGGACACGGTGGAATCCGGCGTGTATGTCGGCATGCCAGCGCGCCGCGTCTCAGCGGTGAAACAGAAGATGTCCGGCATCCCGAAATGGGATGTGTAGCATTCGTTACTGGCGAGGAATCTCTTTGGTGCGGATCGTCCGAACGATGAACGCGGGCGTCTTCTGCCCTATGATGAAGTTGCGAATCACGAACTCGCCGGTGGCGGCGAGCACGGACAGTATGGACAGCACGCCAATGACGAGGGCGTTCAACAACAACCCGTTGGTGACCTTGGGAAGAATCGTGATGGGGGAGACGTACGCCATGGCGACTCGCAACCCGAGTAAGAGCGAAAGCAGCAGGCAGAACGCACCGAGCAACTGAAACGGCCGTTGCGACAGATTCACGATGTTCTCCATATTGTAGGCGAACAACTTCTGAAACGTCCAGCCCGACCGCCCGAACCGCCGGGCGTGATGGCTGACCGGAACCTCGGCGATCCGCTGCGCCTGGGCGATCACAGGAACGGACCGCCACGGCTTGAAGGGGCCGAAATCGAAGGCCCGCACCAATCGCGCGTCGTAAATCTTGAAGGTGCATCCGAAATCCCGAAGGTTGCTGTTGGAGGCTTGCCGCATGATCATATTGGCCAGCTTGGACGGCAGCATCCTGGCCAGCGGGTCTTTCCTATTCTCCCGGTAGCCGGTCACGAGATCGTAGCCCTCATCGAATTTGGCTACGAGCTTGGGCAGTTCTTCGGGGTCGAGTTGCAGGTCGCTGTCGATGAGGACGATCCCCTTGCCCTGCGCGAGCATGACACCGGGCGTCTTTGCGTTCGCCTGACCGGTGTTCTTGAACAAGTCGATGACCGCTGTGACGTGTGGCGCTTCCCGGAAGATGGTCTCGAGTTTCTCGAAGGTCTTATCGGCACTGCCGTCGTTGATGAGGATGATCTCGTAGCTCCGACCCAAAGCCGCCAACGTTTTTGATAGGCGCTCGTAGAACTCATCGATACTTCGTTCTTCAAAGTAGCACCCGATCACCACACTGAAGTCGACCTTGGGTGGCAGTGGCGCTAGTGACGTATCCATCAGGCGGGGGAGACGTGCGTACGAAGCTGCCGCTCGACGCGATGCGAGAGGGCGTTGGCGACCGAGGGATCAGGCGAGGCGATCGCCCGCGCGTCCAGTGCACCGTGCCCTATCGTGGTTGAGAGCTGCATTGAGTGGCTCCTCGCCGGATACTAGCACATGGAGCACGACTGCGAATCTCCGCTGACCAGGGCGCCTGGAAGACGTCAGGTGCGAGCGCGCCGGGCATGCTAGCGCGTTCGCTCAGCCATGTGGGCCAGCAGATGCGTGACCCCCGTAGCGGTCCATGAGCGCTTGAACCGGCAGCGAGCAGGGACGCGCGATGAGGCCTTGTATGCGTCCGGACCGACAGATAGAGAGCATTGCTGTGCCAATGTGCGCGACATCGCGCTTCTGGGCGGCTCACCAGCGTTCGACGAGCCCGTGAATGTCACCCGATCGCGCGCGCCGCAGTCCCCGCTGCATGGGATCCTTTGAAGATTTCGCCACCAGTCATGCGCTCCGTCCGACTCGGGGCAGGGGCAGCGCTTGGACTCTTCCTGGCGTGGCTCGTATTTCGAGGCACTGATTGGGGAGAAGTGGCGGTTCTGCTTGGCGACCTCCAGGTGCCGTGGTTGCTCGTGGCACTCACGTTTGCGTCGAGCGGGCATCTCGCTCGAGTCCAACGCTGGAGCTACATCGTCCGCGCGACGCGGGCCGTCCGGTTCCGTACCCTGTTCAGCGCGGCGCAGATCGGGTTCCTTTTCAATGTCGCCCTGCCTCTGCGCCTTGGCGAAGTGGTCCGGGCGCTCGTACTGGCCCGACTGGCACACGTGCGGTTGGTGACCTCGATCGCGCTCATTGCGCTCGACAGGGTTGCTGATTCCCTGGCCTTCCTCGCGGTGGTCGTCGTCGCCATCGCCGCCCTCCCTACCGACCAGGGCGCGATCCTGGCGGGCCGCGCGATCGAGTCGATCCCATCGCCCCCACGGTGGGTTGGGCTGCTCATGGGAGTGCTCGGCATCGCGATCGTGGTGTTCGCGTCGTACATGCTGCGCGGGAGCCAGGCTCGCTGGCGAGACGCACCGGGTCGCGGGACTCGCAGTTTGCTCCTGCGAATCACGGAGCGAATCGCCCAGAGCGTCTCGACCTTCCTCACCCCGATCCGAGCCTTCTGGCGCTCCGAGGGTGTCGCGCCCGCCCTATTCTTCTCGTTGCTCGCCTGGACGTGCGGTGTACTCTCGCTCGCCTCTGGGATGCAGGCGCTGCACGTCACCTTCCCGTGGAACGCGCCATTTCTCATGCAGGCGATGATCGGGCTCTTCGTGATCGTGCCACTCACGCCGGGTCTCGTAGGGCAGTTCCACCTCCCCATCGTCGCCGCGCTCGCGATCGCGGCTCCGGGCGTCGCCTCCACGGAGGCCAAGGCGGTAGCGCTCGTCGCCCACGTCATCATGCTCGTCCCGGTCGTGATCTTCGGAGTGCTCGGTCTGGCAACGGAACGGCTCACCATCCGCGAGGTCGCACGTACGGGGGCCGAGGCGCGGCGCGCTTCGGAGGAGTCGTACGTGAAAGGCGCCCTATGAGCCCAAGCAAGGGTATCCTCTTCTTGCAGTCCATCTTGAACGTGCAGGGAGCTGTCCAAAGCACAGACGACGTCGTTCAATGGCTGGAAGAGCGCAATCGTAGCGTGAAGGTCCACATCGAGCCCACTCGCTTCTCTGCCCTGCGCAACTGGAAGTTTCAGCCGGCAACGGGCAATCTCATCCATGAGAGCGGCAAGTTCTTTTCCATTGAGGGCGTCCATGTGCACACCGATTGGGGAGCCCTCCCCACGTGGAAACAGCCGGTCATCAATCAGCCAGAGATCGGCTTTCTGGGGGCGCTCGCCAAGGAAATAGACGGGGTGTTGCACTTCCTGATGCAGGCCAAGATCGAGCCTGGCAATGTCAACAACGTCCAGCTCTCGCCGACCCTGCAGGCTACTCGAAGCAACTACACCCAGGTCCACAAAGGGACCAAGCCGCTGTACCTCGACTACTTCCTGTCCTGTCGGCCCGCCGATGTGCTGCTGGACCAGCTTCAGTCAGAACAGGGCGCCCGGTTTCTCAGAAAACGCAATCGCAACATCATCGTGAAAACCACCGACGACCCGCCCGTCGATGAGAATTTCCGGTGGCTGACGTTGGGGCAGATCATCGAGCTGATGCATCGCGACAACACTGTCAACATGGATGCCCGCACCGTGGTGTCCGGCATTCCATTCGGAGACTACTCGTCGGCCGTCGTCGAGCTGTCTAGCAGCATGTCGCAGGGCAGCATCAATACCGACCTGCTCCATTCCGCCCTGGACCATGAATCCGCGCTCCACTCCATTGATGACATCCTCTCCTGGTTGGCCCGACTCAAGAGCACGTACTTCCTGGACGTCAAACCCATCGGCCTGAACGAGATCGAAGACTGGAGCGTGACGGATGAGAAGATCCACCACGTGGAGGATCGGTTCTTCAGCATCCTTCCGGTGGAGGTGGAGATCGAGAACCGGGAGGTGGCAACCTGGGCGCAGCCGTTGCTCTGTCCGGCGCAGGAGGGCATCTGCGCCTTCGTGATCAAGAAGATCAACGGCCTCTATCATTTCCTCGTGCAGGCCAAGCTGGAGTGCGGCAACCACGACGTGTTCGAGCTGGCGCCAACCGTCCAATGCCTCACGGGCAACTACCGGAGCGCCGCCAGCCAGAAACTTCCGTTCCTGGAGTATGTCCTCAATGCGCCAAAGAATCGGATCATCTACGAAGCGCTCCAGTCAGAAGAGGGCGGACGCTTCTATCACGAGCAGAATAGAAACATGATCGTGACGGCACCAGCGTCGTTCGCCGAGCAGCCCCCCGACAACTATCTGTGGATGAGCTTGAATCAACTGAAGACCTTCCTGAAGTTCAACAACTACCTGAACATTCAGGCGCGGTCGCTGATCGCCGCCATCCAGTTCTCTACGAAGGCGCCCGCATGAAGATCGGAATTCTGGGCTGTGCGAATTTCGCCGTCCGGCGCGTCATTCCGACCTTGCGCGCGCTGCCGGAATACAAGGTCGTGGCGGTCGCCAGTCGCAGTGACGAGAAGGCGAGGAGGGTAGGAGAGCAGTTCGATTGCGAAGGGATCCCTGGCTATGAGCAACTGCTGCAGCGAAAGGATATCGAGGCGATCTACATACCCCTCCCGACCGGGATGCACCACGAGTGGGTCAAGAAAGCCTTGCAGTGCGATAAGCACGTGCTGGTCGAGAAGTCGGCAGGCTGCACTCTGGAGGAAGTGACCGACATGGTCGATCTGGCCAAGGAACGGCGACTCTGCCTTCAGGAGAACTTTCAGTTTCAGTTCCATTCGCAGCATGCGTTCGTGAAGAAGCTCGTGGAGAATGGCGACATCGGTGAGATCAGGTGCTTCCGAAGCTCCTTCGGCTTTCCGCCATTCGAGGACGCAACCAACATCAGGTATCAGAAAGCGTTGGGCGGCGGCGCGTTGCTGGATGCCGGAGCGTACGTACTGAAGGCAACGCAGTTCATGCTGGGAAGCGGCTTCGGAGTCAAAGCGGCGACGCTGACCTACGATGCCACAAGGGGTGTGGACACGTGCGGGGGCGCGTTCCTTGTGAACGCGGATGGGCTGTGCTCGGAGGTCGCATTTGGCTTCGACCACTTCTACCAATGCAACTACGAGATCTGGGGAAGTCGGGGCAAAGTGACTTCTGAGCGGGCGTTTACCGCCCATGCCGAGATCGTCCCCACGGTGAGACTGGAAACCGACAAGGGGACCCGGTCCTACGAGCTGCCGTGCGACGACCAGACGGCGAAGCTCTTCGGGGAATTCGCGGAGACAATACGAGAGAAGAGGTTCTCCCAATACGGGGAGGAAATGCTCCTGCAAGCGGAGCTGATCCAGCAGGTAGTCGAGAAGGCCCGTGAAAACTAAACCGCCGATCTACGTGACGATGCCATCACTCCCGCCTCTTGCGGAGTATATGGAGATACTGAAGGGCCCGTGGGCGAGCGGTGTCCTGACACACCATGGTCCGTTGGTGCAACGGTTGGAGCGTGAGCTGCAGGAGATCCTGGGGCTTGAGCACCTCGTCGCCGTAACCAATGGGACCGTAGCGTTACAATTGGCAATCCGGGCGTTGGGAGTGGAGGGAGAGGTGCTGACGACCCCGTTCAGCTGGATCGCGACGTGCAGCGCCATCCAGTGGGAGGGATGTCAACCAAAGTTCGTCGACATAGTCCCGGAGACGTTCAACATCGACGTGGAGAAGATCGAGGAAGCGATCACCGACAAGACCAGTGCGATATTGGCCGTGCATGTGTTCAGCAATCCGTGCGATGTCGAGGCCATTGCGCGAATCGCGGCCCGTCGAAATCTGAAGGTCATCTTCGATGCTGCGCATGCGATGTGTGTGAACTACAGGGGTCGATCCCTGTTGGAGTACGGGGATGTCAGCGGCACGAGTTTTCACGCGACGAAGCTGTTCAACACCGGTGAGGGTGGGGCATGCGTTGCGACGGACGGCGAAGTCGCGGACCGTTTGAGGAGAACGCGCTTCTTCGGTCACGATGAGGAGAAGCAGGTCGTCGATGTAGGGATGAACGGAAAGATGACCGAGGTGCACGCGGCCCTCGGTCTCGCCAACCTGAAGCGCCTCGAAGACGTCCTGAAGAAGAGACGGGCGATCTACGAAGCGTACCGCAATGGGCTGGCGGCAGTGGACTGGGTGTCGTTCCAGAAGATCGATCCGGAGGCGTACAACTATTCGTACATGCCTGTCGTGTTCGAGGACGAAGACAGGCTTGCAACCGTTCTCCAGAAGCTCGTGGGTGAGCAGATTCACGCGAGAAGGTATTTCTATCCGGCGCTCAATACCATCAAAGCGGTGTCGGAGTACGTCGTGATGCCCAATGCCGAGGCGCTCGCGAGACGGATTCTGTGTCTTCCTTCGTACGACAGCTTGAGCCTGGAGCAGATTGCTAGAATCTGTAGAATCGTCGCGGGGTAACGAGACCCCGATGCCCGAACAGGAGGACGCCTCTCGTTACTCTCTGGCCGAGGTGGCGTTTGCAACCGTGGTACTCGGTGCACTCGCCCTCCTGTTCTGGAGCGAGCGTGTCATCAAATCCGCCACCGAGGGCATCGGCCTTGGATCGTTCGACGTGTATACGGCCTTCATTCCCCGGGCCGAATACGTCTTCGGAGCGCTTGCGAACGGGCATCTTCCGCTGTGGAACCCGTATCAGCTCTGCGGAGCCCCGCTGCTGGCGGTGCCGGCAACGGCCCTGTTCTATCCACTGAACGTGCCGTTCCTCTTTTTTGACGTCCCCACGGCCATCGAGATCTCCCTGGTGCTTCACATGGGCCTCGGCGGCGTCGGCATGTGGTGTCTCCAACGACGCTTCGGCGTTGGGATGCTCGGAGCTCTGTGCGCAGCCGTGACGTTCATGTGGTCTGGATGGATCATGGTCAACGTCAATCAGCCGATATTGCTTTCCGCGATGGCATGGATGCCGCTGACGGTGTTGTTGCTCGACCGGACTTTGGATGGCGAGAGGTGGAGCTGGCTCGGACTGGCGTCTGCGGTGACCGCGCAGATTCTCACCGGGGCGACCGAAGTGTTCATCCACGTCATGTACGTGGGCGTGGCGTACACGCTGTTTCGCCTCGTCCACTGGGTGTGGCTGGGCCACGTCGTCCGAGCCCTTCGGAGGGGGACGTTGGCACTAGTCTCTGTGGGCGCTGGCATTCTCCTCGCTGCGCCTCAGTTGCTACCGAGCCTGGAACTCGTGCGGCGCAGTGCGCGCGCCCCAGGGGCGTTGACGATCGACCAAGTCAGTTCGGGCGCGATGCCCCCGTGGATGTTCGTGCCGAGCGCTCTTGGTTCTTCGCCCTGGACGTCTGCCGCGCTGGTCGGCACGTTACCCCTGCTCGGGATGATTCTTGTGCTGGGTTTTCGCCGGCATCGGCTGGCCTGGATGTTCGGCTTGGCGATGACGATCGGTGGGGCGCTCCTGGTCTTCGGTGGGCCTGTCTTCCAGTGGTACTATGCGACACCCCTCGGGAGCCTGTTTCGCAGACCGATGAAGTTCCTGGATGTTTATGCGTTCGGCCAGGCGCTGATCGCCGGGCTCACGGTCGCGCGACTGCAGTCATGGAGCGCTCTACCCCGCACCCAACTCTGGCGACATCCGGCGTGGCTGCTCGCGCTCGCTGTCGGGGTTGCCGTCTTCTGGTCGTTCGGGCGGGCGGGGACGACGAACCTCTACCGCCCGGCGATGGTCGCGCTGCTGGCGCTGTTTGGCGTGGTGCCCTCTAGAGTGTTGCGCGTTGCGTGTATCGTCGCCCTCTGTGCGCTCCAGGGGCATGAGCTGTTCACGTCCGTCGGGAATAGGCGTCTGCGTCCGGCACACCAGCCGGGCCTCGTATCTCGCGAGGCGCCTCTGATGAAGTTCCTGAGGACGCACGTCGGTCACAACAGAGTCTACATTTCGGGGGTGCTGCGGTTCGATCCCGCACTCGGGCCGCGACAGGGCATGCTGAACCATCTGAGGGTGGTGACGGACTACGACCCGTTGGTCGTCGGACGCTATGCCGAGTTCTTCGATCGATTGTCCGGGCGCCCGACCGATCACCCATTCGACGGCGTATATGGACTGGGAGCGAAGCCCTGGGGATTGATGAAGTTGACGAGCACCAAGTACTTCGTGATCCGTTCGCAGCAGGCCGGATTCCTCGCCAAGACTCTCAAGGGCGTGGACGGGTCTCCCAAGCTCCGGCGGGTTCTTCGCGTGCCATACTCGTACGGTCCGGATTCGTCCCCCAATGAAAACATCGACGTCTACGAAGCCTCGCCGGTACTCCCTCGAGCGTTTCTTGCCGCCGGTGCGCGAGTCGTAGCCGATCCCGAGCAAATCCTCAGTCAACTGGAGCACCCGAGCTTCGTGCCGCGGAGACTCGTGCTGCTCGAAGAGAAGCCGCAAGAGCCGGCACCACTTCCGGTGCCGGGACCCGCACCGAGAGGTGCTGTACGCATGCTCCGGGACGAACCGGAGGACGTGACGATCGCTGTGCCCGGAACAGCCGCAGCGTTCCTGGTGCTGACTGATCTCTACTACCCTGGGTGGACCGCGTTCGTGGACGGCCGCGAGGTACCTATCCATCGCGCCAACTATCTCTTCCGTGCGGTATGGGTTCCAGAGGGCGCGCGGGAGGTGCGGTTCCTGTTTCGGCCGACGAGCTTCCGTGTGGGGCTCGGCCTGGCGACCGTCGTAGGGATGCTCATCATCATGATCGGGGTCGGGGTCGCGGTGCGCGGTCGGCAGCGGCACGTATGACCCGATCTCTGTGGCGGGGAACCTCCGCGTCCCGCGTGAAGCTTCCGGACGGTGAGGCAAGCCGGTGAACACGCACGCGCGCACCTCCCACCGGCGTCCGTGGCTCGTGCTGCTCTGGTCGACAGTTGGATTCGGGGTGGTCGCCTGGAGTCTGTTGACGTTGCTCACCACGACCCGGGCACCGTATCCGGTCGTTGCACTCGATGTCCTCGGATGGTTCGACGATCGAATGGAGCGCATTGCGAACTGGCCGCCACAGAGCCATCGCGTGCTCTTCATCGGCGACTCATTGGCCATGGATGTGCGCACACGCCGCGTCTCGGTCGCCTCTCAACTCCAGAAGAGGCTCACCGCGAGGGCCGCGGTGCGGACGCGGAGCCCGATCAAGGTGCAGCCACTAACAAGTTCGGGCTTCAGTCTGTACTCGCACTACTTCGTCAGCGACGACGTGGCGAGCTTGAAGCCTGATCAGGTGATTCTGGCGTTGAATCTCATGTCCTTCTCGGAGGGATGGCGATCGAGGGAGCGCTACCAGCTTTCGGCGTTTATCTCGCCCCATCGTTGGCTCGAGGCACTGGGCCTTCCGCTCCACGAGGTGGGAGTGACGGTCGATCGGCTGCTCTTCTACCGATCGATCAGAGCGATCGGCGCCTTCGATGCGTGGTGGTGGTTGCAGCGTGAGCAGGCGCGCGCCAATCGCGGATACTGGCGTTTCGCGGAATGGCTGCAGGAGTGGAGCGGCTATCCTGACGGCCTGGGTTATCGCAAGGAGTTTCAAAAGCTGCGGTTCCGACGATCCAGGGTGTTTGGCGATCGAGCAACACCATCGTCGGCACGGGCCCTGTTGGGGGCGGCGCTGGACGGTGTCGACCCCGATCACGCTGGGCTGCAGGTACTCGGCGCGTTCCTGGCCCATGTGCGGGAGGCGTCCATTCCGGTCGTCGTCTATGTTCCGCCCATGAACGTCGAGCATCTGCGGTCGCTCGGCATGTACAATGAGGAAGGTCTTGGTCTGACGTTGAAGCGGATCCGCACGATCGTGCGCGGGCACGGCGCCACGTTCGTCGACCTCCACGACGTGCTGGCCGACGCCGAGTTCACCGACTTCATGGATCACCTGGCCGCAGACCGCGCCGAGACGAGCTTCGGCGCCGTAGCTGACCTCCTCAGCTCCCATATCCAGGCACCCCACACCCTGCCGAAGGCTGCCAGGTAGTGCTCTTCAACACCGCACAGTTCGCGGTCTTCTTCGTCGTGGTGCTCCTCGTCCACCGTGCGGTGCCGTCCGGGGCCCGGAACACCTGGTTGTTGATGTGCAGCTTGGCGTTTTACACGGTGTGGATTCCCGCCTATCTGTTGCTGCTGCTGTTCGAGATCAGTGCGAACTTCCTGTTGCTGCGGCGCATGCAGCGCAGCCCGCGGCCGTGGATCTATCTTCGCATCTCGGTTGCGTTCACCCTAGGGTCGCTCGCGTTCTTCAAGTATGCGGCCTTCTTGATCGAGAGTGTTGCGCCGATGAGCGGCGCGCTCTTCGGCGTCAGTCCACCGGTGGTCGACATACTGTTGCCGCTCGGCATCTCCTTCTATTCGTTTCAGATGATCGCGTTGCAGGTCGATGTCTACCGAGGGGCGATCGAGCCGCCACGCAGCCTGGCGCGTTACACGCTCTTCATTGCGTTCTTTCCGCAGCTCATCGCCGGACCGATCCTGCGTGGGGCCGAGTTTCTCCCACAGCTCGAGCGAGGGGGCGTCGTTGAACCTACGCGTACTCGTCGCGGCGTATGGCTCATCGCCTGCGGATTGTTGAAGAAACTCGTCTTCGGAGATTTCCTGTTGGCTCGCGTGTCCGAGGCGGTGTTCGAGTTCCCGGGAGTCGCGCCCGCGTCCGTGCATCTCATTGCGATCTACAGCTTCGCCTTTCAGATCTACTTCGACTTCTCGGGCTACACCGACATGGCGCGTGGAATGGGGTGCTTGCTGGGATTCGACCTGCCGCTCAACTTTCGCGAGCCGTACCTCTCACGGAATCCTGCCGAGTTCTGGCGTCGATGGCATATGACGCTGTCGCTGTGGCTGCGCGACTATCTCTACATTCCACTCGGGGGAAACCGACACGGCCCTGGTCGCATGTACGCCGCCCTCCTCGTGACGATGTTGCTCGGTGGACTGTGGCATGGCGCGGCGTGGAACTTCGTCATCTGGGGCGGGATGCACGGATTGCTGTTGGTCGTGCATCGATCCGTCGTGCGCCGCCCCCGCGGCGAGCGCGAGCCGTTCACGCTCGGAGACATTGCGCGCGTCGTGCTGTTCTTTCACGCCACCTGCGTGCTGTGGATCTTCTTTCGGGCGGCGACCTTCGAGGGCGCCTGGAAGATCCTCGTACGGTTGTGCACGGGGAGCTACCTCGGCGATTGGCCGCTGCTCCCGACGTTGGTGGTTGTCGCGTGTGTCGCACTGCACGTGCTCGAGCGTCTCGTGCGAACCAACCTTCCGGCGATCCGTTCGGCGCTGGCACGGAATCCGGCGGGCGCGGCCATCGAGGGACTTGCGCTCGGTGCCGTCGCGGCGCTGGCGGCGGCGGCCAGCGGAGTGGCGTCAGAGTTCATCTACTTTCAGTTCTGATCCTCGTTCCTCCTGCCGGAAAGGATCCGGTTCACGCCGGTCGCCCTCCCCACGAGTAGCGTGAAGGCGTCAAGGGGAATGTCGACCCAGCCCATGAGGGTCGGGACGAGGCGCTCGCAGACGCTGCAGTAGCGGGTCGATCTAGACGTCTGATAGCCTTCGGAGAGGCGGGGCTGCACGGGCGGCCCCGCCTCTCCTCGTGTCTGTTCCGGAACCCCCAACACGCGACCATGGACGTCCCTCGGCGGGCGCGTCCCGGCCCGTGGCGCAGGGTTTCATCGCCTCGTCTCGCCACTCTACGCCGCCGCCTTTTATGTCTTCGCACAGGTTCTAGCGCTGGTCCTGGTCGAGGTGCTGGCAGCGTGGCCGCGGGCAAGCAACGTTCGGATCATGGGCGGGATGCTGGAGAGTCCCGCGATCTTCTTCGTGCTCGTTCGGTCGCACGCCCATGCCTTCGCAGTTTTCTTTCGGAGCCATGGCAACCCGCACAACCGTTCGGCTAGACAGGTCGAACTGGAGCCCGTGCACGGCTCGGCAACGTCACGCAGGTCGGCGACGGGGCGGCAGATGTTCGTGTCCGGGTGGAAGAGGCAGCCGGCCGCGCAACAAGGGCCGCCGTCGCACTGCTCGCCGGTGCGAGGGCCACTAGCCGTCCGTGCGGGGAGCAAGTCAAGAGAAATGGGCGTCGTGACCGTGTGTTCCCGCTCGCGCTCATACGAGGTGTTGGTAAGACCTTCCCACTGACGCGGCGCACAAGTGAACTGGGTTGGAGCAACCGTCGTCGCGCAAGCAACCGTCGTGCGCACGAGAGCGCGTTGTCATCTCTGAGACTGGGAAATCGCCTGCGCCTCGGTGTGCCCGCTCGGGGCGCGCCACGTCATTCGGCAGACGTTTTCCACGAAGCAAGAACGAGTGCGTATGATCTTCCCATCAACGGAAAACAGCTCTCCCCAACGGAGCCGCAATTGTACCAAAACGTTTCGGCACGCGTCATTCGCAAGCGAGAAATGCATGGACTGCAATGGTTCAAAACCGGGTGGCATGCTCGTTGCTCCTACACTCCTCGAACCATGCTGTGCCGGAACATCGAACCGGACGAACGGCAGAGCTAGCGATGCTCTTCGAAGGGGGGACATGATGTCTATGCCACGGTGCCTAGCGAGAGGTGTGATGATTCTCGCCGCCATTTTCGTGATGGGGGACTCCGCACTCGCAGGACATCCTTCCGTCTGGATCAAGGATTGTGCAGCCGATGACGGCAGCGTTCCTTCAGGGACGAATTGTCCCCACTGGTGGACTAGTCCGGACATCTGGATCGACAATGACGGCGACCAGAAGATCGACTCGCCGGTTCACGGCCAAGAGAACACGCTCAAGGCACGCTTCAGGAGCAAGTACTACTGGCCGCTGATCCATTGGGTGCAGGTCGACTTCTACTACCGAGACAATACGACCGGGCCGCTCATGTTTCCCGACGGCGCGACGCTGATCGGCTCCGACATCGTGATGATGATGGGCGTGCCCGACGACTACGGCGTCGCGTCAGTCAAGTGGAAGATTCCGAAGCCGCCCGCCAGCGGGGGCCACTGGTGCATCGGTGCGGTCGTCACGCTCAAGAACGACGGCCCCAAAGTGCCCGCCGTATTGCCACCGGAGGACAAGAACGTGGCAATGGCAAACCTTTGGTGGATCGCGCAGGAGGCTGGCAAGGACGCCTACCTCGACTTCACGGCGAGCGCCTCCGCGAACCAGGAAGGCGAACAGACGTTCGTGCTCGAGGTGACCGACGAGCTTCCGGTGGGCTGGAAATGGCGGCTCTCGAACGTCGAGCCGGGCGAGCCGTTCGACCTGCGCCCAGGAGAGAACCGCCGCGTCAAGCTGAGGGTGAAGCCGCCCCGGGGGGCGCAGGCCCGCGAGCGGGGCCGAATCACGGTGTCCCAGGTGCATGTGGATAACAAACGGACCGTTGGAGGGGTGACCTTCAACATCTATGAGGATCACCTCGCGCCCAACGCCGTCCGCATCCTCGATGCGGAGATCGTGCGCAGCCGACCCGTCTTGACGTGGGAGAAGAGTCAAACGGAAGCGGAGACCGGTTTCGTCGAGCGCATCGCATACTACGAGGTCTCGCGGAACGGAAAGCGGGTGGCGAGCGTGAACGGGGATGAAGACGCACGCCGACACGGGGTGCAATGGGTTGATCGTGCGGCTCTAGGGGGGCGGAACGTCTACACGGTTCGAGCCGTTGACGAAGGCGGTAACGTCTCCGACGAGTCTCCCGAGGCCGCGGTCGTCATGATGTCGCGCGCGAAGTCCAAGCGACGAGGGGCCGCCAAAGAATGATGGAGGGTTCGTTCCGGCCACGAATTCTAGTCAAGCGGCCCTGGCAGCGACGTCCATCACGCTGGAGGTGAACCTATGTCGACCGGGCATCGTCATCGCTCATGGATGTGGCTGGGCGTCGTATTCAGCCTGGGCCTCGTCGCTCTGATCGCAGCGTTGCTGTGGACACTCTTCCTTGCCCCGCAGGACGTCAGCGCGGGGTGGGAAGCGCGCGCGCCTCCACTCACACTACCAACACGCCCGTTCCGTTGATCGCGTCATCCTTCAAGTCGATCAACGCCTGGTTCGCGTCGGCCAGTGAATAGATGGTCGAGTGCGGGCGCACTGGAATCTCGGCGGCCTCCGCCATGCGCGTGATACCCGGTGAAGCGCGCCGCCTGGCAAAGGTTCTCCCGGCCGGAGCGACAGAATCGACAGGTGCCGCACGTTCCCCTGAGCCACGCCACCCCGACCCTCATCCCCTTCTGCAATCGCCGGCAATCCGCGCCCACCTCGTCGACCACGCCGACGATCTGGTGACCTGGCACGATGGGCCGCGTCTGCCTGGGCAGGTCGCCTTCGATCACGTGCAGATGCCAGGCCTCGCTTACATCCACGCCAGCGCGCGCTCGACGATTTGCATCGCGTTCTGCTGCGCGCAGGCACCGTGCGCGATCATGAGCCGCTCGGGCTTCCAGGCCAGCACCCGCGCTCGCGCCGCTCTGGCGGGTTGCCGGCGCCAAAAGCTGGCGCGCCACTCGCGTGGGGTGCTGCCGTGCTCCCCCACCAGCCCGTCGAGCCGCATCACCATCCCCTTCAGGCCCTTCATCAGCAAGGGATCGTGGCGCTGTACGAGATCGCAGAAGATTGCCGTTCGCGATAGGCGATGGAAAAAGACCACTTCCTCCATGGCGATCGAGCCCCGGAAGATCGTCTGATCGATGTCGGCGGCCCAGGCGGGATCCGCTTCGTCGCCGAGCTCGGCATGGAACTGCAACTCGGGCCTTCTCTGGGCGAGACCCGGCGGTGCGTGCAGTCGCGCATCCGGCCAGCGCTCCGCCCACTCCTGGAGGAAGAGGTGGTGAATCTTGTTGGGAGACACGATGTGGCGCACCGGCCCGATCGCGTCGACTGCGCGCTCGATCTCTGGCGTGAGCGCAATCGGCGACCACACCCACGCGGTGCCGTCGCGGAGGCGCGCCACCGCCATGCGGGTCGGGTACGGAAAACTGAAAAAGGAGACCGTAGGGCCATCCGCGACGTAGAGAGAGGGACCGAATTCCTCGAGCATACTGCCAGCCTACCTTCGCCGGGGTCGCGATTCGATACTCTTCTGTGGAGACGGCACCAGATTGCCACCTGCTACGGAGTGTCGGACTGTAACGCGTGCAGCGGTGATTGGCTGGCGGACTACAGGCACTCCTCTTCCAGGATTCAACACAGGACCCCCGGAACCTGATAAGGTGACGATGCTCTTCTGGAATATGAGGAATCCACCATGACGACCAGCGACCGACCAGGGATGGTCATGTGCCGGCCCACGCACTTCGGCGTGCAGTACGTCATCAATCCCTGGATGCAGGGACAGATCGGCCGCGTTCGAAACGACGTCGCCGTCGAACAATGGAATCGTCTGTATGAGATCGTCGCCGGCCTGACGACTGTCGCAATAATCGAAGGCGTCCCAGCGCATCCGGACATGTGTTTTGTTGCCAATGCCGGGCTGGTGGCTGGTGATCGATTCATGCCCAGTGTTTTTCGCTTTCCCCAGCGAGAGCCTGAAGCCCCCCTGTTCTCCGATTGGTTTGCCGACTCGGGTTTCGAAGTCGTCACGCTCGGCGGCGATGACACCTTCGAAGGCGAAGGAGACGCGCTGTTCGAATCCGACTCTGCCTCCTGGATCTGGGCGGGGTATGGCGTTCGAAGTTCGCTTGAGTCGCATCAGTCGTTAACCGAAACACTCAACATCGAAGTCGTTTCGCTGCGTCTGATCGATGAAAGGTTCTATCACCTCGACACCTGCTTTTTTCCGCTTCCCGGCGGTCGCGTCGTCTATTATCCGCCGGCGTTCGACGAACTCACTCTGGCCGAAATCCGCTGCCGCGTGCCGACTGACAAGCGAATAGAGGTCAGCGAATCGGATGCGCTGCGTTTCGCCTGTAACGCGGTCCGCCTTGATGTCACGCTGATCACAAACCATGTCTCGAAGGAACTGCGGCGCCGCCTGGCAGCCTGGGGCTTCGATGTGCGAACGACTCCGCTTGACGAATTCATGCTTGCCGGAGGAGCGGCGAAATGCCTCTGCCTGATCGGCAGGCAGGATGCGGGGACGTCGGGAGAAGGTCGGTTGGATTCTCCGATCCGCCACACTGAGATCCAACTGAGCGGCCACCTTCTCGACAGCGGACTGATGAATCGTCTGTTCGATAGCGTCACTGATGGCGGGGGCAGTTTCCGAGTGGATCAGTTCACGGTCGGCCAGCGGCACGATCTGTCCTCGACGGCTCGCGTGCGAGTCACAGCGCCGACCCAGGAACGACTCGAACTCATCCTCAACACTCTGCAACCGCTCGGTGCTGTCACGGTCACTGAGGATACCGACGCACGCCTCGAATCGGTGACACAGGTCGGGGTTGCGCCGCAGACGTTCTATTCGACGACCATTTATCCCACGGACGTACGCGTTAGCGGGCAGTGGATTCGTGCGACCAGTCAGCGAATGGATGCAGTGATCGTTATCGACGACAGCGATGGCGAAAACGATCCATCGGCTCGTTGCTCATTGATTCGTGATTTGCAGAACGGTGACCGAGTTGCCTGTGGCGTCGATGGTGTGCGAGTCAGGCGGACAGCCACGATTGCCGGTAAGGACGAGTTCGCCTTCATGAGCGCCGGCGTTTCGAGCGAACGGCGGGTCGAACTGGCTGTTGAAGAGCTCGCGTGGGAAATGCGCAGAATCCGAGCCCGCGAGGGGCGCATCGTTTTTGTCGCCGGACCGGTAGTGATTCATACAGGCGGGGGCCCGCACCTCGCCAGTATTATCAACCTCGGATACCTCGACGTTCTGCTGACCGGCAACGCTTTGCCGACGCACGACATCGAGATGAATCTGTTCGGCACATCACTCGGTGTCGATCTGGCTCGCGGTGTCGGCGTGCACGGGGGACATCAGCATCACATCAAAGCGATCAATCGCATTCGTTCAGCCGGCAGTATCCGAACTGCGGTCGAACAGGGGATCGTCACCGACGGTGTCATGTATGCGTGTGTGAAAAATGACGTGAAGTACGTTCTGGCCGGTTCGATCCGGGATGACGGCCCTCTCCCGGATACTCTGATGGACCTGTATGAAGCACAAGCCGCCTATGCCGAGGCAATTGATGGTGCGGATATGATCGTCATGCTCGCTTCGATGCTACACGCGATCGGAACTGGGAACATGACTCGCGCAGGGGTGCGACTGATTTGCGTTGACATCCACCCTGCCGTCGTTACCAAACTTGCCGACCGTGGCAGTGTCGAATCGACTGGAATCGTGACAGATGTTGGTTTGTTCTTGAATCTGCTTGCGACACGGCTGGTCGACGAGGATGCTTCAGATGGCTGACTGCTGGGTGCGACCCGCAGGTTCACCGCCGCTACGAAGTGAAAGCCCATGTCCCGATACTCGGCGTTAATGACGCTGAGCTCGTGCGCTTCGCCCGCAACGCCGCGAAGTGGCCCGTCCAGCTTCTCGAGAGCGTCCCGCGCAATCTCCACGGCCACTTCTGTACGTCCGAGCAGCCTCATGGTCGAGCCTCTAGCCCGCGGTGAGACTGATCTTGCGGTAGCCCTTGAGCGTCCCGTCGGACTGCAAGAACAGCAGCACGATGGCAGCAAAATTCTCCTCGCCGGTGTCATCGTTTGGCAGACCGGCAACGAAATCGGTGACCCCATCGCCGTCGAAATCGCCGAGCGGCGCCAGTGCCCGCCCGAATTCCTTCAACTCCTCCGCCGGCACACCGACGAGAGCACTGATTTTCTGCTGGGCGGCGACGCGACCGTTCCCCGTCTCCGCAATCGCCGCGGTGCTCGCGGTCTGAATCATCGTGGAGCCCTCGGAAAATCCGGTCTACCGTACTCCGAACGATGCCTGCAACCTGTTTCGTCCCGCCGTCGGTAATAGACGGTCCAACTGCAGTATTAACACGCGAGACAAACACCCTTAACTTCGGCGTCTCGCAGCTGTCTTCTGTGCACACGTAGTTCTGGAGAACCTGCTCGTGCCCTGGAGACCGCGAGCTGCGCCAGTCTGGGACACCAGAACGCGTCGTTCGTCGCGTTCATGACATCTTGATACGCGGCGCACGACATTTATCGCGCGCCGCCGCGCGCAATCCGTTGACCTGTGTGTGCCGCCGCGTTCTAAAAGAAGAGCGGACTCTGCTCTCGATGGGCGGCGATGCCGGCGTTGCAAGATGCCGCGTCTGCCGGGTGGAACGTGGATGGTCGATGGATTCGGGTCGAGTCGTCGTCGGCAGACTCCGTAAGAGGGGAGCACGGACATGGGCAAGGTTCGGTCGCTGGCCAGGCTGTTCGGCGTTCTTATTCAGGGGATCGTCTTAGGGGTCGTGCCGGGGGGCACGTGCCCGGAGGCGCGCGCGACGGTTGTCGTCATCCAACCCTCGAATCAGGACGCGTTCGTGCAGCAGGACAAGCCCAACCGGATCGCGGGGGCCGGGCCCTCGCACACGCGGATTCGGATCAAGGGGTCGCCGCCCTTCACGCAGACGCGTCGCGGTCTGGTGCAGTTCGATTTGTCGGCGGTGCCGACCGGTTCGACTGTCATCTCGGCGACCCTCGGGCTGTTCGAGGGCAACAATCCCGGCGAGGACGTCACTCACGGCGTCCACGCCATCGACGAGCCTTGGCTTCAAAGCGCCGTGAAATGGAACACGCTGCCGGCGCACCAGGCCGTGCCTACCGCGACTGCGCTCATCGTCGCCGACGTTGCACGCGACTTCAAGAACTTCGATGTGACGACTGACGTGCAAGATTTCGTCAACCAGTGCGCGACCAACCACGGGTGGGTGGTGCGGGACCAGGATGAGACCGGGAACAACGAGGACGTCAACTACGTGGCTCGTGAGGAAGGTCAGGTGTCGGAGCAGTTGAACCGACCCAAGCTGACGATCGACTTCGCGCCGCCAGCATGCGTGGTCGACGAGGACTGTCCGACGACCAACCCGTGCACGACCAATCGGCAGTGTGTCGGTGGATTCTGCGAGGTCGACCCTGTCGACTGCGACGACGCCAACCCGTGCACCGACGACATCTGCGATTGTACGCAAGGCTGTCTGAACGTTCCCATCTGCAACGACGGCTTCAGTTGCACCATCGATACGTGCAACCCGGTGACGTTGGCGTGCAGCAACACCAAGTCGGATGCACTCTGCTTGACGCAATGCTCCGATGGGACCTGCGAGGCCGACCCCGATCAGAACGATATTGACATCCTGACGGGATGTTTCATCACCTCGATGAGCCCGATGGGCGCTCCCTGTAGCGACGGTGACCCGTGCACGGGCGGCGAAGAGTGCGACGGCGCTGGAATGTGTG
Source organism: Deltaproteobacteria bacterium (assembly GCA_029262315.1). GTDB lineage: Bacteria > Desulfobacterota > Binatia > UTPRO1 > UTPRO1 > JAJCZP01. Next base: position 29,162 of record JAJCZP010000115.1, on the reverse strand, counting down.
CCGGCGCCGAGCCGATCGTTTGCGACCACTACGTCACCTACAAAGCCAAGGGTTCGAAGCTCCTCGCGCTTCCCGACATGAACAAGTTCCCGAAGGGCTGGAACATGACGCTCGACGACGTGACGTTCGACAACGCTCCGGCGGCGCTCTATCCGGACGATCCCGAGAACTACGTCGTGAAGAAGGAGCGGGGCATCGTGAATCCGGCGATGAAGAACGACGAGCCGGGGCCGTTCCTGCCAGACCTCCACTACCTCCGCTACCAGATCAAGCGTGCGAAGGAGGGTATCGGCCCCGAGGCGCCTCCCGGGAGCGGATCGTTTCCGAAGGTGGTGAAGGCGCCGAAGCGGCTGTGGCACGTGTCGAACCAGTTCGGCGATCTGTTCATCCAAACCAAGAAGGTCGCGATGCTCTGGGTGCCGGCGGGGAAGGCGGAGGCTCCGGCCACGCCGACCGACCCCGGCGATGCCACCCATTTCATGTGCTACCAGGCCAAAGCGGCGAAGATTCCGAGTGCACAGGCGCCCGACAACGGCAGCGGCAAAGGGAAGTTCCGGAAGGATCTCCAGCACTATTTCTCAGACCAGTTCGACGACTGCGCCGTGCTGAAGGACGGCGTTACGGTGCCGTTTGCGACGACGCCGGTCGAGGCCAAGTGCCTCTACGATCTGAAGAAGGTGAAGGAGTTCTGCAGCCCGGTCGACAAGACCGCGGTCCAGCCACCGCGTCCTACCGCCGCGACGATCGACGAGTCGACCGCCACCGTCCGCGAGCAGGGCCTCCTCTGCTACCAGGCGAAGCTCAGCAAGAAGCTCGTGAGTGCGAGCGCCGCGTCGCTGGGTGGGCTGCTGGTTGGTGACAAGATCAAGCAGCGCAAGCACGTGAAGCACCGGTTGAAGGACGGTACCCAGCTGAACGTCTTCCCCGGGAACCAGTTTCCCCGGCCTGTGTCCGTCGACACGATCAAGACCGAGTTCGTCTGCGTCCCGACTGAGGTGCTGTCCGTGAGCGATCTGTAGAGTCTCCCGGGACTCGGACGTTGCGCCGGCAGCGTTGCGCTGCCGGCGATCGCACGCCTCCGGGAGGTTTGCGACGGCGGAGCGGGACCGCCGCGTTGGACTAGAGTTACCAAGCTGGCGACAGGCGTTCCGAGCCGACCTGCTCCGCACCCAGGAGGAATGCGAGTTCAGCCGCCCCCGAGGCGCAGCGTCCGGTCATCCGTGCTGGACGCTGAGGACCCGGTGCCCACTGTCCCAGATGGCTTCAGCCGCGGCTTCGCAGTTGGCGCCCACGAGGCGTACGACCGCGTACCGCCGCACGCTGCCGATGGTCCGCAGTTCGTGCCGGAAGGATAGCAGGCTCACGACGCGTAGGTTGTGCGCCTGCGCAAGCGGGCCGACGATGTCGAGCACGTCCTCATCGGGTGCCGTGTCGAACGTGATGCTAACGCCGCGCTCGTGGACGCCGATCATTTCCAGCAAAACCTGGAACACGTCGGACTCGGTGATAATGCCGACGAGTGCGCCTTCGCGAACGACCGGAAGTGCCCCGACCTTGTGATGCCGCAGCAACCGCGCGGCCTCCTCGATCGGCGTGTCGGGCGAGGTGGTGTGCACCGAGCGTGTCATGATTTCTGAGACGAGGCGCGTGTCTTGCAGCTGATCGACCATCTCCGAGCAGGGATTGACGTCCGGCGGGCACGCGCGCGCGACATCGTGGGACGAGACGACTCCGAGTAGTCGACGCCCGTCACGGCTTACCAGGAGGCGTCGCACGTGATGACGCGCCATCGTGACAGCGGCCTCGACGATCGACGCATCGGGCGCGATTGTGAGGAGCTGCCTCGTCATCCACATACCGACCACCATGACCGGGGCCTCCGTGGCCTACACTAGGGCATCGGCAGGATCGGCCTGAAACTTAAGGGCCGCGGGACGTTTGAGCTTGCGGCGCTCCGCAGATCGGTGGATCCCCTCCGGCGTGAACCTCATTCTCCAGCAGAGCACGGGGTTACTCCAGCACGCTCCTCAGCCCCGTCACGGTACAGCTTGCCAACAATCGCAACGGCCAATGTTGGGAGGCCGTCTACTCAGAAGCGCTGAAGCAGCAAACTTCCCTCTTCAAGGCGCGGTCTGACTAGAGGACGTCGTGTTTCTTCGAAGCGAACCTCGCGACCAAATAGCATCCCTCGTCCGGCAGGATAACGTAAGCGTCCCCGACGAGATTTGTACCTTATTGTTCTCGCCCTTTCGCCTGGTTACGATCGTGAAGCGCGCAGCCTGACGCTCGTTCTACGCCGCCTCGATGTCAACACGGTACTTCAACCCAGCCGCGTCCAGCTCGCCTTGTAGGGCCAGCCGCACCAGTACGGACTCGGGATAGCCGAGGATGCGTGCCCACTTGGCGGCCCGCTCTGAGCTTACCATCTTGCGGCCTTTCTCCACGTCGCACAGGTGCGACTTCGAGACGCCGAGCTTCTTGGCGCACTCGTCCTGCGACAGCTCCTCGCTCTTGCGGATGGACTCGATGGCGCGACTCAGCGTAAGCGGGCCGCCCGCGATCTTTTCCAAGATCTTCATCGCGTTACTCTTCTGGTCCTTGGCCTTGCGCATGGGCACCTCCGTCAATACTCGTGCTTGCTGACTTCCTCGACCGACACAAACTTGGCCGTGACTTCCTTGACCTCGTAGATGGCCCGGTAGCTTCGGCTCAGCCGGATTGACCGCTGCCCGGCTCGGTCGCCCTTCAGCGGTTCGTCGTGGTAGCCGGGCACCTTCCGGACTTCTTCCAGCCCCTCGTGCTCGACGGCCACGACCCAGATCATCAGGTTGTCCACGATGTGCCGAGGGAGCTTCCGAAGCTGCTTGGCCGCGAGCTTCGAGATCTCGACTCGGTGAATCATCGGGTCAAACGGTACACCCAGTGGGTGTACCGGTCAAGGCGGGGAGGGTGATAGGAACGATGAGCGCCCCATTATTCGGATGACGTAACGTCCGATATCGGACCCTGCCTCGGATTTGGTCTCCTCCTCTGTCGTTAGCACGTAGGGCACCCCGAGCACGAGCGACAGCCATGCCGCCACCGCCCCGACCGGCTTGATGAGCTTCTCGCGCCCCGCCGGAAAGGCGGGCGCCAGGTACACGAACGCCGCCGGGAAGCACGCCTCGGCGAGCGCGTGCACCTGGAACGCCGCACCCGCGCCGTAGAGCGACGCGCCCGAGAGCGCGTAGACACCGCCGATGCTGCCAACGGCGAAGAGTGCACGCCCGAGATGTGCCGACGGGAAGAGCCACAGGCCACCGAGGGCGAGCAGGAGCCCTCGCGCAGTGTGTAGGTAACGGGCGTGCCGACATCGCGCCGCGCGACGTGTTGGTACACGGTGCGGGCGTCGGTCAATGGCGCGCCGTCCACCTCGACCCTCGTGCTGGAGGAAGTAGGTGACGAACTCGTGTCGCGAGTAGCGGAGCATGTCGCTGTCGCGCGTCGGGTTGTCGGCGGGCATCACGAACGATGGCATGCCGTTCGTTCTGCGACTCGTCATGGGCCGCGACGAGTCCTGAAGCATCGACATGCAAGCGGCAGGTTCGTGTGGCCGCCTGGGACGCACGCGCGGTCGTCGGACAACCAACTGCCAGGCGAGGCATCGGTGGAGCCATCGGAACGAACACGGGGAGCGCCCCGCCCGAAGATCCTGTGCGCGCCCTCCTGAATCATCGGATGGTCGCCGGGCCCCGGCGATGCGATGTCGCGGTTGCGTTGCCGGCAGGTGGTCCCTAGAGTCCTGTGCTTGCGGCTGCGTATGTCGGAAGCGCGAGGACAAGTCGAGTGGCATTGAGCGAAGGATCGGCTGCCGGGCACAAGTGGCCCGCGGTCGAGACGAGGGACCACGACAGGGTGGTCGCGGGCGGACCGTTCGATGTCGACGACGTCGACCGGGTGCGCCAGCGCCTGCGTCGTCATCGCGGCCCAGCGTTCTCGATCGGCCCGGAGTCGACGGTAACGCGGCTCGACACCTACTTCGACACCGGCGACTGGCGACTCCGACGCGCGGGCTGCGCGCTGCGTCTGCGCCGCACGAACGGCAACGTCGAGGCGACGCTCGAGCTACGGAGCCGACCGCCGCACGTCGCGGCACGTACGATCGAGCAGCAGCTATCGATCGTGGGTGTGCGTGCGCCGGACGCGTTGATTCGAGACCTGGCGCGGCGGCGTATAGGGCCCGTCGGCACGCGCGTCCACGCCGTCGTCGGCCGGCGGCGCCTGTTGCCCCTGTTCGAAGTCGCGACCACACGTTCGATGTTCCCCGTACGGCGCCACGGCGCAGCGGCTGGTGCGATCATGATCGAGGACTCGACGAGCCCACGCGGCCGAGGCCGGCGCCCCGTGCGCATGACCCGTCTCCATCTGGCCCTCGCCGATCGACAAGCTGCGACGAGCGTGGTCATGGAGCCGGTGCTCGCGCTGCTCACGAGTCATCCGCCCCTCGTCCGTCCCGCAGCGCCTGCTTTCGAGGTGCTGCTTTCGGCGCACGAGCTCGAGCCGGCGGAGTCGTGCGCTCGCAAGTCGCACATTGCGGGAACCATGACGGTCGGCGAGGTTGCTCTCGCCACTATCGCCCGGCAGTTGGGGCGTGTGCTGGCCTTTGAGCCGGCCGCCCGACTTGGCGAGAATCGCGAGGCCCTGCACGACATGCGTGTAGCCACGCGCCGGCTGCGTGCGGCAATCCGGTTGTTTCGCCCGGGGCTTTCGCGGCGCGCCCTGCGTGTCGACGACGACCTTCGCATCGTTGCCACCGGACTCGGCAGCGTGCGTGACCTCGATGTGCAGCTCGAGGAGCTCGACGCCTATCGGAATGGCGACGGTGCTGCCGACGCGCGGGCGTTGCAGTCCCTCGTCGCGCTCTATAGCCGTCGCCGCGTCATGGCCCGGCAACACATGGTTCGCATCCTCGAGAGCCAACACTATCGTCGGGCGATCGCGACATGCCTGGCCGTCCTCCGCTACGGTCCGTTGCGCCGTGCCGCGGTGGCGCGCCAACCGATTCTCGCAGCGGCACCGAGGCTGATCGAGCGGCCCTTTCGCAAGTTCCGCAAGCGTGGCGACCGCATCACGTCCGAGAGTCCACCGGAGAAGTACCATGCGCTTCGCATTCGCTGTAAACGGCTGCGCTACGCCGTGGAGGTACACGCAGGCATCTATGGCAAGCCCGCGCGTGCGTGGTTGCAGCGGCTGACGGAGCTGCAATCGCTGCTCGGCGCGCACCAGGACGCCGTCGTGGGGGCCGCGCATCTGCGCGACCTCGGGCAGAGCGTGGATGCTACGTTGCCGGCCGCCACGCTGGCGGCGATCGACCGGCTGGCCGATTGGAACGACGTGCGCGCGCGCGCGGCGCGGCGCGCATTTCCCCGTGCGTACAGGAAGACGCTGGGCAAGCGCCGACTGCGCCTGTGGCGCGTCGTGGACGCGCGCGCCGATTGATCGGGGGATGCAGCTGCGTGATCGCCCTGCGTGCAGCAGCCTGATCGGCGGCGAAAACGCCGCCAAGGCCATCTGGATCGCGGAGCCATCAGTCTGGCGTAGGGCCGTCGTACCAGACCTCCTGTTGCGTGGACGGTGGAGTGCCGGGGGTGGTCGACTCCTGGACGAAGAGAATCTTGAGCGCTTCGAGCGTGCTCTCCGGATGTTGTCGAGTCCAGTCTCGGGTAACGACCGCCGGCAAGAGTTCTCGCGCTGGCCGTGTGCCAGCGGTGCGGAGATACGTGAAGTACACTAGCCACCGCGTGCCTGGATAGAACGCGAGCGGTGCATCGGGCCGCGGATGGGTCGCGCCGTCGAACGAGCGGCCCTCTTCGAGCAGACTGAGCTGGCGACCGTCACTCCCGGTCCCAACGAGCAGTGGCCAGCCGCGGATCTCTGGTCCTACGCGGTAGAACATGTCCCACCGCTGATGCAGGTGCGCGACCCGGCCGATGCCGCCGATGCCGCCCATCATGCGCTCGACGGCGTAGTCCCGAAACGACAGCGGCACGCCCTGGTGGCCTGCGCCCACCACTCACGGGCCCAGGGTAGGGAGTGCCGCATTGAGTACTCCTCGACCTTCAAGCCCGTGACGTTCCAGAGAAGGACGTAGGCGAACAGTCCCGCGACGAGGCATTGGACCACCGTCGATATCCATGGGGCCGGCGACGAGCGTCGTGGCGGCACGGCAGGTCGAAAGAACAGCGCTAGCCGCTCGACGATGGTGATAGGCGGCATGAACGCCCTCTTCGGGTGACGTAACGCCTCGATATCGGACCCTGCCTCGGATTTGGTCTCCTCCTCTGTCGTTACAGGTCTCCTCCTCTGTCGTTAGCGATTCTATCGATTGTGAGCGTATTGCTGATGACGGCCATTCCAGCGCTGAGCCTGGCCGGAGACCCTGTTCCACCGGCCGAGACGCTTGAGGGAGCCTTTCCTCAGCAGAAAAATTATTCGCCTTATGCCGGACGCAATTTCCCCACGCAGGTTTTCTGTGCCGCTGTTCGACGGCGCCGTCCGCGACAAGGCCGCCGAGTCGGCCGACCTGGCGACACTCGCGGACCGCTACTTCCTGCTCGCCGAGTTCGCGCGCGCGCCGATTGCCCGCTGCATCACGGTGCTCGCCGAGGCCGGTGGTCCCGCGATCTACCATTGCGCCGCGGGCAAGGATCGCACCGGCGTCATCTCGGCAGTGTTGCTCGGCATCCTCGGCGTCAGCGACGAGATCATCGTCGCCGACTACGCCGCGTCCAGAGAGAACCTCGATGCCATCATCGAGCGACTCCTCGCCTCGAAAGGGTACCAGGACATGCTGGCGGCGCTGCCGCCAGATACGATGCACGCCGAGCCGGAGACGATGATCACCCTCCTGGCCCGCGTGCGCGAGAGGTACGGATCGATGCGTGACTATGCGCGTGCCGCCGGCGTCAGCGATGCGACCCTGGCACACCTCGAGGCGCGCGTGCTCGAGCGCGCCTGAACCACACGCAACGCCCAGGAGGACTCACATGGCCTACACGCTAGCCGATCTGAACGAGGCAATCGCCGACACGATTCCCGATCGCGAGGCGATCGTGACTCCCACCACACGCGTCAGCTGGCGTGACCTGCAGCTCCGCACCCGTCGCCTGGCGCATGTCCTGGCCGACGCGGGACTCGGCTGTCATCGCGAGCGCGCCGATCTTGCCGCCTGGGAATCCGGCCAGGACCACGTCGCCCTCTACATGTACAACGGCAACGAGTACCTCGAGGGGATGATCGGCGCCTCGAAGGCGCGCACCGTGGCGCTCAACGTGAACTATCGGTACGTCGACGACGAGCTCCGCTATCTCTTTCACGATTCGGGAGCGCGGGCCGTCATCTACCACGGCAGCTTCGCACCGACGCTGGCGCGCATTCTTCCCGACCTGCCGGCGATGACGCTGCTCCTGCAAGTGGACGACGGCAGCGGCGAGGCCCTGCTGCCCGGCGCGCGCGACTACGAAGAGGCCCTGGCCGCCGCGAGCGACGCCAAGCTCGACCTGGTCACGACCGACGATGATCTCTACATGGTCTACACCGGCGGTACGACCGGCATGCCCAAGGGCGTCCTGTGGCGCTCCGAGGACATCTTCTTCGCCGCGCTCGGGGGCCGCGTCCCCGGAAGCCCGCTGGTCACGAGCATGGAGGAGGCCGTGCAGCGTGCGCCCGGCAACGCGGGCATGCGGCTTCTGCCGGCGCCGCCCTTCATGCACGGCGCGGGACACTGGACCTCGTTCATCACGCTCCACACGGGCGGCACCGTCATCGTCCATGGGAACCCGAAGAAGCTCGACCCCGACGACATCTGGAGCACCGCCGCACGCGAACACGCGGTCTCGATCTCGATCGTCGGGGACGCGTTCGCCCGACCGCTGATCGATCAACTCCGGAAGAAGACCTACGACCTGTCGGGCCTCGTCGTCGTCGGCTCCGGCGGCGCGATCCTGTCCCCGGCCAACAAAGAAGCGCTCCTCGAACTGCTCCCGAACATCATCGTCGCCGACGGCTTCGGCGCGTCCGAGACCGGGGCGCAGGGCGCCACGTTCACGACGAAAGATAGCGGCGTTCCGAGCGCGTTCCAGATGGACGAGCACACCTTCGTCCTCGACGAGAGGCTGACGCACCGTCTGGCCGCCGGCGACGAGGCCATCGGCTGGCTGGCGCGGACGGGCCACATGCCGCTCGGCTACCTCGGCGACCAGGCAAAGACCGAGCGCACCTACCCCACGATCGACGGCGTCCGGCACTCCATTCCGGGCGACCGTGCCCAGGTGAATGCCGACGGCAGCATCAAGGTCCTCGGTCGCGACTCGGTCTGCATCAACACCGGCGGCGAGAAGGTGTTTGCCGAAGAGGTCGAGCAGGTGCTCAAGCGCCACCCGGCCGTGCACGACGTCCTGGTCACCGGCACCCCGAACGAGCGCTGGGGGCAGCAGGTGACCGCGGTCGTCGCCTTGAAACCGGGCACCACGGCCACCGATGAGGAGCTCCGCGAGACCGCCGCGAAAGAGCTGGCACGCTACAAGCTCCCCCGCGCCGTCGTCTTCGTCGACGCCGTGATGCGCGCCCCGACGGGCAAGCCCGACTACAAATGGGCGAAAGACACCGCCACCGCTGCGCTCGCCGACAAAGCGTAGGCGGCTATCCGCCCGCCAGCTAGCTGCCGGGCGTGCCGAGCCAGCCGCGGCTGACGATATCGGCCATGGTGATGGCGATCATCACGAGCAGGAAGAGCACACCGGTCGCGATCGAGATCTGCGTCAAGCCGGAGCTGTAGCGGACGTGCATGAAGTAGAGGATCACGAGCATCGCCTTCGTGATGGCGATCGCGAGCGCGATCGGAGTGCTGAGTGCGCCGTGCTCGAGCGTCGCCACGTAGACGGTGAGCGCCGTCAACACCATCAGTGCTGCAAAGATCGTGACGTACACGCGTACGGGAACGATGTGCTGCGACATCTCAGCGTCCTCCAATCAGGTACAGGAGCGGGAAGAGAAAGATCCAGACGACATCCACGAAGTGCCAGTACAAGCCCATCAGCTCGACGGGCGTGAAGTACGCCGGGCCGAAGGCTCCCCGACTCGCCATCATCGCGATGACGGCCAGGACGCCGACACCGATCACCATGTGGATCGCATGCAGTGCCGTCATCGCGAAGTAGATGCAGAAGAACAACTCGACCTGCGGACCCAGCGGACCGGTCAGCGCGAATCCCGGACCCGGGACCAGCCCGTGCTCGAATTTCGCCGCGTACTCGAATCCCTTGATCACCAGGAACGCACTACCGAGGACGATCGTCAGGAGCAGGAAGCCGACCAGCGCGCGTTGGCGTCCGACCTGTGCAGCGTGCACCCCCAGGGCCATCGTCAGACTGCTACCGATCAGGATGACCGTATTGATCGTCCCGAGTCGGAGATCGAGATGATGGCTGCCGTCGACGAAGGCCTCCGGATAGGTCACCCGGTACGCGACGTACAACAGGAACAGTCCACCGAAGAACAGGATCTCGGTCACCAGGAAGAGCCACATCCCGAGGGTCGAGGCTTCGTGCTGCTGCTCGGCGTCGTCGAACTGGTGCGCGACGACATGTTCGGTGGTCGCCATGCGTCAGTACTCCCGTGCCTCGCGGAGCGGATACGCGTAGGGCTCTTCGGTCACCAGCGGTGTGGTCGCAAAGTTGTACGTTGGTGGCGGTGACGGCGTCTGCCACTCGAGGCCCGTCGCCCGCCACGGATTGGCACCGGCGCGCGCGCCCCACCGCAGCGACCAGGTGAGGTAGAGCATCGGCAGCAGGTAACCCACCCCGAGGATCGTCGCCCCCGCCGTCGACATGACGTTCAGGACCTGAAACTCCGGGGGGTACACGTAGTAGCGGCGCGGCATCCCCAGGTATCCCAACACGAACTGCGGAAAGAACGTCAGGTTGAACCCGAGGAACACGATGAGCGCGGCAATGCGTGCCAGGGTCTCGGGATAGAGCCGGCCAGTGATCTTCGGCCACCAGAAGTGGATGCCGGCCAGGTACCCCATGATCGCGCCACCGACCATGATGTAGTGGAAGTGCGCGACGACGAAATAGGTGTCGTGCACGTGCACGTCGAGGCCGAGGGCGGCCAGGAAGAGCCCGGTGAGGCCACCGATCGTGAACAGGCCAATGAAACCGAGGGCGTACACCATCGGCGCCTCGAACGAGATCGAGCCCTTGTAGAGCGTTGCCGTCCAGTTGAAGACCTTGACCGCCGACGGAATCGCCACGGCGAACGACAACACCGAGAAGATCAGCGCGGCATACACCGACTGGCCGCTCACGAACATGTGGTGCCCCCAGACGAGGAACCCGAGCAGCGCGATCGCCAGGCTCGAGACGGCAATGAACGAGTAGCCGAAGATGCGCTTGCGCGAGAAGCAGGTGATGACCTCGCTGATGATACCCATGCTCGGCAGGATCATGATGTAGACCGCCGGATGCGAGTAGAACCAGAACAGGTGCTGGAACAGGATCGGATCGCCACCGAGGGCGGGGTCGAAGATGCCGATCCGGAAGACCCGCTCGACCGCGACCAGGCCGAGCGTGATCGCGATCACGGGCGTCCCCAGGATGATGATGACGCTGGTCGCGTAGTGCGCCCAGATGAAGAGCGGCAGCCGGAACCAGGTGAGCCCGGGGGCACGCATCCTGTGGATGGTCACGATGAAGTTCAAGCCGGTGAAGATCGAGGAGAAGCCGACGAGAAACGCGCCGACGATCGTCGGTACGACCTTCGTGTAGGACGCCGTCGTGCTGTATGGTGCGTAGAACGTCCAGCCCGTATCGACCCCGCCCGTGAAGACCGCCCACAACCCGAACAACGCACCGAGCGAATAGATGTACCAGCTCGCGAGATTGATACGCGGAAACGCGAGATCGCGGGCCCCGATCATGAGGGGGACGAGAAAGTTGCCGAGCACGGCCGGAATGGACGGGATCAGGAAGAAGAAGATCATGATCACGCCGTGCATCGTGAAGAGCTTGTTGTAGGTATCGGCGCCCACGATGTCGCCCGCGGGAGTCAGAAGCTCGAGACGAATGACGAGCGCGAAGATCCCGCCGAGAAAGAACATGAACGTGATCGAGCCGAGATACAGGAGCGCAATGCGCTTGTGGTCGCGCGTCAACAACCACGAGCGAATGCCGTAGTCGACGTTGAGGTAGTGCTCCTGCCGATCGTGCTCGTTTGTCACTTGGGTGTCCATCTCTCAGCTATCCTGCTCCGCAGCGAGCGACTTGATGTAGGCCACGAGCTGCATCAGGCCCTCTTCGCTGACTTGCCCTTGAAACGTCGGCATCACCGGCTGATAGCCGTCGACCAGCTTGGCCCGCGGATCGACGATCGACTCGCGGAGGTAGGCCTCGTCGGCGAGTACCGTTCGTCCACCGCGGAGCGACACCTGGCTCCCGAAGAGCTCCGTCAGGCTGGGACCGAGCGCACCCGCCGTCTGCCGATGACAGGTATGACAGCCGAGCCCGCGAAACAACTCGCCCCCGGCCGCTGCGACCGAGAGGGGGTCATCGCCCTGCGCCGTTCCCGCCATCCCGCCCGCCATCTCCGCGCTCAGCCAGTCCTGGTAGTCGTCTGGCTCCATGACGGTCACCGTTCCGATCATGCCCGAGTGCTCGGTCCCGCAATACTCGGCACAGAAGAGGTGAAAGCTCCCGGTCTTGGTCGCCTCGAACCAGACGGTCGAGTACCGACCGGGCACCGCGTCCTGCTTGACGCGAAAGGCGGGCACGAAGAAACTGTGGATCACGTCCTCGGACGTCAGCGTCACCTTCACCGGACGTCCCACCGGTATGTGCAGCGCGTTGATCTCCCGACGCCCCTCCAGATGCTGCAGCTTCCACATCCACTGCTTGCCGACCGCGAAGATCTCGAGGGCATTGTCCGGTGGACGCTTCAAGGTGACGAACAAACTCGCGCCCCAGATGAAGATCCCCATCGCAATCGTAAACGGAATGATCGACCACACGAGTTCCAGCGCAAGCGAGCCGTGAATCTGCTCGGCTTCGTGGGCCTCAGACCGGCGCCGGTAGGCGATCGCAAAGTACGCAAGCGCCGCCGCGATTCCGAGCGAGAACACCAGCGACAGCCCGACCAGCGAGAGATAGAGCGCGTCGACGTCGCCGGAGACCGTCGACGCCTGCGTAGGCATCAGACCGAGACGCTCCAACATCTCAGGCCCCTCCCCGTCCGGCGCGCTCGCGCCGACGCGACATCAATACGAAGCCGCCAAAGACCAGCACCGTGAGCACACCCCCGAGTCGGATCATGTTCAACGCGATGGCACCGTACGTCCCGGTGTTGGGATCGTATCGGAAGCAATAGAGCAGGATCTGATCGACGGGCGATCCGATGGTACCGTCCGCCGCCTCGACCAGGCCGAGGCGCAGGTCCCGCGGCGGATACTCCACGCCGTAGAAGTAGCGGGCGACACGGCCATCGGGCGTCAGCACCATGATCGCCGCCGCGTGGGCGAACTCACCGATGTCGGGTAGCCACGTAAAGCGAAAGCCGACCGCCTGCGCCAGGCTGGCAATCGCCTGACGATCGCCCGTGAGGAAATGCCACCCGTTCGCCGCCCCCTCCCGGCCATAGTGTTCCAGGTAGGCCGCCTTCTTGGCCTGCGCGAGATCCGGCCCCTCGGTCGGGTCGAAACTCACCGTCAGGACGTCGAATTCCGTGCCGACGCCGAAGGCGAGCGCACGCAGAGCGCGCACCAGGCCGTTCAGAACGAGCGTGCAGAGCATCGGACACTCGTAGTACGCCATCGCCAGCACGACCGGACGCTCGCCGAAGTACTGATCGAGCGCTACCTCGTTCCCGTTCTCGTCGCGAAAGACGAGATCGAGCGGCACCTGGGCTCCGAGGCGCTGGTCGATCCCGACGTGCTCGAGCGCGAGCGGCAGCGCACTCGCAGCCGGTCGGGACGCGGCACGGACGGCAGGCGGCGACAGCGCGTCGTCCGCGGTCGCGACGGCAGGCCGCACGACGACGACCACGATGACCAGAGACAGCACGCGGCCGCCCTGGAGCACGGAACGCCACCGAGATCGCCGATGCTCGATCGTCGAGGCGTGCATCATGGCGCCTCCCCGTTCGATGAGCCATCGGCCGCCAGCAGGGCGATCGCACGCTCGATCGGGATGCGCATGATGCCCGCCTCCTCATCGACCCACGCGTAGCTCCCGAGCGCCGCGGCCTCGGCCTCACGCAGCACGCGCATGTCGTCGAGCGGGTGCGTCTGCAATCGAGGCTGCGGCGGCAATGCGCGTCCCATGGCCGCTGCGAGCGGGTTCACCGGCTCGCTCCGGCGCGCTTCCCGAGAGGCCAACGCTCCCATGAGCGGCAGCACCAGCATCGCCGCGGCCACAATGAGCATGACGATAACGACGCCGGCCGCGACGACCGGGCCGTAGCTCACGTCGCGGGCCTCGTGCTGCGTCGGTGTCTCGGGAGCATTCATCGTTCGATCACCAACGCCGGATCGTGCAATGGCAGCAGGGAGCGCTCGGCAAGTTGGCCGACGAACGCCCACATCCAGATGCCACCGATGCCGATCACGGCCGCCACGTCGAGCCAATGCATCGACAGGTACACCGCCGAGGCCGGCCGCAACATCCAGAAAAGATCCAGAAAGCGCGCCACGATCACGACCGACGCCACCGCAGCGATCGTATCGGCACGGCGCTTCACGTCGCGCGACAGCAGCACGATGAAGGGAAGCACGAAGTGCAGGATGAGGAGCGCACCCCCCAGATACTGCCATCCTCCCTGCATCCGGCGCAGGTACCAGGGAATCTCTTCAGGCGAGTTCGCGGCCCAGATGATCAGAAACTGCGACAGCGCGAAATACGCCCACAGCATCACGAAGCCGAGCATGAACTTGCCGAGGTCGTGAAACCGGTCGGCAGTGAACACGCCATCCAGGGGTGGATGGTCGACGAGCAGCGCCGCCACCACGATCACGAAGACGAAGGCCGACAGGACCTGCCCGCCCATGAAGATCACGCCGTAGATGGTCGAGAACCAGTGCGGGTCGAGCGACATTCCCCAGTCGACGGCGGCGAAGGTCATCGTGAGGCCGTACAGCACGAGGCCGCCGCGGCTGAGGTTCTCCATCCGAATCGCGATGGCGGGATCGTCGTCGGCGTCCTGCGCGAGCGACCATCGGTTCAACAGGCGCGCCACGACGAGCCACACCGCGAAATAGAAGACCGCGCGCGCCAGGAAGAACGGCACGTTCAGATACAGCTGCTTGTACTGCAGGATCGGATCGTGGGCGACGGCCTCGGGGCGCGCCCATTCGTACAAGTCGCCGAGCCCGAACGTGAGCGGCAGGAACAGCAGGGCGAGCAGCGGCAACGTGCGCGTGGCCGACTCGAGCAGCCGGCGCACGGCCGCCCCCCACATCCCGCCCGTGATGTGCTGGATCATCAAGACCGCGAGGCAGCCGAGCGCAATGCCCAGCCAGAACAGATAGGCGACCAGATATGCCTGGAAGAAGTGCTCGCGGCTCACGGCAAAGCCAAGGAGCAGCGCCGCGGCACCGACGACCCCGACGACGAGCGCCGGGCGGCGCAGGCGAGACAACCGGTGGTCGGGCGCGAGACGGACGGACTCAGTCATGCGCCGGCCCTCGTCGCACCGGCGCGGAGGCCGACGCGCCTCTGGCCAACTCGGCGCGGGTCTCGAGCGGCCACTCGGCGAGCACCGCATGCTGGCTCAACTGCAGCGCCCGGATGTAGGCGACAATGGCCCACCGATCGCGCGGCGGGACCTGCGCTGCGTAGCCCTTCATCGCACCGAAGCCTTCGGTCACCACCTGGAAGAAATAGCCGTCAGGCGTGTCGCGTAGACGTTCCTCGTGCAGCGACGGCGGTCGCTTGAAGCCGCGTTGCACGATCATGCCGTTGCCGTTGCCGACGCGGTCGTGACACGGCGAGCAATAGATGTCGTACCGTTCGTGCCCACGGTCGAGTACCGCGCGCGTGACGGAGAATGGAACCTCCTCCACGAAGCTGCCGGCGGAGTCGCGGCCCGCATACAAGCGGGAGTCCTCGCGAAGCTGGCCGCGGGCGACCGTGCCGGGCACCACCGGCCGGGACGCCCGGCCGTCCGCGAAGAACGCGCTCGCCTCGAGCGGCTGGTACTTGGGCTGGTCGTGCATGTCCTGCCGACAGCCGACGCCCAGCACCACGAGCGCCAGCACCCAAACCACTACCGGGGCCCGCAGCCGACCGCGGCCCACGACGATGGTCGACGCCCGCCCGCTCACGGCTCGACCTCCGACACGCTGCGCGGCTCCAGCCGCTGCAGGAAGCGCAGCGTCTCCTGCTCGTCGAACAGGGCGTCGGTCGCCTCGATGCAGAGAAAGAACCGGTCGTCCGTGGCCAGCGCGAAGCGCGGCGCGTTGAACAGGGGATGGTATGGGGTCGGCAACCCGTTCAGCGCCAACATCCCGAGCACCGCGGAGATCGCCGCCACCAAAATCGTCGTCTCGAACGTGATCGGGATGAATGCCGGCCAGCTGTGCAACGGTCGGCCGCCGATGTTGATCGGATAGTCGATCGTCGAGGTCCAGAACTGGAGCGCGTACCCGGCACAACCCCCGACGATGCCACCGATGAGGACGATCAGCGGCAGACGCCGGTCGTGCACATGCAAGGCCTCCGCCACTTCCTCGACGGGATACGGTGTATACGCGTCCATCGCGCGGTATCCGGCCTCGCGCGCCTTGTGCACGGCCGCCACGAGATCGGTCGGATTGGTGAACTCCGCCAGCAGACCGTAGAGCGCCGGGCGGCTCATGGCGACTCCTCCCGCACCTCGGCTTCGGGCACGAGCGTCCGCATCTCGAAGATCGAGATCATCGGCAGGAAACGAATGAACAGGAACAGCAGACTCAGAAACAGGCCGATGGTGCCGGCGAACGTCGCCCAATCCCAGATGGTCCCGGAGTACATGCCCCACGACGACGGCAGAAAGTCACGATGCAGGCTGGTGACGACGATGACGTACCGCTCGAGCCACATGCCGATGTTGACCACGATCGAGATCACGAACAGCAGCGGCACGTTGGCACGTACCCGGCGAAACCACAGCAACTGCGGCATCAGCACGTTGCAGAAGATCAGCGACCAGTACGCCACCGAGTACGGGCCGCCGAACCGATTCATGATCATGTAGGTCTCGAACGGGTTGGCGCTGTACCACGCCATGAACGTCTCGGTCATGTACCCGTAGGCAACGACCAGCCCGGTCGCGAGCATGACGCGCGCCATGTTGTCGAGATGGCGCATGGTCACGAAATCCTCGAGGCCGAACATCACCCGAAGCGGGATCGCGAGCGTCAAAACCATTGCGAAGCCTGAAAAGATGGCGCCCGCGACGAAGTACGGTGGAAAGATCGTGGCATGCCATCCCGGCACGACACTCACCGCGAAGTCGAAGCTGACGACCGTGTGCACCGAAACGACGAGCGGCGCGGCAAGCGCGGCGAGGAGCAGATAGGCGGTCTCGTAGCGATGCCAGTGCCGCGCCGAGCCGCGCCACCCCATCGCCAGCATGCCGTAGATCACGCGCCCGGCCCGACTCGGTGAGCGATCCCGCAGCGTCGCGAGATCGGGAATCAATCCGACGTACCAGAACATCGCCGAGACGGATGCGTAGGTCGAGACCGCGAACACGTCCCAGATGAGCGGGCTCCGGAACTGCGGCCACATCCCCATCGTATTCGGATACGGAAACAGCCAGTACGCCAGCCACGGCCGCCCCAGGTGCAGGATGGGGTACAACCCAGCGCACGCGACCGCGAACAGCGTCATTGCCTCCGCGAAACGGTTGATCGACGTTCGCCAATCCTGATTGAGCAGCAGGAGAATCGCCGAGATGAGCGTGCCCGCGTGCCCGATGCCAACCCACCACACGAAGCAGATGATCGCGAAGCCCCACCCGACCGGGACGTTGACGCCCCAGATGCCGGTGCCTTTCATGAACAGATGCGTGACGGCAACCAGCAGCACCGTCACCAGGAGAAAGCCGACGCCGAGACCGAGCCACCAGAGCCGCGGCATGCGCTCCGACAACACGACCGAGCTGATGCGATCGGTGACGGACCCGAACGTGTGCCCGGGCTGGATGACCGGGGCACGCGTCGGTCCGGCCGGTCCGGTATGTTTGCCGGGCTCGCTCATCCCTCCTCGATCTCCGGGTTGGGGTTGCGTACACCCGCCAGATAGGTGGTCCGCGGACGGGCATTCACCTCGGCGAGGAGCGTGTAGTTGCGCTGATTCTGCTTCACCTTGCTGACCTGGCTCTCCGGATCGTTGATGTTTCCGAACACGATCGCTTCGGCGGGACAGGCCTGCTGACAGGCGGGAACGACCTCGCCGTCGTTCATGTCGCGATCCTCGGTCTTCGCCCGGATGCGCCCACGATTGATCCGCTGCACGCAGTAGGTGCACTTCTCCATGACACCGCGGCTGCGCACCGTGACGTCCGGGTTCTTACCGAGCTTCAGGCTCTCGGTCGTCCAGTCGGAATAGAGATAGAAGTTGAAGCGTCGCACCTTGTAGGGGCAGTTGTTCGAGCAGTACCGCGTGCCGACGCAGCGATTGTAGATCATCTCGTTCAGCCCCTCGCTCCCGTGCACGGTCGCGTTCACCGGGCAGACGAGCTCGCAGGGCGCATTCTCGCAGTGCATGCAGGGGACGGGTTGATGATGAATGGTCGGCTCGTCGAGCGTCCCCGAGTAGTAACGGTCGATCCGGATCCACTGCATCTCACGGCCCATCGCCACTTGCTCCTTGCCGACGACGGGAATGTTGTTCTCGGCCTGACACGCCACGACACAGGCATTGCATCCGGTACATGCCCCGAGATCGATCGCCATGCCCCAGGAGTAACCCTCGTATGGATGCGGCGGATACAGCGACATGTCGGGACCAGGTTCGTGGGAGCCCTCGTGCGCGAAATGGGGATGGGCTCGATACTCCGCCAGGGTCGCTTCGCGCACCAGGTCGCGGCCTTCCATACTGTGGTGGTGCTGCGTGCAGGCGAGGGAGTGCCGTGCGCCGGTCGGCTGCAGCTCCAGCGCCAGCCCGCCCCACGGCGCTGCCGCCGTACGAATCGCGTAGGCGTCGAAGCCGGTTCCGGTGGCGACACGACCGCCCCGCGTCCTCCCGTAGCCGAGATGCACCGTCGCGACGTCGTCGGCTTGTCCGGGAAGAATCCAGACCGGGCCGCTCGTCGTCCGTCCCTGATAGATCAGGCGCACGACGTCTTCGGTCGCCAGGCCGAGACGTTCGGCCGTGCGGGGGCTGAGCAATACCGCGTTGTCCCACGTGAGCTTGGTGAGCGGCTTGGGCAGCTCCTGCAACCATCCGTTGTTGGCGAACCGCCCATCGAAGACCGTCGGATCGAGCCGGAACTGGATCTCGAGCTCGCCGCCCTCCGATGCGCGCCATCGCTTCCGAGCCTCGGCGACCCAGTCGGCGTCCAGCGCCGGATTGATCATGGCGGCGGCGGTGTCGCGCACGACACCCTCGTGGAGGGCCCGGCGCCAGAAGCCCTCGAAGTCGCCACCGGCGTGACGCTCCTCCCAATGACCGCGAACGATGTCGTAGCCAGGCCGCTCGGCATCGTCGATGACGAACGCCAGCACCTCGTGCGCGGAGCGTCCTTCGTACAACGGAGCGATCAGCGGCTGCATGATGGTCGCCGTGCCGTCGTACGCGCGCGTATCGCTCCACGCCTCCAGGTAGTGCGCCTCCGGCACGTGCCAATGGCAGAGGTACGACGTCTCGTCCTCGAACAGGCCGAGGTGCGCCCGGAAGCCAACCTTGGCGAGCCGCTCCGCGAAGCCGAGATCCGCCGGCGCCGTGAAGACCGGATTGCCACCGGCGATGAGCAGCACGTCGACCTTGCCGGCGTCCATGTCGGCGGTGAGCTCGGCCAACGAGGCCGCCCCGCTCGTCGGCACTGCCGCGATGGGCGCCGTGTACACGACCGTCTCACCGACGTTCCCGAGCGCGGCGTTGATGGCGTGCGCGAGCAGATGCACCTGCGCCGGTTGCTCGTCGCCCGCAACGACGAGACTCGCACCGCGGTGCGCCGCGAGATCGGCCACGACCGCGCGCGCCCATGCCGCGTGTTCGTCCGACGCCGCAAGCGCAGCAGGGGGACTCACCCCGGGATCGAGCGCGGCAGCGATACTCCACGCCAACGACTCGATCTCGTGCGCGCGGACCGGCAGACGATGATCGGCCATCGAGCCCGTCACCGACGGCGATCGCTCGGCGACGTAGAGCCGGCTCATCGCACCCTCGTCCGGCCGCCGTCGGCGCACGAACTCCCGCGTGTAGCGCACGCTCGTCGAGCCGCTGCCGAGCAGATCCGCATCCAACGCGAGGATCACGTCGGCGCGCTCGATCCGGTAGCGTGTCTCGACGTCACGTCCGAAGGCGAGCCGCGCCCCCTCGCGAGCACCGTCGGAGACCGCCGGCTCGTATTGGTGCCAACGCGCCTCCGGGAACGCACGCAGCAGGGCCTGGATCTGCGCCGCGAGGGTCGGGGAGGTCACGGTCTCGGTCAGGAGCCGCAATCCCGCCCCCTGGCGACGGCGTTCGTCCGCGAGCACGGCACGCAGGCTGTCGAAGAACGCGCTCCATGGCCGGATCTCGCCCGCGCTCGTGACCACCTGCGATCGATCGGGATCGTACATGGTGAGGATCGACGCCTGCGCGTAGACGTCGGTCGCGCCGAGACTCGCCGGATGCTCCGGATTGCCCTCGACCTTGGTCGGCCGACCCATGTGGCTCTCGACCAGCAATCCCGTCGCTCCACCGGCGTGCGGCATCGCCGTCGCGAAGAACAGCGGCTCGCCGGGAAGGAGATCCTCCGGCGCCTTCGCGTACGGCATGATCGTCTCTTTCGGCTGCCGCGTGCACGCGCCGAGTCCAGCCAGCGCCAACGATGCGCTCATCAGTCGCAGAAAGTCACGGCGATCGAGGGTGCCGTCGAGTGGGGCAGCCTGCCGGGGAAACTCCCGCGCCAGCACCGTCTGGAACTCGGGGGTGTCCAGAAGCTCCTCGAGGCTTCGCCAGTAGGCGCGACCGTGCTGCCCCGCCAGGCGCGCGCGTGCCGTCGCCAGACTCATCGGCTCTCGACTATCGATGGCAGACATTGCAATCCACCCGACGCTCGATCTCGTATTCCCGCATCAGCGCAGGCCCGAGCACGGCCTGGTCGTCGGCTTTCCACGCCATGTTGAAGATCTCCTTGCGCGGACGGACATGGCGCTCGGGGTTGCGATGACAGTCGAGGCACCACTCCATCTGGAGCGACGATTCCTGCCATACCAGGTTCATCTCGTCGATGCGGCCGTGACAACTCTGGCACCCGATACCCTTGTGCACGTGGATGCTGTGGTTGAAGTAGACGAAGTCGGGAAGATCGTGCACGCGGACCCACGGAATGGACGTCCCGTCGCGATAGCTCGCGCGCACCGGCTCCAGCGTGGGACTCATCCGCCAGATCTGCGAATGGCAGTTCATGCAGGTCGCCGTGGGTGGCACCCCCGCGGAGGCCACGCGCTCGACCGTAGTGTGACAGTACCGGCAGTCGATCCCGAGTTCTCCCGCATGGTGGCGGTGACTGAACGGCACGGGCTGCTCCCGGGCCACCCCCGCCCAGGTGACGTAGGAAGAGCGGTTGATGAGCGCAAGACCGTAGACGACCGCGGCCAGCGCAAACAGCGCACCGAAGATACTCACCTTTGAAAAGGTGTTGGCGCTACGGTGAAAAACCTGTGGCACGACCCCTCCCCGTGGGGCGCATACTATCTGCGAGAACCACGATCACAAGGAGAAGCAGGGTGGATGATAGACAGCATGAACGCCCCGTTCGGGTTGACGTAACGTTTCGATATCGGACCCTGCCTCGGATTTGGTCTCCTCCTCTGTCGTTACAGCTGGGCGGTGCGGTCGGGTGAGAGTCGCCTCACCGCTCATCCGCTTCGACTCGATTTGCGCGCGGCCCCTGGTACACTCCCGGATCAGATGGTGACCGCGCTCCTGCGTACGAAGTTGCATCGCCCGAGGACTACCGGGGTGCTGGTGCCGCGCTTGCGGGCGGGCCAGTTGTTGGACGGACCGTTGGATGGCTCGCTCACGCTCGTGTCCGCCCCTGCGGGGTACGGCAAGACCACGGTGGTTGCGCAGTGGTTGGAGTCGCGAGCAGAGGCGCATGCGTGGCTCTCGTTGGACCCGACCGATAGCGCGATCGACGTCTTCCTGCGCTACGTCGTCGAAGCGTTTCGAACCCGGTTTCCCGATCTCGGGTCGCGGACCCTCGATCTGCTGAAGGCGCCGACTCCGGTGCGCCCCGACGTGCTTGCCGCGAGTCTCGCGGAAGACCTTGATGCGGTCACGACGCCCTTCGTGCTCGTACTCGACGACTACCAGAGGATCCGCGATCCGGAGATCCACGAGTTGCTCGGCGAGCTGCTGCGCCGGATGCCGCCGTTGACTCATCTCGTCATCGTGACTCGCCGCGACCCGCCGCTGCCCTTGGCGACCCTCCGGGCGCATGGTGAGGTCCGCGAGGTCCGGGCTAAGGATTTGCGCTTCTCTCGATCCGAGACGGCTCGTCTCCTCGACGAGACGGCCGGATTGTCAGTCGGGGACGAGGTGCTCGACAACCTCGAGCGCGAGTTCGAGGGCTGGATCGTCGGTCTTCGGCTCGCGTGTCTCGCGCTAAGCCCGACCGAGGACTCTATCGCCTTTCTCACGGGCCTGCACGGTGGCCTGCCGGCGGTGCGCGAGTATCTCTTGCACGAGGTGCTCGCCAGGCAGTCGGCGGAGGTCCGCAACTGGATGCTGAGCCTTTCGCTGCTCGATCGGTTCTGCGCGCCCTTGTGTGAGGCGATACACTACGGAGACGCTGGTCCCCCTTGCAACGGTCTCGACGGCGAGTCTTTTTTGCGTACGCTCGAAGAGGGGGGACTGTTCACGATCGCCCTCGATACGTACGGCCAGTGGAATCGATACCATCACCTGTTTCAGGGCTTGTTGCAGACCGAGCTCACGAAGAACCGAGATCCCGGCGAGCTGGCGACGCTGCACGCGCGTGCCAGCAGATGGTTTGCGGACCACGGTGCCATCGAGGAGGCAATGCACCACGCGACGGCAGCGGACGATCCTGGGTTCGCGGCCGATCTCGTCGTGCGGAACCGTCACGAGCCGATGAATCGCGAGACCTGGCACGTGCTGATTCGCTGGATCGACGCGTTGCCCTCCGAGGAGGTCGAGACGAACGCGGTGTTGCTGAGCTCGCGCGCCTGGGCGAGCTCCTACTTCCACAGGCTCGATGAGGGGCGCGAGCTGATCACGCGCGCTGAGGCGCAGGCTCCCGGGCGTGACGAGACGCCCGAGTCCAGTGCGGTCTGGGGCGAGATCGACGCGTATCATTGCCTCGATGCCTATCTTCGCGGTGATGCGTCCGAGGTCATCGCCCGTGGGACACGCGCGATGGAGCAATTGAGTGCAGAGGCGTCCGCGCTTCGTGGGTACGCGGTCGCGGCTGTCGGGTGGGCGTATCAAGCGTCCGGGCAGCCCGCACGCAGCCTCGAGTTCATGTCGAAGGAGGTGGAGCGCGCTCAGGTCGGTGACGCGGTCTTCGACGCGAGACTGATGACGGGATTCTCCCTGGTCCATTTCCGGGAGGGGACGTTGTCCGATGTGCTTCCGGTGGCGAGGCGTCTGCTGGCGCTCGGCACGGAGCACGATCTTCCGGAGTCGACGGTGTTCGCCCGTAGCTTCCTCGGATGGGCGCACTATCTGCGCCAAGAGCCCGACGCTGCGATCCCGTACCTCGAGGCCGTGGTGCGTGATCGCGTCCTCGCACGCAAGACATGGTTCGCCAACTGCGCCTTCGCGTTGGCCCTCATCCATGAGGTGCGAGGCAACGGCGACGAGGCGAGCCGGCTCGTCGAGCTGGTACGCGAGCACGCTCTGGAATGGGGCGTGCCGGCGGTTGTCGAGGACGCGCGCGCGTTTGCCGCGGAGATCGCGCTCAGGCGGGGGCGCATCGCCGAAGCGGTCGCATGGGCGCGTGGCTTCGACCCGGATCGCTATCTGACGGTGCCGTATTTCTATCTACCGCAGATGACCCTCGCCAAGATCCGGCTCGCGCAGGCTACGGCTGCAGGTAGACGTGAGGCGGCAGTCATCCTCGACGGACTCCGGTCGGAATTCGAGGCCAGCCATGATCGACGACGGCTCGGTGACGTACTCGCGTTGCGGGCGCTCGTAGCGGAGGCGATGGGCGACGATGCGGAAGTGTGCGCTGCCATCAGAGGGGCCGTCAGTCTCACGGCCCCGGGGGGCGCCATTCGGCCGTTCCTCGACCTCGGTCCGCCAATGGAGCAGCTGCTGCGACGAATGCCGAGCGCGGTCGGCGTGGATCTCCACCGTCGCCGGATCCTGGAGGAGTTTCGGAAGACCGCGACGCCCCTGCCGCGAACCGAATCGATGGCCGAGCCGCTCACCAACCGGGAGCAAGACGTACTCGAGCTGATATCGGAGCGCTTTCGAGACAAAGAGGTCGCGGCGCGTTTGGTTATCTCGCCGGCAACGGTCAAGTCCCACCTGAAAGGCCTCTACCAGAAGCTTGGAGTGGGGAACCGGCGCGACGCGGTGTCGCGAGCGCGCGCACTCGGGCTACTGCACTATCACTAGGTCGGACCGTCGGACTCCCGTGGCTCGCCGCCGCGAGATGTGTGCGGGCGGCGCTCCCCCTTTTTTCCCCCAATCCGGGTGAGGCGGCTACTGCCCCGCGTGCGCTATCTCTAGCGCATGGCTTGTGGCTTCCGACGGCGGCGTCGGGGGCGAGCGAGGCAAGGGGCAATGCCGGGTTCGAGGCACATAGGGACATCGAAAGCGGGAGGATCGCTGTTCGCCGCTCCAGCGTACTATCGCGTGCGGGTGCAAGGGCGGCTCGACAACTCGTGGGACCAGAGGATGGGTCACATGCGGATCGTGTCCGGCGATGCGGGGAACGACCTCGGCGTCACTTGCGTCGAGGGGCGTGTCTCCGACCAGGCGGAGCTTTTCGGTGTCCTGAGCACGCTGCACGACCTACATTTCCCGCTCGTCTCGGTGGAGCTTCTGGAGCACGTGGACTGCAACGATGAAGGGGAGACGTCATGAGCATCGAATGGGGGATCACAACGTCGGGCGACGCCGCACCAAGAGCGCGATGTGCGGCTGGGATGCTCATCCTCGGGTTCGTGCTCGGCGGCCTCGTGTCGCGCCCTGCATGTGCGGAAGACACGCCGCCGAACGCGGACGCGGTCGCCAAGGAGCTGTCGAATCCTGCGGGCTCACTCAGCAGCCTCACTAACAACTTCGAGTACCAAACGTTCAAGGGCGACCTGCCGAACGGCAACGACCAGGAGGGGTGGAGCTACAGCTTTCAGCCGGTGCTGCCGTTCTCGGTCGGCGACACCGGGCAGCGGATCATCTTTCGGCCACTCGCGCCAATCCATTTCGACAGCCCCGTATTCGACGCGGACGAGGGTGATTTCGACGGGTCGGGATTCGAGCTCGGCGACATCTCGTTCGATCTGGTTTATGCGGGGAACGAGAAGACGGGAGAAGGCCGGGGCTTACTCTGGGGACTTGGCATGGCTGGAACGCTTCCTTCCGCGACAAGCGACGCCATCGGCGGCAACCAGTGGCGACTCGGACCGGAACTGTTCGGCGGTATCACGCGACCCTGGGGGATCGTGGGCGCTCTGGTCAACCATCAATGGAACTTCGCCGGATCGAATGATTCGTTCCACAGTGTGACGGCGGCGCAATACTTCTACGCGTACGGTCTGGGTAACGGGTGGCAGATCGCGGCCGGGCCGACGCTGAGCTACGACTGGAAGGCGAAGGGCGGGAACGCGTGGACCGTGCCCGTCGGAGTCGGCATGGCCAAGACGGCGGCAATCGGCGGGATGCACATCAAGTTCCAGCTGCAGCTCGAGAAGTACGTGGTGACACCCGACGACTTCGGGCCCGACTGGCTCCTCAAGTTTTCGGTGACGCCGGTCGTCGCGAACCCCATCACCAGCCTCGTCAACGCGTGGTGGCAAACGTAGGCATAGGACCTGTGTGGCGGCACGACACACCGACCGCCACCGGCCGTACGGCGGAGAGCACGCAGAGGAGAGTCCGATGAGATCCATGAGAGGTCAGATGCGTTGGTTGCCGCTGCTGCTGATTGCGGTGCTTTGCTCTTCTCACGCGCACGCGGCCGAGGAGGAGCCCGCGCCCGCTGGCAAGCTGTCACTCATGACGATTGCGCCGGTGCTGACCCCCGTCTCGGACTATCGGGGTGATCTTTGGCGTCGAACGACACTCCTCGGGGATCTCGCCGGGCGACGGCAGGAGTTGTACGAGCAGGGGATTGCCCTCGATCTCGCGATGACGCAGGTGGCGCAGGGCGTCGTGTCGGGCGGCAAGGACACGGGGTGGCAGTACGACGGCCTCGTCGACTACACGCTCTCGCTCGACAGTGGCCGGCTCGGCCTCTGGCCCGGTGGACTGCTGGTCGTCCACGCGCAGACGAGCTACGGCGACAACGTGCTTGCCGATGCCGGCGTCGTGTCGCCGGTGAGTCACGTCTCCATTCTCCCCGTGCCGGGCAATGAGAACGTCACCTATCTCTCGGAGTATTACCTCTGGCAGGGGCTGAGCGAGTGGCTCGTGGCCGTGGTTGGCCGCATGGATCTCGCCGGGCTTGCCGATACGACCCGCTTTGCGAGCAGTGAGCAGACGCAGTTTCTGAATACCTCGATGCGGGTGAACACGCTCCTCGGGTACTTCGTACCGCTCGTCTCGAGCCACGTCGTCGGCGCGCAGATCCAGCCGCACCCGAGCTTCGGCGTGCTGCCGTTCGTGGCGGACGCCGACGATCAGCCCGGCGCCTACGGCTCGGTCGGGGGGCTCTTCAACGAGATCAGCACGGGATACCAGGCCACCGCCACCTGGGAGATCCTCGGGCGCTCGGGGTCGGCGCACCAGGTATTCATTTACAGTACGAAGGACACCGCGGATCTCGACAATCCGCATCTGGTGCCGGAGCTCATTCGTGGGTTGGACGTAGCGAGCAAGGGCGACAACTGGGCGGTCACGATCAACTTCGATCAGTATCTGTACATGCCCGACGGTGCCTCGGGCAGCAAGGCGCACACGACCGCGTTCGATATCGAGCCGGAGGGCGTCGGGCTGTTCTTCCGGTTCGGCTACACGCCGGAGGATCGGAACCCCTGGAACATCTTCGTGAGCGGCGGCATAGGCGGTCGCGGGGTCATCCCTGATCGGCCGCTCGATCGCTACGGGCTCGGGTTCTTCTCGATGATCGAGTCGAGCGACCTCGACGACCAGCCGCTGCTCGGCGGAGCGCTCGGGACGGAGTGGGGCATGGAGGTGTTCTACAACGTCGCGATCACGCCGTGGCTGCAGGTGAGTCCGGATCTGCAATATGTCGAATCGGGGCTTCCCGGTGTCGACGACTCGGTGATCCTCGCGATGCGGATGCAACTCTATTTCTAGCGTGCCTCTGCTGCGGCAGTAGCAGGCCGGCCGGCGTGTCCGCATAGGGGCTCCGGCCGAGAGCGTCACGGTCAAGGGGAGGTACGATGCACAAGGGGCTTGCCAACCTAGTCGCGGCGATGGCCGGCGTCGTGACGCTTGCTGTAGGGCCATTTTCGCCGCTGCAAGCAGCCGAACCGTACGACCTCGTCATTCGTGGCGGTCGGGTGATGGACCCGGAGACCGGGTTGGACGCGACGCGCAACGTCGGCGTTCGTAACGGTACGATTGCCGCTATCTCGGAGGACGACCTCGACGGGAACGAGACGATCGACGCTCACGGGCACGTCGTCGCTCCGGGCTTCATCGACACCCACGTGCATATTGTCGATCACCCGTTCGGCCAGAAGCTGCTGCTGCGTGACGGGGTTACGACGCCGCTCGATTTGGAGGTCGGCGCCTACCCGGTCGATCGCTTCTACGACTACATGAAGGGCCGCTCGCAGACGAACTACGGCGCGACGGTTTCCACGATCGGCGCGCGCGAGAAGGTCTTCAATTCGAAATACGACTCGAAGAGCGGCATCGTCACCACCGACATCTTTGCGAAGGACGAGCATGCGTTCATCGACATGAAGTGGTCGGCGACGGTACCAACGGCCGCGCAGATCGAGAAGATCAACGCGATGGTCGACGAAGGCCTCGCCCAGGGCGCACTCGGGGTCGGTGCGCCCGTCGGCTACATGACCAAGGGCGTGACCTCAGCCGAGAGTACCGCGTGGCAGCGCCTTGCCGGCAAGTACGGGCGGGCGACCTTTCTTCACGGGCGGTTCTCCAGCCAGGAGGCGCCCACCACTGGCATCCTGGGCTTCGAGGAGATGCTGGCCAGCGTCGGCGTGTACGGCGGCGGCCTCATGCTGCAGCACATGCACCAACAGGCGCTCGGCTTGAGCCAGGACGCGCTCCAGATGGTGGACGATGCACGCGCCAAGGGCTTGTCGGTGATCGCGGAGATCTATCCGTACAACTTCGGTGCCACCATCGTTGGTGCTGACTATCTGAAGCCCGACAACTACGGTCCGAATATGGGCCGCGGCTACAAGGACATCATCGAGACCGCCACGCTCAAGCCGCTGACCAAGGCGCGCTACGAGGTCCTCGTGAAGAGTAATCCCGGTACGTCGGTGATGTTCTACGGCGCGACCGAAAAGGATCTGCTTGCGGCCCTCGCACATCCGTCCTCGAGCGTTGGCAGCGACTCCTTTCCCATGACCGTCAGCAAGACCGGCAAGATGGCCTTCGACTGGGATCTTGCCTACGAGGATGTGCAGGGGCATCCGCGGGCGGCAGGGACGCATTCGATCGTGCTCCGGCTCACGCGCGAGAAGAAGCTGATGCCGCTCATGACGGCCATCAGCAAGATGAGCTACCTGCCGGCGAAGTTCCTCGAGGAGAACGGTGTCGCGCAGATGGCCCGGAAGGGACGTGTGCAGGTGGGAGCCGACGCGGACCTGACGATCTTCGATCCGAAGACGGTCCGCGACAATTCCACCATCAATCAGGGGGGACTACCCGCGACCGGTATCCCCTACGTCATCGTCAACGGCACCGTCGTAGTCAAAGACTCCAAGGTGCTGAAAGGCGTCTATCCCGGACAGGCGATCCGCCTCCCCGCAGAGTGATGCTGGAACGATACGAAGACGACGGGCTGCCCAACGCACGTCGACCGGCGTGCGGACCAGCCGAGCTTCGTCGTGGTGAAAGGTACGGCCGATCATGAAGGTCACGACAAGGAGAACCAAGATGACGACAAAAGCTTTTTGCACCGCTGCGCTCACGCTTGTGATGGTAGGCCTGGGTGCGGCCGTCGGTCTTGCCCAGGAGGCACAACTCGATCGCACCAGCCTGCCCGTCAAGGGGCCCTGGTATCCGCCGATCACCACGCTCGATGCGCGCGATGCCAAGGCGCCGCCGGTATTCGAGGTCAAGGCGCCTAAAGACGCGCCGAACGTGGTGATCGTGCTGCTCGACGACCTCGGTTTCGGTGGCACCAGCACCTTCGGCGGTGTGATCGAGACGCCCCACATCGACAAGCTGGCCAGTCAGGGCCTGATGTACAATCAGTTCCATACGACCGCGCTGTGCTCGCCGACGCGGCAGGCCCTCAAGACCGGGCGCAATCACCACTCCGCCAACCAGGCGAAGATCGCCGAGGTCGCGACCTCGTTTCCCGGTGCGACCGGCATGCTGCCGAACGACGTGGCCGGCATCGGCGAGATGCTGCGCCAGAACGGCTACAGCACGGCAGCGTACGGTAAGTGGCATGAGACCGCGGTCTGGGAGATCAGTCCGTCCGGTCCCTTCACGCGCTGGCCGAACTACCAGGGCTTCGACGAGTTCTATGGATTCCTGGGCGGGGAGACCAACCAGTGGGCGCCGGCCGTGTACCACAACCAGAATCGTGTCGAGACGCCGGACGATCCCAGCTACCACTTCATGAACGACATC
>JAJCZP010000114.1 GCA_029262315.1 Deltaproteobacteria bacterium | reverse complement strand
GAATGTGGCGCTGTATTTCCAGAGCCAATATTTTCGAGAAGAGGTTCAAGCTGCGCCTGCCCTAGCCACTGCCTCAGCGAACGCTGGCGCGTGCGAGAAGGTGCCGACTACAGAGCAGAGAGGGCTGTGAAGGTTCACAGGATCAATGAATTCGAAGGACTCACCCTCCATGGCGCTTCCGGCGAACGCCGTGTCGATGGCTGGACGCATTGACCTAGTCTACCTGGGAGCCTTCCGGCTTGCGGAGGCCGAGCGGTGGGAATGGATCGGCGGAATACTGCTCTGGCTTGCGCCGATCGCGGTGCGTGTGGTGCGTCGGGGTCGCCTCCGGGAGTAAGAGACCGAAACGCCTCCTCTCGCCGGAGCTACGTTGCGGCTGCGGCGGCAACGTGTTCGAGGGACGGCTGCGCCTTCTCGCGCCCGGCTTGCACTATGCTGAGCGTGAGGCGCCGTTCCGGGTGGCCACGATCGTGAAGCGCGCGGCCTGACGCCGAGGACACCCCGGGTTTCGCACTCCACTTGCTTGCCGGATTCGTGCTTGATCCATCGTACGACTTCGCGAAACCTACCGCCCATGGAGAATCCGGGGCTCGAGAACACGAAGCCCGCCATGGGCAACGGGGCGACACTCGCGTATCGGGAGCAGGGCAAGGGCGATCCCGTGGTCTTCGTGCACGGAACCGCCTGCGACCTGCGGACCTGGGAGCAGCAGCTACCCTACCGGGTGCGGACAACCGCGCCCGCGCCCGCGCACGCGCAGCATCGCAATAAACCGCTCAATCTACGGTTGGACCGTTTTGGTGCGCGCGGGTGCACGCCTTGAAGCGTAGTGTAGCGGTGATCCTGGTGTTGCTCGCGACGGTGGGGACGCTCGATGCGGAGCCGCGCATATCCTCAAGGTGTTCGGGCAAACCAAGTTGGTTGTTGAGTGGGTCGTCACGGTGCCCGATCTGGATACCGGGTACGGCAGTACGCCTGTCACGGTTCCAAGCTTCTACAACGTCAATGTCGGGCCCGGACGCTGGTTTCGCGCTGGCGCCCATTCTCGCTATCGGCGCGAACGGATCGCGGTCGCTCACCGCTGCCCGTCACGGGGAGGTCGCCTGGCGCTCAGCATCTTCAAAGGCGTGCTTGCCGAGGTCGAGGTTCGCACCGTCGATAGAGATCACCAGCAGCGACCACTACCCGAAGGAGCACAGCACTCTGTCATCAAGTCCATCGTGCAGGTGAAAGCGGGTGGAGGTCCTCGGCATGCCTAGGGCGTGGGCGAGTCCTCGCCTCACCCCGCCTAAACCTCCCCCTACTCCCTGCACCAGTCCACCCCTACCTTCCCTACGACAAGTCACCAATCCGCCACGGGAATCTCGAACCGCTTCGTGGCCAACGTTGACCGTGCTGGCATTCACGGTCATCCCGCGTCCACCGACGCGGCTCCCTACACTGCCAGGACAGCTACCTGTCCCCATTCATAGGAGGCGAAGATGAAGATTCAAGATGTTCTGCCCCTCGTAGAGCGCCTGCTAGTGACTGGAAGCTGTAGCCTCCCGGAGCGACACGATCACCGCGCCGACGCTAGCCCGCGGAGGCGTACCAGATGGGCGAGGTATAGGCGCGATCCTGGATCGTGGCCGGCACCTTCTCCGGACGCTCGCGGCGGGCCTCACCCCTCCACGACCGATCCGCCGAGCGCATCATCGCGCGGAGCACAGTGTAAACCGGCAACGTCCTGATTGAACTGTCAGATTGGCCGCGCGGCGGGACCCAGCGGCGATGCGAGTTACTGCGGCAGATCGGGAGCGTAGCCTACAACGCGAATCCCCTCGACAACCGTACCCGTGGAAGTGCGGTTGGGGGAAGCCTTGCTCAGGCACGTCGGGGCACGGTATTGGAGTTCCAGACCCGGATGGTCCCGGTCCATGTGAAATGACGTCCGCTGAATAGGGAGAGAATCGAATGGCCACCCTACGACTCGTCGTGATGGCGCAGATCTTGGCTGCTCTGGCAGCCGCCCCGGCAGCCTCACAGGGCCCGCCCGGCGACGACGCGGGCCGGACGCTCTTTGTGCAATACTGCGGTGCGTGTCACGGCGAGAACGGTGTCGGAAACGGTCACCTCACGTCCATCCTCAGCGTGCAGCCGGTGAACTTGACAGTGCTCAAGAAGGAGCGCGGCTCGGAGTACTCGCTGGAGACCTTGCTGCGCAGCATCGACGGTCGCGGCCCCTTCCCTGGGCATACCGACTCCGAGATGCCGGTCTGGGGCGAGGTCTTCTTGAAGGACTCGTCTGCGCCGCTCGAGAACCAGGTCGAGTCGGCCGGCAAGCTGCTCCTGATCACCTACTACGTGGATTCGATCCAGAAGGAGTGATCGCGTTGGCCGCCCGTCAATGCTCGGCGATGCGCCTCATCGTGAAAGCCCTTGATCGGTCGCAATCCGGCTGGTCCCGATATTGACGCTACGTCCTTCCACCTCTCGTATCTCTCGCGGATTGCCATCGTTTGAGAAGACGAGAAGGGGCCGCGGGAGAATCGAACTCCCAACCCGCTGACTAAGAGTGCCGCGTAGGGCGCCACGCGAGTACACACCAGACCACAAGCGGCGAGAATCTTTGACGGTCGCGCCCCGCTGAAGAGCCTCGCGTGGCCTGGAGTGGTCGCCAGTTCACGGACAGAAGACGGACAATCTCCCACCGCTTCAAGTCCGCCTATACACAGCAACTCCTTGAGCTTCTCGCTCCGTGACCGTGGTCACGAATGCAGTATATTAAGATGCTGGAAAATCGCGTTTACCGTGAATCTCTGCCTATCTTAAGTACCCACCAGTGTGGTATACCAGGTACATCGATTGTCTCGAAATTCGGGAATTAATTGGACCCCCATATACCATGAGCAACTCAGGCCGGACACTCACCAGAGGCAAGGCGCGGCTCGCCGCCGTTGTCCAGATGGCGCGCGATGTTGTGCGGATCGAAGACGCTCAGCAGGCGCTCGATCTCACGCGGACGCAAGCCGCGAAGCTACTCTCGCGTTGGGCCGCGCAGGGCTGGTTGCGCCGTGTCGGGACAGGCACGTACGTGTCTGTCCCCCTCGACCTTCTCGATTCCGAGCAGGTACTCGAGGACCCCTGGATTCTCGTGCCCGCCTTGTTCGCCCCCGCCTATATCGGCGGGCGAACGGCCGCTGAGCATTGGGACCTGACCGAACAGATTTTCCGCGATATTCTGGTCTATACAGCGCGGTCGATTCGCGTGAAGACCGTCGAAACGCAGAGCGCGGTCTTCATCCTCAAGAATATCCGTGAAGAGCTGATCTTCGGCACTAAGACAGTCTGGCGCGGCCAGACCAGGGTAGCCGTATCCGATCTTCATCGCACGATCATCGACATGCTCGAGGAACCGGCCGTCGGTGGCGGCGTTCAGCATGTCGCCGATTGCTTTACCCAATATCTGAGTCGTCCCGAGCGCGATCCGCAGACCCTGGTTGACTACGCCGAGCGCCTTGGCAACGGGGTAGTGTTCAAGCGGCTCGGCTTTCTTGCCGAGCGCGATCCGCGAGGGACGTCGCTGGCCGCAGCCTGCAAGAAGCACCTGACCAAAGGCAATGCGATGCTTGACCCGGCGCTCGACTGCACGCGCCTGGTCACACGCTGGCGGCTGTGGATTCCTGAAACATGGGCCGAGGACAGGTCGCATGATCGGTAAGCGCGAAGTTCTCGACATGGCAGTGTCAACCGGCCTGAATCCGCATATCATCGAAAAGGACTATGCGCTCGGCTGGGCACTCGCCGGTATCTTTGCGCATGAAGCGCTCGCTCCCGCCTGGGTGTTCAAAGGCGGCACCTGCCTCAAGAAATGCTACTTCGAAACTTACCGCTTCTCCGAAGATTTGGACTTCACACTGCTCGACGAAAGCCATCTCGACGGAGCGTTTCTCGCCCGCTGTTTTGCCGAGATCGCCGACTGGATTTACGAGCAGAGTGGCCTCGAATTTCCAGCCGACTCGCAGGACTTCGATATCTATGAAAACCCGCGCGGCAAGCTGAGCTGCCAGGGCAAACTCAGTTATCGTGGCCCGGTCTCACCGCGGCCTTTACCGCGCATCAAACTCGATCTGACCGCGGACGAGCGGGTGGTGTTGGCCCCGGTGCGGGTGCCGATCTTTCACCCGTACAGCGATGCGCCCGAAGGCGGTATTGCCGTGCAGGCCTATGCCTATGAGGAAGCCTTTGCGGAGAAGGTCCGCGCCCTCGCCGAGCGCACACGTCCACGCGATCTCTATGATGTCGTCAATCTCTACCGCAATGTCGAAGCGCGGCCCGCCGCTGCCGTGATGCGCGATGTCCTCGAACAGAAATGCGCGTTCAAGGGTATCGCTGTGCCGCAGAACGGCCGGCTCGATGGCCACAGAACCGATCTCGAAGCGGCATGGCGTGGGATGCTGGCACACCAGCTACCGGCATTGCCTCCCGCCGAGTCGTTCTGGCAGGCGCTGCCGGAATTCTTCGCCTGGCTTGAAGGCGCGGTACCCGAAACACCGGCGTCCTATGCTCTGTCCGCCGGTGAAGCCCTGATCCGCGAACGGACATTGCGCTTGCCGCTGCGCAGTGTCGCGCACTCGCATTTGGAAATTACCCGTTTCGCCGCTGCCAACCGGCTTTGTGTCGCCCTCGAATATCAAAATTCGACGCGGACAATCGAACCCTATTCGTTGCGCCGGACGCAGGACAACAACTTCGTGCTCCACGCCTGGAACGTCGAGAAGAATGAGCATCGCAGCTACCGCGTCGATCGTATTCAGGGCGCGCGCATCACGGACCACACCTTCACCCCGCGCTATGCCGTAGAGCTGACCCCGAGCGGCCCTCTGCCTGTGCGGGAGACCGAGCGACAATCATCATCGGGCTTTGGCAGTTGGTCAGGGAGTCCCACAAGGCCGATAGCGAGATCAGCCGGTCCCGCGAGGCCCCGACGGACTGGGCGACCTTCCTTGGGACCGACCTATGTCTATCAGTGCGGTATGTGCGGCAAGAAACTCAGCAAGAAGACAATGTCCGGCGTCCTCCGCAAACACAAAGCGCCGGGCGGATATCCATGCTCCGGACGGACCGGCTTTTTTGTAAACACGAGATCCTGAGCCGATGCCAAATTCGAAGGCATAGCCGGCACACGAGTCAGCGTCGCTAGTGTGAGAGAAAGGGCATGCCCGCCCAAACGAAGGAACCGAAAGACGACCTGCGCGAGAGCGACAAGGGCACCTGACCGCGAACACGGGCAGTGGGCGCGTTTACGGGATTCTGGCGAGCCCCAAAAGGCCGTAAGTTCCTGATCTAGAAAATGGGCCGCGGGAGAATCGAACTCCCAACCCGCTGATTAAGAGTTCACCCTGGGACGAAACTACCCTGCCCCACCCGAACCTATCCTTTGGTTTTCTCGCGGATTAGCGCGCGTGCAAGTGCGGATGGATCAGGGTGGTTCAGGTACGTTGGTGACTTGGTGGTGACTGACGAGGCGCGGAAACCGACCGGAAGATGTGCATCGTTGAAAATGGCGGGAAGATGCGTGCTGGCCCTCTCAGCGCGCCACCCGAGAACGCATCGAGGTTGCCAGCCCGCCGAGCACCGGGCGACGAGATGGGCGTCCCCGGGACACGGGTTCAGGGCACCCGCGACTACAGGTTGCAGTCGCGCGGCATTTCAAGAGAGCTGGGGGCAGGGCCGCTCGGCCCTGCCCCCTAACAGGCTTTCATTTTCGATGCAGACCCCTCGAAACCCTTTTTCAGCAGCTAGGCGAGCTTATCGTCGGATCGGCGATCATACGTCGCGATTGGCAATGACGAGCCGGCGAACTATCGTCGAATTCATGGGCGAGCTCGACCCGCGCAATCGTCTGGCTCTGCCTCGCTCTGCAGCGGGCGTCGGACCACTTCTAATCATCGCACCCGCGATTTTTCTCGGCGCATTCCTGACCTTTCAGGTGCAGCCGATGGTCAGCAAGTACATCTTGCCCTGGTTCGGCGGCACGCCGATGGTTTGGACGAGCTGCGTACTCGTCTTCCAATGCCTGTTGTTCGCCGGTTACACTTACACGCACCTGGGAACACGCTGGCTCGGAATGCGCGTGCACAGCCTCGTGCACCTCGCGCTACTCGCCGGAGCAGCTTGGATGAGCGTGCTGCCAGCGGAAAACTGGGCTCCCACCGGCGACGGCGAGCCGCTGGCGCAAATCGTCTTGATGCTGCTGGCCACCGTCGGTTTGCCCTACTTCGTACTCAGTGCAACCGGCCCGCTGCTGCAATCTTGGTTTTGGGCGATCCGCCCGGGGCGTTCTCCATACGCGCTCTACTCCCTCTCCAACGCGGGGTCACTGCTCGCTCTGCTCAGCTACCCCTTCCTCGTCGAGCCCGCGCTAGCACTCAGCGGCCAGGCCCATGTGTGGCGGATGATGTTCTTGCTCTTCGCCGCACTGTGCACGGGCGCCGCCATTGCGCTTTGGAGAGCTGGCCCCGAGCCGCGAGTGGCCGATGACAACGTCGCAGTCGATGGGATCGAAACGGGGCACGGGGTCATCGCGTTGTGGGTCGGGTGGGCCGCATGCGGTGTCGTGCTCTTCACATCGGTCACCCAACAACTCACGCTCAATGTGGCCTCGGCCCCCTTCTTGTGGATCCTTCCGTTGAGCATCTACCTGCTGAGCTTCATTTTGACCTTCAGCGGCTGGCCCGCATATGCACGCGTGGTCTTCCTACCCCTTTACGCCATGGCGCTGGGTGCTGTGTACCTGGTCCTGCTGGGCGAGTTTCATGTCGGCCAGACTTTTTACTCCATGAATCAACAACTCGGGATCTACGGCGCGGCGTTATTTGTCACCTGCATGATCTGTCACGGAGAGCTCTACCGGCTGCGCCCCCCCGCCGCACGCTTGACCTTCTACTACATGGCCGTCTCCTTTGGCGGAGCGTTGGGAGGGATCCTTGTCGCGGTGATCGCCCCCATGGTGTTCCACCTTTACCAAGAGTTGCACCTCGGATTTCTCGGCTGCGGATTGCTACTCGCCCTAAGCGCGTGGCGCGAAATGCGACGTAACGCGGAGCTTGCATCGCAACGCAAAGAGAAATCCAAGAAAGGTCACGGCGCGCAGCGCAAACAGCAGCGTAAACAAGCAGCCGGAACGAAACAATCGCGCACCCGTTCCGATACCGCAGTAGCCCTATTCATATTGGCCGCATTCGGCGCACTTCTTGCTCGTCCGACTTTTGGATTCCTGGTCCGTCACGCCTACGGGCTGATGCAAAGCAATGTGCACACCGAAAGAAGTTTCTTTGGCGTTCTGCGCGTCGAAGAAATCGGCCACGGAGACCCGCAAACTCACATTCGGGAACTGTACGACGGCACCACCTTGCACGGAGTGCAAGCCATGAGCCCGGACCTGCGCGCATTCCCAACCGGATACTACTCGGCGCACACGGGAGTGGGCGCTGCGTTGTCGTTGATCCAGCGTCCTGATGGCCGTCACGTGGGGTTCATCGGCCTGGGTGTGGGAACCTTGGCCGCTTGGGCTCGGCCCGAGGACCGCTTTGTCTTTTACGAGATCAACCCCGGTGTGGTGGAGGTGGCCCAAGAATGGTTCACGTTCCTCGCCGACTCTCGGGGCGATGTGCGCATTCGCATGGGTGACGCTCGGCTAAAGCTCGAGCGCGAAAGCAGCCAGCACTACGACGCGTTAATCCTCGACGCTTTCAGCAGCGACTCGGTTCCCGTACACCTGCTCACCCGTGAAGCCTTCGCGACCTACGAACGTCATCTCGCCCCCAACGGCATGATGGCATTCCACATCTCCAATCGACATCTCGATTTGGCGCCCGTGGTGTATCGCCTGGCTGAACCGAAGAACTTCCACGCACTGAAGATCGTTAATCTCGCACTCCTCGACGACGCCACGCTGGAAGCCACGTGGATGATCCTCTCCCGCGACGCCAGCTACATCAACGCGCTGATCACCCAACTCGAGCCGGCGCTACGAACCGGCGAAGTCTTTCTAGAACGTGACCGCGCTGCCGACTACCCGAACGTCCGCCCTTGGACGGACGACTACAGCAACCTGCTCCAAATTCTGAAATAGCCGAACCGGACCGTCACGGCTGCTTTGGCGGCACCGAGCGTAGAGCAGGTGTGCTTCGCACGACAAGCGACAGGGACGGTGGCCAGGGCGACGCGCCGCAGCGTGCACGTCACCGCGCGCCGACAGCCACTGTACGACGACGGGGACACCATTCGGCCCGAGCAACGTCCGCCACGCCTTCAGCCGTATCGTGAAGCTGACCGGACTACCTCCGCACTGCACGCCGCACTGCCTGCGGCACACGTACGCCTCAATCCTCCTGTCGGAGAGCCACTCGCCGGTCTACGTGCAACGGCAGCTTGGTCACGCGAGCATCGGCTTGACAGTGGACACCTACGGGAAGT
>JAJCZP010000113.1 GCA_029262315.1 Deltaproteobacteria bacterium | reverse complement strand
GCCGATCTCGTCGATCGCCAACCGTGGCCTACCGGTCGCGAGGCCGAGGCGTTCCGAAGCGTTGGGCGATGAGGCGCGCTTAGGAACCAGACGCGCTCGCGCCACGCTGGTTCTTTGGGTGTGCCCGTGAGCCGCCCGTCGATCTCGAAGGACAGCGTTTCGCCCTCGCAGGCCGGGTCGAGGCCCTTGATGGTGGCCTTGAGTCTGACGTCTCGGACGTTCGGCTTCGAAATCAGCTTGAACTTGCCGACACCGTCCCCGGGGCCGAAACCGCACACCGGATCCGAGCGTACGGCGGTGCAAGCTGGCATGCCGGTGTCGGTGGCGGTGTCCGGGGTGACGCATTCCTCGTAGGCTGTCACGAAGCTTCCCCCGAGCTGCTTCGCTTTGAGCGCCATGGCGTCGACTGGCGTCGCGCCGAGTCCGATCAGGCTCGCGGCCACTGCCAAAGTCGTGAGTGCATGCATGGCAGAACCTCCTTTGACGACGGGCGAGTCTAGGCCCCGTGCGCTCGGTGGTTCAAGCGAGATCGGTTGCCGGCACGTTGCAACCTGATACACCTGCGGGGTGAAGGTCTACACCACCGCTCCCCTCGAAGATCCACGGGACGCCCGCCGGATTTTCCCGGCGCTCGAAGAGATCGGTTACGACGGCGGATTCTCCTTCGAGGCCAAGCACGACCCCTTCCTACCGCTTGCGATTGCCTCGGAGCATACCCGCACTTTGCGATTGGGGACGGCGATCGCCATCGCGTTTGCCCGCAATCCCATGAACCTCGCCAATCTCGCGTACGATCTACAGGTCATCAGCGAGGGCCGCTTCGTGCTCGGCCTCGGCTCGCAGGTGCGGCCGCATATCGAGCGCCGCTTCAGTTCGGCGTGGTCGAGTCCCGCGCGGCGGATGCGCGAGCTGGTGCTCGCGATTCGCGCGATCTGGGCTGCGTGGGAAGGGGAGGGGAATCTCGATTTCGACGGTGAGTTCTACCGACATACGTTGATGATTCCGGCGTTCGATCCAGGTCCGAATCCCTTCGGCAGGCCGCCGATCTTTCTCGCGGGCGTGCAACCGCGCATGCTGGAAGTCGTTGGCGAGGTAGCGGATGGCTTCATCGCCCATCCGTTCGCGACCAGACGATCACTCCAGGAGGTGACCTTGCCGGCGGTCGATCGGGGCCTCGCGCGTGCGGGACGGACGCGCGCCGACCTCGATGTCGTGTGTGCGGCCATCGTCATCACCGCCGACACCGAAGAGCGACTCACCGAGATCAAGGACGCGGTGAGAAAACAGCTGGCGTTTTACGGCTCGACTCCGGCCTATCGTCCGACCCTCGACTGCCATGGGTGGGGCGACCTGCATCCCGAGCTGAATCGACTGTCGAAGGCCGGGCGCTGGGACGACATGGCGGCGTTGATCGACGATGCCATTCTCGAGGAGATCGCTGTGGTCGGTACCACGAGTGAGATCGCCGCGAAGATCCGGGCACGACTCGAGGGTATCGGCGAGGGTGTCAGCTTGACCAACAATCGGGCGCCGGACCCGGGGCATTGGGCCGATCTCGTCCGCGAGCTCAAGGCATGAGCATCTTCCTGATTCGACACGGCGAGACCGCGTTGAACGCCGCGCATGTGGTGCAACTGCCGGACACACCCCTCAACGCCCGCGGCAACACGCAGGCGCGCCGGCTGGCGACCCGGTTTATCGGTGCACGCGTGACGCACGTCCTGGCGAGTGACCTCGCTCGGGCGCGTGAGACCGCCGAGCAGGTACACGCCACCACCGGCGGGACGTTCTCGCTCTCGCCCACGCTCCAGGAGCGGAATTTCGGTCGTATCCGAGGCCGCGCCTACAGCGAATTCGACTTCGATCTCTTCGGTCCGACGTACGTACCGCCGGAAGGCGAGAGCTGGGATGCGTTCCATGCCCGCGTCGATCGCGCGTGGGATGAGGTGACGGCCGCGGCGCGGGCGACGTCGGGTGATCTGGCCGTCGTCAGCCACGGGCTCGTCTGTCATTCGATCGCACATCGGCTGCTCCAACTTCCGGCTGGCTGCGAGGCCCCGCGGCACTGGGGCAACACGAGCGTCACCGAGATCGACGCGGCTCCGCCGTGGCAGGTGCGTACGCTCAACTGCACGGTGCATCTCGACGACGGTTCCGCCGACGACCCCGACGCGGTCGCCGGCCTCTGAGTCCCCGACCCGAAGTCGGCGCGCGCCGTACATCCCCGGGTGTAGATGGCGGACCTGGGGATTGTCCCGCTGCCGCTTGCGTCGCCCCGGCCCGACCGCCTACGGTTGCGCCCATGCACGACACGATCATCAAGGGCGGGACCGTCATCGACGGGACCGGGGACGCGCGGCGGACGGCAGATGTGGCGATCGA
Source organism: Deltaproteobacteria bacterium (assembly GCA_029262315.1). GTDB lineage: Bacteria > Desulfobacterota > Binatia > UTPRO1 > UTPRO1 > JAJCZP01. Next base: position 25,628 of record JAJCZP010000113.1, on the reverse strand, counting down.
CGACGGTGTGATCTCCGAGGTTGGTACGATCGCGGCAGGCGCGCGTCGCACGATCGACGCTGATGGGCTTCTGGTAACCCCGGGGTGGGTGGACATCCACACGCACTACGATGGGCAGGCGACCTGGGATCCCCTCCTCACACCGTCGTTCTGGCACGGAGTCACCACGGTCGTGATGGGAAACTGCGGTGTCGGCTTCGCACCCGCGGCCCCGGAGCGCCGCCAGTGGCTCATCGGGCTCATGGAGGGCGTCGAAGATATTCCCGGTACCGCCCTTGCCGAGGGTATCGACTGGCAGTGGGAAACGTTTCCCGAGTATCTCGATGCGCTCGAGCAGAAGCCGCATGCCATTGACGTCGGGACCCAGATCGCACACGGCGCCGTACGGGCGTACGTCATGGGCGAACGTGGCGCCAAGAACGAGCCAGCGACCCCCGACGACATCGCCAAGATGGCGGCGATCGTCCGCGAGGCGGTGACCGCGGGCGCGCTCGGATTCTCGACCTCGCGGACGCTGGTGCACGTTGCCATCGACGGAGAGCCGGTGCCGGGGACCTTCGCTGCCGAAGACGAGCTGATGGCGATTGGGCGCGTGCTCGGCGAACTTGGGCGCGGCATTCTCGAGGTCGCGCCGGCCGGCGTCGTCGGCGAGGACCTGTCGGCGCCGGACAAAGAGATGGCGTGGATGCGCAAGGTCTCGACCGAGACGGGCTGTCCGATCACCTTCCTGCTCGGCCAGCACAACAGCGATCCCACGGCGTGGGAGCGCATGCTGACGTTGTGCGAAGAGGCCGCGCGCGACGGTGCTCGCATTCATCCGCAGGTGTTCGGTCGCCCGACCAACATCCTGTTCAGTTTTCTCGGCGTGTGTCCGTTCATGCGGTTCCCGACGTTTGCCACCCTCGAGGGACTGCCGTTCGCCGAGCAGCTCCGGCACCTCCGCGATCCGGAGTTCAAAGCGCGGGTGCTGGCCGACCACGATCCGAACGACGACGTGTTCAAGTTCGTGATGACCGATCCCTGGGACAAGGTCTACGTGCTTGGCGATCCGCCGAACTACGAGCCGGACCCGGCGCGGAGTCTGGCGCACCTGGCGCGGGCTGCGGGCCGCGATCCCCAGGAGTTCGCCTACGATCTGCTGCTCGAGGATGACGGTAAAGCGTTCTTGCTCTACGCCATCACCGGATACGCGGATGGCAATCTCGAGGCGGTCCGGCGCATGTTGCTGCATCCGCAGTCTGCGCTTGGTGCGAGCGACGGCGGGGCGCACTGCCGGGCGATCTGCGACGCCGGGGTGCCGACCTTCATGCTCACGCATTGGGGCCGTGACCGAACCCGCGGCGAGCAACTGCCGCTCGAGTGGTTGGTGCGGAAGCAGACGCAGGACACCGCACGTCTGTTCGGGCTCGGCGACCGCGGCGTGCTCGCCCCGGGCTATCAGGCCGACGTCAATCTGATCGACTTCGATGCCCTACAGGTCCGAGCGCCGCATCTCGTGTTCGATCTCCCGGGTGGTGCGCCCAGGCTGATGCAGACCGCCGACGGGTATCGTGCCACGCTCGTCCGTGGTGAGGTGATCGTGGAGCAGGGCGAGCCGACCGGCGCGTATCCGGGTCGCGTCGTGCGCGGCGGGGCGGTGCGGCAGCCCTAGTGTCCCGATCCCGAAATTCGTCACATATCGCTGTGGGTTTCGGTGCCGCTGGCTGCGTTACTCTTCCTCCGCCGTCGATCCCTGCGATCCGGGTCGTCGAAGAGGCGCGTGTGAGCCGGCTTCACTCGATGAAAATCGGGCTCGACCAGGCGGCGCCGCCGTCTTCCTGCACAGCTCGCACGTAGACGTACTCGCCGCCTCTGAGATCTGCGAGCTTGTGTTGGACCGCGGACTCGCGCGCACCGTCGCCCCGAAACGACGCCGCGACAGCGCCGCTCCGGATGACGTCGACGCGCGCCAGTGGATTGACGGCGACCACCCGGGCGATCAGCGTGTCGTCGTCCGGTGCGGCGATCGTGCTTCCCATCGGATGCGCCCCGAGGGCAACCTGGAGCAAGATCCTCGGCCCGTTGGTGGCATAGGTCCGCCGTGCGCGCAGTGCCTGGAGGATCGCGGGTCGTGTTGCCTCGTCGGCGATGATCGCCGCCACTCCGCCAGCGGGCGCCCCAAGGTGTGCGAGTCCGGGATGCCCATCGTGGCTGTCGCCGCTGCCGACGAAGCCCAGACGGTAGCCGCGATCGAGCGCATCGCGGACGAAGTTGCCGGGGATGGCTGCGTAGATGCGGCTCGGGGTGTCTTGCGCCTCGCTGCTGCCGTGCACCGACGCGATTTCGGTGATGGGTTCGAGGACGGGATCGGGGGGGATCGTCCAATCGGTGGGGATGGGACCACCGGCCGAGTGGTGCGCGAAGGTCATCGCGCGCCGACCGGCCAGTGCTTGCCAGAGTTGGCGCGGTGACTCGTAGCGCGGATCGATGGAGCTCAGGACTTCACCGTCGTCCTCGAAGTAGAGCACGTGGCGGTGGCCATAGATCCAACTGGTCCATTCGTAGCCGAGAAGCGTGACGAACCGTCCCGGGGAGTGAAAACGGGCGGTGGCGGCGCGTATCGCCTCCCAGAACGTTGGCTCCTCGTCGAGCTTGAGAATGCCCCAGTGGTCGTGATCGGTGAGCGCCGCCACATCGAGGGCGGCAACGTCCCGCGCATACGTGAAGTAGTCCGCTGGGGTGCCGGTTCCGTCAGAGAGGTGCGAGTGTCCGTGCAGGTCGGCCCAGAGCACGCGCGGCGCTTCTGCCGAGACGATGATCGGATTGCTCTCCGCGCGCAGACCGCCAGGCCCCGTCACGTGCAGGCGAAGCACGCCGGGTTCGGTAGCGGTCGCGATGAGTGTGCCGCGTCCGAGATCGTCTGGCGTGAGGACCAGCGGGCTCTCGACGCTGACTCCGTCAGGCGGATCGTCGACGATGATGGTGCCGGTCACGGGAGTGCCCGCGTTGCCCGCGGCATCGAGGATGGCGACGGTCAAGCGGAGCGGGGCGCCGGGACGCGCGATCGTTGGAGCCGTGAGCACCATCCGGCTCGGCGGGCCCGCCGTGACGTCAACGGTTGGCGAGTCGGATAGGACGGCCCGTACGCCGTCGCCGTCTCCGTCGACCGCGATCCAGAAACGCGCGCCGCGTTCGGCGTAGCGATCGACTCGGGCGGCGCCGGCACCCGCGCCGTAGACGAGTCGGATCCGGTCGCCCAGGGCGAGCGGCCGTCCGACGTTCCGAATGCCGAGGAGTTGGCGATCGAGGGTTTCGGGTTCGAGCGCAATGTCTCCCGGGATCGGCGTCACGGTCGTGTACCCGGGCGCTGTCGCCTGCGTCACCTGCGGCGTACTCCAGCCCCAGAAGGGTGAGACCTGGAGGAAGATCATACCGTTGGTCGCAACGCCGTGGGGCCCGACCTCGTAGAGGAGGGTGAAGCGCCCGGTGCCACCCGCAACGATGGTCGGTGGCTCGCTCGACTCGATCGACGCGTGCCCGCCGCCGTCCGAGGGATGGTGGGACAGGTCACGCGCGTCGCGCAACATCTCGACGATCTCCCAGCGCGCGCCTGTGGGGCCGGTCGGCGCGGCCGCGGGCGGGCCGGTCGTGAACGCGGGGCTGGCGTCTGGCACCGAGTCGTCCGGCGAACTCGGACAACCGACGAGCAGCGCGCCCAGAAGGAGTGGACTCAGTGTGCCGAGGCGGTGGCGCCACCGCGGTTGTCGCGTGCGTCCCGTCCCCGCCATACCCCACGCCATGCGAACGGATCTAGCCTTCCGAGTGTCGCATCGTCAACGCGGGCCGGCGTTGTCCCTGCGGGATTACGGCGTGTCTCGAGAAGCGCGGCCCTAGGTGCGAACACGCGTAGCGCGCTTGCGGGGTTGAGAAGGTGCCCGGAGTGGGGGAGGCCGAGAGCCGTCCCCCACCCCGAAGCGCGTTCTACGGATTGATCGTCACCAGCGTGTTGCTCTTGAACTCGCCGGTACCGGAGACGCCGACGACCTCACAGTTGGTCGGGAGTACGACGCCCGGGTCGGGGACCGTGCAGACGACGTTGGCGTCGTCCTGCATCGAGATCGGACAATCCACCCCGCACACGGTGACCTGCGTGATGTTCGACAGATCGCAGCCGCCGCTCAGCGTGAGATCGTCGCCGATCTGCAGATCGGTCGGGTCGACGACATCGAAACACGCACACAGGCCCGCCTGCTGGACCTCGCAGCAGCGGCCGCGAGTGTTGATGTCGCTGCTGGACAGGTTCATGAAGAAGTTGCCCTCGAGGGTGTTGCCGCGGGAGAGCTTGAGCACGGCCTCGGGTGCACAGACGTGCATCGTCAGGAACGCGTCGGCTGCGTTGACGTTCTTGCGGTTGCCGAGGTTCACGAACCCGACGCTCGATACGTAGTTCAGTCGGAAGCTGCCGCACTCGCCGATCACGGCGCCCTGGTCGCCGAGGACGAAGTTGTCGTCACCACAGACGTTCACCGTGACCGGACCAGACGTGGTCAGGACGTTGGTGTGGCGGTCGGAGTGGTAGCTGTCGATGTTGTACACGCCGCCATCGAAGCTCAGGGTGCCCTTCCGGTCGACCTCGATGTGCCCATAGTCGCCGGGCGGCAGGTCGCAGCGCATGTTCCCCGGATTGCTGTCGACCACGAGTGGATCGCAGTCCTCGTCGTCGTCCACAAACACGTCCTGGACGCCCGCGACGCAGGGCGTCGGAAAGTCCGCACCGGGAAGCTCGTTACAGGCGGCGATGTACGTGGCGAGAGTTTCGTCAGCCAGGATCCCGGGAAACGCGACGCACATCTCGTCGAACTTGACGCCGCCCGCATCGCAAAAGCACTGCGAGATGTCGCCACCGGCCGCGCCGCAATCGGCGGCGCCGATTTGGGCGAAGGGCGCGGAGAATCTTTTGTCGGTGTTGAGAAGCAGGCCGCCGGCGTTGTTCACACCGATGTTGCATCCGGCACCGGACAGGATCTCGAAGTTCTTCAACCGGACCTCGTCACGACCAAGGATGAAGTACGAAACGGGATCGGTGCTGAGGGGCTGCGCCTGTACCGGCTGCGCCGACAGCAGCACCGCGCCGAGCACGGTCCACATCACGATCTTGCAGCTCAGTCCGAAGGTGAAAGTTGCGATTCTGGATTGACCCATATCTGTCTCCTCCTGCTTCCCCTGTGGGGTTCTGGGATCTCTGGCGTTCGACGTGGTCAGCTCTCTGACGCACGGATCTGGAATTGCGGTCAGCGAGAGAAGCGAGGTTCTCGAGATGAGCCGCTGTCCCTGGAGATGAGCAACTGATGTGCCAGGGGCTGAGGCCGATCGGACGCGCCGTGGTCGCGTAACTTCAATGGGATCACGGCGTACGGCGGAGATCCCAGCAGCTGCGCTCGGGGCGGTCGAGCGTTACCACAGGCACACTCCGTACGGATTCGTACGCCGAACGCGCTCGCGCCCGACTCTGGGGCGAGTCGTGGTGCCAGATCTCTGTCCGGAGGTCCGGTCCGCGGATGGCGCAGCGCCGCGCTAGTTCAGCGGCTCGTCGACGATGTCGAAGCGGGCGCGATACCCCGCATAGCGTTGGCGCTCGACGGCGGGGTCGAGCCCCGTGGCGGCAAAGCCGTAGTGGTGACCGCCCTGGCGCCCCTGGTGGTTCATCTCGAGGTAGTGCCGCATCCGCTCTGCGGCCTCGTCGCTCAGGGTCCTTCCGAAGTGGTCGTACAGCCCTCGCAGGGCTTCGACCTCGTTGCCGACGAAGGCATGGAAGGGCAGATCGTAGATCCGGTCGGCTGGAATCCGGCCGTCGTTGCGTGCGGCCATGGAGCGCTCGAGTCCATCGGCGAGCCGGACGGTCCACTCGCGCGCGAGTGCGGGAACGTCGATCGTGTCGCTGGCGAGCCGGTGCAGTGTGTCGAGCAGGCTGGCGAGTGACGCGACGACGCGCAGTGGATCGCGGTGTGTCTGTACGAAGCACGCGTCGGGGTACGTTGCTAGGAGTGCGTCGATGGCCCAGAGATGCGCGGGCGACTTCAGGACCCAGTGTTCGGTCGGACAGTGCCATTGCAGGTACTGGAGCTGCCGGCGATGCGCGGCGTAGACCCAGCGGAGATCCGCGCGCTCGAGCCACGCGTCGTAACTCGGGATGTGGTACGCGGTCGTATAGATCATGGTCGCGAAGTCATGCGCGGTGAGCGCGACGCACTCCTGCGGCAGGAGCGCACCCATGGCATGAATCGACTTGAATGCCGGGGCGAGTCGGTCGACCTGCCGCAGCTCGGCATCGACAGCAGCGATACGCGGATCGCTGTCGTAGCTTGCGCGCTCGGGGGGTGGGAAGGGCCGCATCGCTTCCCAGGTCATCGGCACGCGATTCGCGGGGTCCTGGGCCAGAAGCTCGTGCAGGATGGTGGTGCCGGTGCGTGGCAGGCCGATGATGAAGAGTGGGCGTCGTATCTCACCCTCGTCGATCTCGGGGTGGCGCTTTCTCACGTCGACCATGCGGAGACGATTCTCTAGCAAGCGGGAGACGTCAGCCCGCGCGATCATCCGGCCAAGGATGGTGAGGTTTGCCTCCTCGTCCCACGAGCGCAGGAGCAACTCGAGCGGGAGGCGGAATCGTGCATCGCCGAAATCGCTGAGGCCCGTCGTGCGTGCCGCCCGTGCCAAGAGCGCTTCGGCGTTCAACGGCAGGAGGGGGAGTCCGAGTCCCCGGAGGGCGCCGCCGACGGCGTTCAGGGCGCGAACGCCGAGGGGCTGGATGGGTGGCGGCGAGAGGCTCATTCGAGTCGGCCGCGTTGCGGCGTGCCGAACCTGGCGCGGACAGTCGTTGGGGTCAAGTGGCGACGACAACGATGGGGGGCGCGGAGATGGAGCCCCCGCAACCAATGTTCCGATGGTGGGTGGGGGCGGCGGTCGTTGGTGCCCCGCGCCGCTATGCCGAGTGATCGGCGAGCGAATCCGAGGCGGCCGACACTGCCGGGAGCGGGCGCGTCGGGAGCGCTGCGAGTGTGGCCAGCAGCGCGCGTGCCTTGAGGGGCTTCGAGACGATTGCTTCGAACTGCTCGGTGGCGGCACGGGTGTGTACATCGCGGCCGATCGGCGTCAGGGCCACGATCGCGGTCTGCGTGCGTCCGGGCCAGGCCGCGAGTCGCGCGAGCAAAGCGTGACGCTCGGCCTCGGTGCTGGGGAGATCGACGATGGTGATCGGTGGCGGCGCCATGGGCAACGGATCGTCGAGTCCGAGCGCCGTTGGCTGCGCGCCGCTGTCGCGGAGCATGTGCAGGACATGTGCGCCGATCGCTCCCGCACCCGCGATAAGGGCCGTCGGGACGGCCCGGAGGTTGGGATCTGCTCGAGACTCACTCGTGGACGCCGCAAGCTCGACCGAGAACCGAAAGGTCGTGCCCGCGCCCGGCGCGCTCTCCACCGTTACACTTCCGTTCATGAGGGAGACCAGGCGCTGAGTGATGGCGAGGCCGAGGCCGGTACCACCAAAACGGCGGGTCGTAGACGAATCCGCTTGCGTGAAGACGTCGAAGATCGAGGCCTGAGCCTCGCGCGAGATGCCGATGCCGGTGTCGCGGACGACGCCCTCGAGATTGACGGTGCCATTCGCATCGGGGGCCGCGGCCTGGAGCGCGATCACGACCGAGCCTTCCTCGGTGAACTTCACGGCGTTGCCGGCGAGATTGGTCAGGATTTGGCGCATGCGGCCGGGATCCCCTTCGAGGGTCGTCGGGACGTCCGGGGCGACGCAGCCGACGAGATCGAGTCCTTTGTGGTGCGCGTCGACTGCGAGCGTGTCCAGCACACCGTCGACGACGTCGCGCGGGTCGAACTTGGTACGCTCGAGCGTGAGCTTGCCCGCATCGATACGTGAGAAGTCGAGCACGTCGTTGATGATCGAGAGCAGGGTTTCGGCGCACGCGCGTGCACGGTCGATGCATTCGCGCGTCTCCTCGCGGTTGTCGGACTCGCGCGCGATCTCGGTCATCCCGAAGACGCCGTGGAGGGGAGTGCGAATCTCGTGACTCATGGTTGCCAAGAAGTCGGTCTTCGCACGCGTTGCGGCTTTCGCTTGCTCGAGCGCCAGGCCGAGCGCCTCGTTGGCCGTTTCGAGCGAGTTCAGGGCTTGGGCCTTCAATGACTCGAAGAGAGCCGCGAGCGACAGAAACAGGATCACCGCCCCGACGCTGAGTGCGAGTCGGAGAAAGGCGAGGTGCGGATGACTCGCTCCGAGAAAGACGGGGACGGGCACGCCCGCCCGCTCGACGACGTAGAACGTGATCAGGACGGCGATCATGATCGTCGCCCACACGACGCCGATGCGACGCCCGCCGACGAGCAGTGCCAGCATCGGGACGACGGGAAACCACATGACCCCTGGCGCGGCGAGGCCCCCTTCGAGCCATGCGGTGGTTACCATCAACAGGGCGGCGACCGCCGCCATGGCGCTGCCCGCCAATGGGAGCGATCCGGTTGTCCGGAGCGCGACGAGTGGCAGGATCGCCAACGGCATGCCGCCACCAATGATGCTGGCGATCTCTCGCTGATCGATCTGCCAGAGCAGCCACACGAAGCCCGGTCCCCACAGCGGAACGGTGATCGTATAGCTGACGCAGAGCTTCGCCCGCCGGATCGTGTCGGCGTCAGCGTCTCTCATCTGTGGCGGGAGAAACCACAGAATCAGGGCTTCGATAGCTCGGCGAACTCGCATCGCGCACACTACATCGGATGTGTATCGGCTGAGTTTCATTGAGACTTGAGGCTGGGGCTTCCACTTTCGCTTTCGTTTCGCTATGGGGGCGGCTGGGGAGGGGATGCGATGGGGGTGTGGAATGAGCAGGCCGATCGGCTGAACGCGGCACAGCGGGCTGCCGCCGAGCACGATGCCGCGGGGCCGCTCTTGATCATTGCGGGCGCCGGCACCGGCAAGACGACAACCCTCGCCCATCGCGTGGCCCGCCTCATCGTCGGCGGCGCGGATCCACGCCGGATATTGCTGCTGACGTTCAGTCGGCGCGCGGCCGCCGAGATGACGCGTGCGGCCGAGCGGATCGTGGGGCAGGCCGTGCGCGCGTCCGGGCTCCGCTGGTCCGGCACGTTTCATGCGATCGCCAATCGTCTCCTCAGACTGCACGCCGAGGACGTCGCCCTCGATCCATCCTTCACGGTGCTCGACCGGTCCGACTCCGCCGACCTCCTCGATCTCCTGCGGCACGAGCGTGCGCTCTCGAAGACGGCGACTCGGTTCCCGCGGAAGGGCACCTGTCTTGCCATCTACTCCCACGTCGTGAATTCGCAGCGATCGATCGAGGAAACGCTCGAGCGCGCGTTTCCGTGGTGTAGCAATTGGGCCGACGAGTTGCGGCAGTTGTTCGCAGCGTACGTGGCCGCGAAGCAGAAGCGTCATCTCCTCGACTACGACGACCTGCTGCTCTACTGGTTCCATCTGATGGGCGCGCCGACGCTTGCCGGACGTGTCCGCGAACGTTTCGATCACGTGCTGGTCGACGAGTATCAGGATACCAACGCGCTGCAGGCCGGGATCCTCCTCGGTCTGAAGCCGGATGGGGCTGGTTTGACGGCCGTGGGCGACGATGCGCAATCGATTTACGCCTTTCGCGCCGCCAGTGTCCGGAACATCCTCGACTTTCCACGTCAGTTCGAGCCGCCAGCCACGGTCGTCACGTTGGAGCAGAACTATCGGTCGACCGAGCCGATTCTTTCGGCGTGCAATGCCGTGATCGATCAGGCGCCCGAGCGATTCACCAAGACGCTGTTCTCCGGACGGCGGTCAGAAGAGCGCCCCGCGCTCGTCACGGTCGAAGACGAAGCCTGCCAGGTCGACTACGTCGTCGAGCGGGTGTTGGCGCATCGCGAGGCAGGCATTGCGCTCAAGCGTCAGGCGGTGCTGATGCGGACGGCCCACCATGGCGACCAGCTCGAGGTCGAACTCGGCCGACGGAACATTCCCTTCGTGAAGTTCGGCGGGCTCAAGTTTCTCGAGGCGGCGCACGTGAAGGATGCTGTGTGCGTCCTTCGCTGGGCCGAGAACCCGCGTGATCAACTCGCCGCGTTCCGCGTGTTGCAACTCCTCCCCGGGGTGGGGCCTGGTCACGCCGAGCGTGCTTTTACACATCTCGAGGCTCAGGCATTCGATCTCACCGCGCTCGCCCGTCTGCGACCACCATCGGGAGCGGCCGCCGATTGGCCGGGATTGTGCGCGCTCATGAGTGCCCTTCGCGCTACAGGGACGGACTGGCAGGGGCAGATCGGGATGGTTCGCCGATGGTATCAACCCCACCTCGAACGTCGGTACGAGGCCGCCCACGTACGCGCGGGGGATCTCGAGCAGCTCGAACAGATCGCCGCGGGCTACCCCAGCCGCGAACGTTTCCTGAGCGAGTTGACGTTGGATCCCCCAAGTGCGTGCGGCGACGAGGCCGGCCCCCCACATCTCGACGAGGACTATCTCATTTTGTCGACGATCCACTCGGCCAAGGGACAGGAGTGGGATGCGGTGTTCGTCTTGAACGTCGCCGACGGCTGTATCCCTTCCGACATGGCGACCAACCGTCCCGAGGAGATCGAAGAAGAGCGACGCTTGCTGTACGTCGCCATGACGCGTGCGCGTGATCACCTGCATCTGATCCATCCGCTCCGTTTCTTCGTCCGCCAGCAGCATCGTCATGGCGATGCGCACGTGTTTACGCCGCGCAGTCGATTCTTACCGGAACCGATCCTGTCGCGGTTCACGCAGGGCTCGTTCGGGCGTCGTCATCCCGCCGACGACGGGCAGACTTCGCCCGTGCGCAGCGTCGACGTCGGGGCGAAGCTGCGCGCGATGTGGGGGTGACCCGCTCGCGGGGCGTGCGATGAGCGGGTGTGGCACTACGGCGGCGTGGAGCGTATCTGGGTCGACATGCGTGCGTTCGAGGTACTGCAAGAACTCTGGGAAGCTGGACCGGTACCGCTTCGTGTTCGGGGGCGCGTCTGTCTCCTCGTGCGGCGCTTGGGAGACGAGATCCACGAGCAGCCTCCGAGCGTCGCGTTGAGCCCCATCGATGGGATGGAGGGCGATCGCTGGATGCATGGCGGGTCGAACGGTGCACCCGCGGATCCAGAAGCCCAACTCACCCTCATGAACGTGCGGGCCGCCGAGCTCGTTGCCGATGGGGAGCATCCGCTCCACATGCCCGGGGACAACGTCCTGGTCGATCTCGACCTTGCCGAGGAGGCGCTTCCGGTGGGGACGCGGCTGCGTATCGGCGGCGCGATCGTCGAGATCTCGGCGAAGCCACACCTCGGGTGCAAGAAGTTCGCGGCCCGTTTCGGCCCGGGCGCTCTCCGCTGGGTGAACGTGGAGTCTAATCGTCCACGGCGGCTTCGCGGTGTGAATTGCCGCATCGTCGAGGGCGGCGCGGTGGCGGTCGGCGATCCGGTCGAAGTACTGCCGGCGGGCCTGACGAGAGGAGCGTAGGGCGCGCATGGGTCGCGTGACGTATGATTTCGGTGGTCGCGTCGCGCTGGTGACCGGCAGCTCGCGTGGCATCGGGCGTGCCACGGCAACCCTCCTGGCGAAGAGCGGTGCCGACGTCATCGTCCACTACCGTCGCGACGGGGATGCCGCGAGAGCGGTAGCCGCGGAGGTGGAGCGCCACGGTCGGCACGCCCATCTGCTCTGCGCGGACCTCGGCTCGGCCGAGGCGGTCGCGGCCATGATGGATGCCGTGGCGCGAGACGTCGGCCACCTGGACCTGCTCGTCGCCAATGCGGCCGCGACCGCGTTCAAACCAATCACCGAACTCAAAGCGCACAACGTCAGCCGGACCCTCGAGACCGTCGTCCACTCGTTCGTGGCATTGGTGCAGCACGCGGTCCCCCTGATGCGGGGGCGCGGCGCCAGCATCGTCACGGTCTCCGGTTTCGATACGGTGCGCGTCATCGAGGGCCATGGCATGCTGGCCGCCGCGAAGTCGGCACTCGAGACGATGACCCGCTATCTTGGGGTCGAGCTGGCCGCCGAGGACATCGCGGTCAATGGGGTCATGCCAGGGATGGTCGACACGGACTCGGCCCGGACCTGGGCCGAGCGTACCGGGGGGGGCGATCTCGGCCAGGACCCGGCGAACTGGGCCCGGCGGACTCCCCGAGGGCGAGTCGCGATGCCGGTCGAGATCGCGCGCATCGTGGCCTTCCTTTGCTCGGACGATGCGCGCTGGTTGGTCGGTCAAACCATCGTGGCCGACGGCGGCCTCACCCTGGTCTAGGCGCGGCGCGAGCGCGCGGTCGACGCGCAGCGGGCGCCGCCGGACGGCGGTGCGCCGAGGCCTGCCAGGGGCACGCTCGAACCCCTACGGGGCGGACGGGTTCGAGTCCCCCGCGCCCTTTGACGGCGTGGCTCGTGTCTGGCAGTTGTGCGTCGTCGAACCCTGTGGCGCGCGAACTCGTCGCGTGCGGGCCCACATCGCGTGACGGAGAGCCGACCATGCGCACGATAGCCAGTCTTTTCGCCCACTCACCCTTTGTTCCGCTGCAGAGCCACATGGACAAGGTCGCGGAGTGTGTCGACAAGACACGCGACATCCTGCGTGCATTTGTCGAGGCGCGCTATGACGTGATTCCCGCGCTCGCCCAGGAGATCTCGGATCTCGAGCACGTCGCCGACCAGGCCAAACACGACATCCAGAACCATTTGCCCGGCACGTTGTTTCTGCCGGTGCACAAAGATCGCCTGCTCGAGATTCTCGCCATCCAGGACAACATCGCCGACAAATGTGAGAACATCGGCGTGCTCCTGACGTTGAAGCAGCTCGGGATGCCGGTGCGGCTTCGGGAGCCGTTCGAGGCTTTCGTCGCGAAGAATCTGGAAACCTACGACTCGGGTCGGGAGGTGATTCAGCAGATCGACGAGCTCCTGGCCACATCGTTTGGCGGTGCCGAGGCGGAAAAGGTGCAGCAGATGGTGCACGATGTCGCCTTCAAGGAACACGAAGCCGATCGATTGCAGCACACCCTCCTGCGGGAACTGTTCGCCAGTGAGGATGAGCTGTCGATGGCCACTTTCCACGTCTGGAACAAGCTCATCCAAGAGGTGAGCGAGCTGTCCAATTTGTCGGAGCGACTTGCGAATCGTGTCCGGACGACGTTGCAACTCAAGTAGAAGCGAAAGCAGGAGACGGCGTGCGGGGGGTTGATGGACGCTAGTGTGGCGACAGCTCTCGTTGTGCTTGCGATGGTGTTCGGGTTCTACATGGCCTGGAACATCGGAGCCAACGACCTCGCGAACGCGATGGGCACGTCGGTGGGCTCCGGCGCGCTTACCTTGATGGGGGCGGTCCTGTTGGCGGGCACGATGGAGTTCGTGGGCGCTTTTCTGGTGGGTCCCCACGTGTCAGAAACGGTGCGCAAAGGCATCGTCGACCTCTCGGTGTTCGCCGATGACCCGAACGGACCAACGGAGCTCGCCCTCGGCATGCTCGCGGCGCTGTTGGCCGCGGGGGTGTGGCTGCAGGTGGCCTCGTATTTCGGGTGGCCCGTGTCGACGACTCATTCGATCGTCGGCGCCATCGTCGGCTTCGGCGTGATCTATGGCGGCTTCGACGCCGTCAACTGGGTGGGCGAAGGCGGAATCACGGCGGTCCTGCGAGGGAAGGGCGGCGTCGCGTCGATCGCGGCGAGCTGGGTAGTCTCGCCGGTGCTCGCGGGGACGATCGCGTTCCTGACCTTCCGCCTGGTTGTCCTGGAGGCGATCTTTCATCGTCCGGATCCGGTCGCGGCGGCTCGTCGGTTGACGCCCTACATCGTGTTCTGCGTCCTGGTCGTTCTAATGCTCGTGCTTGGGTTCAAGGGCCTGAAGCCGTTTTGGAAGAACTTCGGCCTCAGCCCGATGGACACGATGCCGCTGACGATCGCTCTCAGTGCTGCGTTTGGCGGCGGCTTGATCGGGGCGCTGATCTCCGCTCGCCTGGCGCGCCGCATCGTGCCGGTCGATGCTGGTCGCGTCGCCGAGCTCCGCGGGTTCTATGTCGCGCGTGCGCTCAGCAAGGCCATCATGCATCTGCGCCGCGTCGAGTATGCCGCGCCGATGGTGATTCGGGAGCGGGTTGTCGTCGTGCTGGGGAATGCCCAGGGGCTGCTCGACGAGGTCCGTCGCACCGCGACCGAGGGCGACGAGCGATCGGCCTATCAGGACGTGGAGCGGATTTTCATCTATCTACAGATTCTCAGTGCGGGGTTCGTCGCCTTCGCGCACGGTGCGAACGACGTGGCCAACGCCATTGGGCCGCTGTCGGTCGTGGTGCAGGTCGCGCAAACCGGGGAGATTCCGACCAGTTCGGCCGTTCCGTTGTGGGCGTTGGCGCTCGGCGGCTTCGGCATCGTGCTCGGTCTGGCCACGTGGGGTTGGCGCGTGATTCAAACCATCGGGAAGCGCATCACCGAGCTGACCCCTTCCCGAGGGTTTTGCGCGGAGTTCGCGGCGGCGACGACGATCTTGCTCGCGTCCGTGTACAAGTTGCCGATCTCCACCACCCACACGCTGGTGGGTGCCGTGCTGGGCGTTGGGCTTGCGCGGGGACTCGGAGCACTGAATCTGGTCATGGTCCGCGATATCGCCGTGTCGTGGTTGGTGACCATTCCCGCGGGGGCAGGCTTAGCCATAGTATTCTATGGCCTGCTCCACGTCGCGTTCCTCTAGCCACGCGCTCCGTGGTATGGCGCGTGACGGGTGGGACGGACCCCCCGTTGAACGGGCTGGCAAGACTGGCCGCAAAAGGAGGCGTCGCATGGTGCGTGAAGGTGAGGCTGCTCCGGCGTTCGAAGGAGTGACCAGCGACGGCACCGCGGTGTCGTTGACGAGTTTTCGAGGAAAGCCCCTCGTGGTGTTCTTCTACCCGAAGGACAACACCCCGGTGTGTACCAAGGAGGCGTGCGGCTTTCGCGACCATACGAACGAGATTCGTGATCTTGGCGCCGCGGTCGTGGGTATCAGCAACGATACTCAGGACTCGCATGCCGGCTTCGCCCAGAAACACGGGCTCGACTATCCGCTGATTTCGGACACGGATGGCGGTATCGGCAAGGCGTACGGGGTAGCGCGGCTCGGGGGCGTGCTTGCCGGATGGATTCCTCCCCGACGGGTGACGTTCGTGATCGATCGCGAAGGGATCGTGCGCCGCGTGATCGAGGCCGAGCTGAACGCCGGGACGCACGTCGACGGCGCGCTGGCCGCGCTCCGCGAGTTGGGAACCGGCACGGCCTAGGCGTGAGACTCGAGCTATCTCGCGGGGCAGCGTTGATAGTGCGGGTTGCGTCAGCGAGGAGCGCTCTATATCCACAGCTGATCATGAGGCTTCACGCTCAGAAATGGCACGTCCTTGTCGTATTCCCCGGTTGCGGGGAAGGGGCGGTGTGCGTTTCGGCGTAGGCACCTGAGGCGAACGATCGAGCCAACCCCTTCCGCCGTATTCGGCTGGAGGGGTTTTTTGTTGTTGGACCTCACCCTCTCCAGTCGCGGCACACGGAGAGTGCGTGATGGAGCAGCATACGAGACCACTGGATTCGGACTACGAGCCAGGCGCGGTGCGCAATCTCGCCTTGGTCATGGGCGCCGGCGCGTGTTGGGGCTTCGCGTTCTCGAGCTTCTATCTGCTGCCGGTCTTCCTGACGCAGGAGCTGGGGGCCGGCCCGCGCGATATTGGCTTCGTCGTCGGGCTGTTCGCACTGGCGACCGTGGCGTGTACGCCCGCGGTCGGTCGTTGCGTAGAGCGCTATCCGCGGCGGTACGCGGTTGCCGCGGGAGCGGCCGCCATGAGTCTGTCCGCGCTGGGATTCTTGGCTATCGACTCGATCGGAGTCGCGATGGGCGTCCTGCGCCTGATCCAGGGGGCGTCGTACGCACTGGTGCTGACCGCTGTCGGCACCATGGTGGCCGACCTGGCCCCGCCGGCGCATCTCAGCCGCCTGCTGGGACTAGCGGGAGGCAGCATGATGCTCATGAATGCGATCGCGCCGGCGGTTGTGGAGCCGCTCGCGATCGCGGCGGGGTGGCCGGCTGTTTTCGCGCTCGCCGCGCTCGCCGGTCTTTGCTCGCTCGTGCTCGCGCTCCAGGTGACCGAACCGAGTCGTCCTGCGGCGTCGATGACGGGCGGGTTACTCGACGTGCTCGGACAGCCCGTTGCCCGCCACTACGCCATCGTCGTGGCCTGTACCGGCATGACTTTCGGGGCGGTGGTGACCTTCGAGCAGCCCTACGTGCTCTCACTCGGCGGCGTCGAGGTACGCTCGTTTTTCGTTGCCTTCGCAGCCGCGGCGATTCTCGTCCGCCTCTGCTGCGGGCACCTTCCGGATCGGCTGGGACGCCATCGCGTCGCGGTCGTGTCGCTGGGCCTCTACGCAGCGGCAGCGGTTGCGATGGCGGGACTGCGTCCCGCGAGCGCGCCCTTCCTGGGAATGTGGTTCGGACTCGCCCATGGCATGTTCTACCCGTCGATGAACGCCATCGCGGTCACCGCAGTGCGTCCGGAAGAGCGTGGGCGGATTCTGGCGATCTTCACCGGCGCTTTTAGTCTCGGCGTGTGGGTGGGGGCGACGGGCCTCGGCGTGGTGGCGGCGTCCAGTGGATACGCCGCGGTGTTCGTCGTCGCGGCATGCGGTGCGGCCGTCGCGACGATTGTGCTCGCACGCTCGCGGCCACTGCGAGGGTTAGCCCCGGTATCGCTCCGATGACAGGGTGCCCGGCGGCATGCTACGCCGTGCGACGTGTCGGACATGTTTAGCTCACATCGGAATGCGCCGGGGCAAGGCAGTCATCGGTCGATGGTGCTGGCGCGCCGGGGGATGGCCTGTACCAGTCATCCCCTGGCGTCGCTGGCCGCGGTAGAGAGCTTGCGCGGCGGTGGCAACGCGATCGATGCGGCGGTCGCAGCCACGGCGCTCCTCGGTGTCGTAGAGCCGTTCTCGACCGGCATCGGTGGTGACTGTTTCATGCTCGTATGGTCGGCGCGTGAGCGGCGGCTCTTCGGCCTGAATGGAAGTGGTCGGGCGCCCCGACGGGCGACGGTGGAGGCGCTCCGCGCCGCCGGGCACACGACGATGCCGATGCTCGGGATGGCGTCCGTGACGGTTCCCGGGGCAGTCGACGCGTGGGCGTGCGCGCTCGAGCGCTTCGGCAAGCGGTCGCTCGCGGAGGCGCTGGCCCCCGCAATCGCGTATGCGTCCGAGGGCTTCCCGGCGACCGAGGTCGTGAGTGCGCAGTGGGCATTTGGTGCGGGGTTGCTGCAGACGCCGGGTGGGAAGGAGGCGTTTGCGCCGCCGCGTCTCGGTGCGGTGACGCGTCTCCCTGAGCTCGCACATTCGCTTCGTCAGATTGCCGAAGGAGGCCCGGAGATCCTCTATCGTGGAGCACTCGCGGAGCGGATCATTGCCTTCTCGGACGCGCATGGCGGATTGCTCGAAGCGGCGGATCTTGCCGACCATGCCTCGACATGGGTCGCGCCGATTGCCACGACCTATCGCGGCTATACGGTGCACGAGATCCCGCCGAACGGGCAGGGGCTGGCGGTACTGCTCGCGTTGAACATCTTGGAGCAGTTCGATGTCGGGGCGGAGAGCGATCCCGCGGTGGCGACCCATCTACGGATCGAAGCCGTCAAACTCGCGTACGCCGACCGGGATCGCTATCTGGCCGATCCGGAGATCGCGCCGGTTCCGGTCGAGGCCTTGCTTGCCCAATCGTACGCCCGCGGGCGCGCGCAGACGATCCGGCGCGATGCCGCGGCCGTCGAGGTCGGGCCAGGCGCGCCGCTCGCGGGGACGGACACGGTCTACCTGACGACGGCGGACGCCGAAGGCAACGTTGTGTCGTGTATCAACAGCCTCTTTTTTCCGTTCGGATCGGGGATGGTCGTCGACGGCACCGGCATCGCGCTGCAGAATCGCGCGTTCGGGTTCTCGCTCGATCCGCGGCACCCCAACTGCATCGGGCCCGGAAAGCGCCCCTTTCACACGATTATTCCCGCGATGATCTGTCGGGACGGTCGGCCGGTGGTGTCGTTCGGCGTCATGGGCGGCAACGTGCAGGCACAGGCTCAGGTGCAGGTCGTCTCGCGGCTTCTCGATCACGGTGCGAACATCCAGGAGGCGCTGGACGCGCCACGTTTTCACTATCTGGATGGGCGGCGGGTCGCCGTCGAGGGGACATTCGGTCCCGGCGTCCGGCAGGCCCTGACTGCCCTCGGCCACGAGGTGCAGGATGAAGCGGCGGCGCTGCCCTATGGGGGGTTCGGCGGGGGGCAAGGCATCATGATCGATCCGATGACTGGTGCATTCTGGGGCGGCTCGGATGAGCGGAAGGACGGCAGCGCGATCGGTTTCTGACTCGTCGGATCAGGACATTGGCGCCAGCTCCGGATTGGTCCATCGTCTGGCATATGAGGCACGCGATAGTGCACGGATGCGAGGCGGCGCGGAACCGCAGCGGCGGTGATTACGCAGAGCGGCGGTTCGACGTTGTGCGTTTTGGCATGGCCTTTGCGTACCGAAGGGATGGGGTCGGAGGAGCCGTCGCGCAGCGCGGCCAGCGCTGCGCCGGTCCGGCACCATCAATCGGATTCACGAAATGGGAGGGTGGTCATGCGACATCGACCTGGCGCATCGCGGCACGACAAGAACGCGTCCTCGCTTGCGCGCATGCGTCGTGAGGCGCGAGCGTCATTACAGCGATTGCGGCGGATGGGGCAGGAACGCATTCGGGCGATCGATCGAGAGATTGCAGATCTGAGCGCGCAACAGCAGGCGCTCCTCGGGGGCTTGCGGGACACCCTGGCAACGATTCGCGAGGCGGCGGATGCGTCCGGTCTGGGCGCACGCCGCGGACGCGGCAGCGCCTCGGTGCGCCAGCGGACGCGCCGCGGCCAGCACCTCCGACTCGTCGGTGGTCCCCAATGGCGCGTCGCCCCAGAGACTGTGACGTTGCGGGAGATGGAGCGCGATCACATTGCCGCGGTCCTGGTCAGCTGCGGCTGGAATCAGAGCCTCGCTGCCGTGCGTCTCGGTATCGGCCGCAATACGCTGATGCGGAAAGTCAAGGCATTCGGCCTTCGTAAAACGTCGCGGGCGGCTTGAGCGGCCTTCCGTCTCAGCCGACGAGTAGCCATCGCACCGCCAGCATCGCCCCGACAACTCCGGCGACATCGGCCACCAGGCCTGCCGCGAGCGCGTGCCGAACACGTGTCACCCCCACTGCGCCGAAGTACACCGCCAGCACATAGAAGGTGGTCTCGGTGCTGCCCTGCAGCGTCGAGACCAGATAGCCGACATGACTGTCTGGGCCCGCGTGCGCCATCGTTTCGGCCATGACGCCATAGGCTCCCGATCCGGAGAGCGGTCGGAGGAGGGCCATGGGTACGGCCTCGGCGGGGAAGCCAACCGCGCTAGTGAGCGGCGCGAGAGCGGCGACGAGTAGATCGAGCAATCCCGAGGCTCGGAACATCCCGACTGCGACCAGGATCGCGACGAGGAACGGAATGATCCGGATGGCTACGTCGAAGCCCTCTCGCGCGCCTGCGACGAGCGCGTCGTAGACCGCGACACGTTTGGCCACGCCGTACAGCACCATGGCCACGATGAGCACTGGGAGGATCCAAGTCGACGCCGCGGTTCGAGCGAGTGCGCCGCGATCTCCTCCGTGAGCAAGCGTCTCGGTGGCCGCTGGTGTGTCGCCGCCGAATTGCAGCACGAATGCAATCGCCAACAGCGCGAGCACGGCGACCGCGGTCGCACATCCCCAGCGGCTGGTAGGTTGTGGGGGGGCGATCTGGGGCGCTGTGTCCGGTGGCGCAGTAGCCGCGGCTACGGTGGACGGGGCATAGGCCGTGACGGGCGGGTAGGCGCGCTGGAGCAGCTTGGCGGCCGTGATGCCCACCCCCGTCGAGAACATGGTGGCGAGGAGGGTCGGTAGCCAGATTCCGCCGGGGTTCTCTGATCCAGCCGAGGCGCGGAGCGCGATGACTCCCAGGGGGGCAAGGGCGACGTTGGAGGTATTGATGGCGAGAAACAACGCCATGGCGTTGGTGGCGACGCCCGGAACCGGGCTCAGGCGGGCCAGCTCCATCATGGCCTTGATGCCGAACGGCGTCGCCGCGTTTCCGAGTCCAAGCATGTTGCTGGCGATGTTCATGATCATGGCGCTCATCGCTGGATGGTCCGGTGGAACCTCCGGAAAGAGTCTGGTCATCACTGGTCGGAGGCCGCGCGCCAGCGCGTGCAGGAGGCCCCCCTCCTGCACGACGCGCATGAGTCCGAGCCAGAAAGCCATGACGCCGATCAGCCCGACCGCCAGGGTGACGGCGTCCTTGGCCGCGGTGATCGACGCCGCGCCCACGTCCTCCATCGTCCCATTGAAGGCGGCGGCAACGACCGAGGCCACGACGAGGCCCACCCAGATAGCGTTCATCATGGTGGCTCATTTACACTGTCGATGGGGCGGGCGATAACAGACGACCGCATGCGCGAGGTCACGGACGATTGGCCGACCTGGTCGGACGAGCAGCTCCTCGACGTGAGGCTTTGCGATCTGGCTCCGCGCCTTGCCATCAAGGGGTCCGTGCTCGAGGAGCGCATACGGACGCTCGGGCGTGAACTCCGCGCGCGGGGACTGCGGTTTCGCCCCTATTTCTGGCTCTCCGACGACTGGTTCACTCCCGATGGCGTTCCGGGGATCGCGATTCCGTTCTACGTGGCGCATCCACGCCTGACCCGGCTCGAGGCCGCACAGATGGTCGAGGCCGAGGGTGGGACGCTCGAGTGGTGCATGAAGATCCTGCGTCACGAAACGGGGCACGCCATCGAGAACGCGTATCGGTTACGGCGCCGTCGGCGTCGGATCGCGCTCTTTGGCAAGTCGTCGCAGCCGTACCCCAAGTTCTACACGCCTCGTCCCTACAGCCGCCGCTACGTCCGTCATCTCAAGCCGTGGTACGCCCAGAGCCATCCCGACGAGGATCTCGCCGAGACGTTCGCTGTGTGGATGACGCCCGAGTCGCTCTGGCAGCAGCGCTACGTCGGGTGGCCGGCGTTGAAGAAACTCGAGTATGTTGACGAGGTCATGCGGGAGATCGGGCCCCAGCCGGCGGCCGTACATTCGCGGCAGCGGGTCGAACCCATCGCTTCCCTGCGGAAGACGCTCCGGATGCACTACACGAAAAAGCGACAGTACTACGGAATCGATACGTCCGCCGTCGATGACGGCGATCTCCGCCGCTTGTTCTCGGACGCTCCGGAGTGCAAAGAGAACCTCGCTGCGGCGCGATTCATCGCACGGGTCCGGCGCGAGGTACGGCCCGTCGTGGCGCGCTGGACCGGAGTATACCAGTACACCATTCAACAGGTGATCGGTTCCATTGTGGCCCGTTGTCGAGAGCTCGATCTCCGGCTGGCAGTGTCCGAAGAACAGGCGAAGGTCGATTTTACTGTGTTTCTGGCGATCCAGACGATGAACCACCTCCGCAGCGGCGAGCACCGGGTCTGGCTATGAGGAAGCTGCGCGTACTTGCCTTGATGGACGACGTGCTCGTCCCGCCGGGGGACACGACCGGCCACGATGTCGGGACGGCCGACTGGAAAACCGAATTCGACGTCGTGTCGACGCTGCGGGAATCCGGGCACGAGGTGCATTCGCTCGGCGTCCGGGACGACCTCGGGGTCATTCGGAACGCGATTCGCGAGCTGAAGCCCCACATCGCGTTCAACCTCCTCGAAGATTTTCACGATGTCCCGATCTTCGATCAGAATCTGGTGAGCTATCTCGAGTTGCTGCGCGTACCGTATACGGGTTGCAATCCGCGTGGACTTCTCCTGGCGCGCGACAAAGCGCTGGCGAAGAAGCTCTGCGTCTATCATCGAGTCCCGGTCGCGGACTTCGCCGTGTGTCGGATCGGTCGGAAGTTCCGCCGACCGAAAGGGCTGCGGTTTCCGCTCATCGTGAAGTCGCTGACCAAGGAGGCGTCGGCGGGACTGTCGCAGGCTTCGGTGGTCGGAGACGACGCCAAGCTCGAGGAGCGGGTACGGTTCATGCACACCATGATCGGTACCGACGCGCTCGTCGAGGAGTACATCGACGGTCGTGAATTCTACGTCGGCGTGCTCGGCAATCAGCGTCTCGAGCTCCTGCCCGTCTGGGAGCTCGTCTTCAAGCGACTGCCCGACGATGCGCGGCCGATCGCCAGCAATCAGGTCAAATGGAACGCCGCCTATCGGAAGAAGTGGGGCATCGACACGTGTCTCGCGAAGAACCTTCCGGACGGGATGGGCGACAAGATTCACCACATCGCGCGACGGGTGTACCGCACGCTAGGACTCTCCGGGTATGCGCGCATCGATCTCCGCATGGACGCCACCGGACGTTGTCACGTCCTCGAGGCCAATCCGAACCCACAGCTCGCGTACGGCGAGGATTTCGCCGAGTCGGCGGAGCACGCGGGCATCGAGTACGACGGGCTGCTCGATCGCATTCTGCGCCTGGGCCTGCGCTGGCGCCCTGATCAGCTACGCTGAGCGGTACTCACTCGCGCCCACCGAGCCAGGCGCACGCCTCTTCGAGGCGATCGTCACCCCAGAAGAGCTCACCGGCCGCGAAGAAGGTCGGTGCGCCGAAGACGCCCCGTCGCGCGGCCTCCTCATTGACCATCTTCAGCGCGTGCTTGTTTTCCGGGCTCGTGGCGCGCTCAAGGATGGCGTCCGGATCGCGACCGAGATCGATGAGGATGCTTCGGATGACCGCCTCGTCGCCGATCTCGCGGTCGTCGGCGAAGTTCGCGGTGAAGACGCGGCGTGTGAAGTCTCCGCACCAGTCGTCGCCGGTTGCAATTTGGGCGACGCGCGCGGCGAGAAGCCCATTTCTCGGGAATCGGCTCGGACGGCGGAGCGGGAGTTCATAGGCGTTCGCGCGGCGTTCCAGGTCGCGCCACATGTACGCGCCCTTGGCTGGATAGATGTTGAACGGCGAGTCGTTCCAGCCCTGCGCCCCGAAGATCGGCCCAAGCAGGAACGGTTGCCAGCGAACCTCGACCCCCGCCGTCTGGGCCACGGACCCGATCCGCATGACCGAAAGATAGGAATACGTACTTGCGAACTCGAACCAAAACTCCAGCGTCATGTCGGCATCCCCCTCCAGGCATGCCAGACCCGCGCCCGCGAGCAAAGTCCGAAGGCAGGCGGAGCGAAACGGTGGGCGAAGGTTCGCGGCATTGACCCGATCAAGGGGCCGCCGTAAGAGTCCCCGGCGTGAGGGGATGCGCGAGGCTTTCGCCGCGAGCACGCTGCGCGGCGCTACTGCTGCTCATGGGGTTGGGCGGATGCGCCGGCGCGGTTCAGGCCCCGGCCCCGGTGTCTGCCGAGGCCCTCGTCGTTCGTCGGATTGGGATCGAGGAGACGCTCCGCCGGGTCGATGCCGGCGAGGACGTGATTTTCCTCGACACGCGGGAGCGTGCGATCGGCCCTATGATTCAGGATGCGGTTCATGTGCCGTACTCGTGGCTTGGGAAATGGGCGAAGGAGCAGCCGAAGGACGCCTTCATCATTGCGTATTGTGCGTGTCTGAATGAGGCATCCGCGGCACGGGCGGTGCTCGATCTGCAGCGCGAGGGCTTCACCAACGCCTATGCGTTGCTCGGTGGGTTCGACGGCTGGGTGTCGGCCGGTCGGCCGGTTGAAGTCCGGCGGTGACGGCCCCGGTGCGGCGTGCGTCGCGACGCCGCACGCATCTCCTGATCGACTATCTGAGTCTCTTCTACCGGGCATTCTATTCGATGCCGGAAACGGTGCACATGCATGGCGTGCACGGCTTCCTGTCGATGCTCGCCCGGTTGATCAATGATCGTCGACCCACTCATCTCGCCATCGCGATCGACGAGGATTGGCGTCCGGCGTTCCGCGTGGCGGCGATTCCCTCCTACAAGACGCATCGTGTCGGCGAGGAGACCGAGGCGGTTGACCCGGTGCTCGATCAGGAGGTAGTCGGCCGGGAGCTGTTGGCGGCGGTCGGGGTCGCCGTGGCGGGTGCCCCGGGCTACGAGGCCGAAGATGTGATCGCGACGCTGATTCGCGCCGCACGTGGTCGGGTCGAGATCGTCTCGGGCGATCGTGACCTCTTCGCCCTCGTGCGCGACCCCGATGTGCGTGTCCTCTACCCAACCAAAGGGGTAAGCACGCTTGCCGAGATCGACGAGGGCGAGATCGAGCGTCGCTACGACATTCCGGGGCGGACATACGCGGACTATGCGATTCTTCGCGGCGATCCCTCGGACGGATTGCCTGGGGTGCGGGGCATTGGGGAGAAGACGGCCTCGCGGCTGATTCGCGCCTACGGCTCGCTAGCCGGAGTCGAGGCGGCGCGGGATCTGCCCGCCCCAGTTGCGCGTAAGGTCGAGGCTGCGCGGGAATACTTGCAGGCGGCGCGCGGCGTCGTCTATCCCGTCGATGACGCGCCGGTTCGGAAGGTCGTCACCCGTCTCCCGCAGAAGGTTGCGCATCCGCGCACAGTGGCGCGCCTCGCGGCCGAGTATAAGCTCGAGGGACCCGTCCGTCGCCTTCTCGAAGCCCTCGACACGGCGACCTGAGGAGGGTGCGGTCCGGGTTCGCCCGATCAGCCGCTTTTGCCGATCGGTTCGCCTGTCTTCTCGTACCAGCTTCGGATCGCCGCCCAGGTCTCGTCGGCGGTTTCCGCGAAGCAGAAGATCTCGGTGTCCTCCGGATCGATCATGCCCTCGTCGGCCAGGAAATCCGCGTCGAAGGCGCGGCGCCAGAAGATCTCGCCCACGAGCACGATTGGCAGCGGCTCGATGGTGCGTGTCTGGACCAGCGTCAGTGTCTCGAACAGCTCGTCGAGCGTGCCGTAGCCGCCAGGGAACGCAACGAGGGCGCGCGCGCGGGACAGGAAGTGCATCTTCCGGAGGGCGAAGTACCGAAACTGGAAGCAGAGCTCGGGCGTGATGTACGGATTGGGAAACTGCTCGTGGGGCAGCGTGATGTTCAGCCCTACGGAGTGGGCGCCGACGTCGAACGCTCCTCGATTGGCGGCCTCCATCGCGCCGGGGCCACCTCCGGTGACGATGACCAAGCCGGAGTCGGTTGGTCCGTGGCCGAACTGCCCGACGAGGCGGCCGAACTCGCGCGCGACGTCGTAGTAGTGGCTCTTGGCGACGACGCGTTCGGCGACGTGTACCTGTCCTTGCGCTTCCGGATCGTCGGGGTGTGCGGCGAGTGTACGCGTGGCCAACTCGAGATTGCGCGAGGCAATCGCGGGTTCGACCAGGCGCGTGCCCCCGAAGACGACGATGGTGGAGCGAATGCCCGCCTCGGCCAAGAGGAGATCGGGTTTCATGTACTCCAGCTCGAGTCGAGGGGCGCGGGTCTCGTCGCGGGCCAGAAAGTCGAGGTCCTGATCGGCGCGACGATAACTGGGGCTGGCGAGAATACGTTGGGTGCGCGTCGAGGCCTCGGCGTCGTCGGTGTCCGGCTTCGGTTTGGCGATCGGGAGCGGGCGTCGGCGCGGGCCGGGCGGTGCGAGATGCGAGTGGTCACGGCTCATGGATGAGATT
>JAJCZP010000112.1 GCA_029262315.1 Deltaproteobacteria bacterium | reverse complement strand
GCGGCCCGTACCGAGGCACGGGCCGCCGACGCCGGGCAGTCGCAGATGCCGTTGCCGTTGGCGTCGAAAATGATGTCCTCGCCGTCGTCCCAGGCGTTGTCGCCGTTGGTATCGTAGAATTTCAGGGTCGCGAGCAGTCCGTTGCTGCATCCGGCGCCGCTGTCGAGGTCGCAGTCGATCGATTGACCGGCCGAGAGGCTACTGTTGGCGTCGAGGAGGACGCAGTCCCCGAGATCGTGGAGACCGTTCGGGACTGCCGTTCCGCACGGAGTGCCCTCAACGGTGAGGTCGTCGCCCGTACTGCCGAAGTTCCACTGGTCGTTGCCGTTGTTGTCGTACAGACTCAGCATGTGGTCGTCTGGGTCGGCGGCGGGCCAGGGCAGGAGTGCCGCGCCGAGCGGGACGTCGACTGCGAGTCCGCGGTCTGGGCTTGCAGTGCCATCGAGATCGATACAGCGGTCGTTCGGGCCGCAGCAACGTACCTTGAGCGACGGCACGCAGATTTCGCGCGGACCCGTGAGGGTGACGCGTTCTTCCTCGAATTGATTGGCGATGAACAACTCGACGCCGGAGAGGAGATTTCGCGGATCGGTCTTGACCTTGTAACACATCATATGGGTCTCAGGGTCGTTGACTGGGCTGCCGTCCGCATTCGCTGGTGCGCAGAGCCGGACCGGTTTCTTTACGTCGACCAGCAAATGACCGAACTGATCATCTGAGGTTACGTTCACCCTCGTTCGTGCGCCTCGCACGTCCCAGCACTTCATGTGGTCGATCGCCGGATTTGCTGGAGGTATCGGAGGGACGCCGCCGATCGCGAACTCCTTCGCCGAGGGGACCATCATGGCCTTCGGTTTCTTGAGGTCGACCGAGACGATGCCGAACTGATTGACGACGGTGATGTCGTCGAATCGTTCGGAGCGCGGATCGGTCTGTTTGATCAGGTAGGCGACGTAGTGGTCCTCGGAGAGTGCCGCGTTCGGGTTCTCGCCGTTCTTGCTGGTGGGATTGCAGATACGCCACCGGCGTCGCGCTTCGACGAGGGAGGGGCCGAACTGATCTTCGAGTGGGAAGTCCTCGATCGTTGGTGGGTTCGGCTTTCGCTTCAGCTCGTAACACATGAAGTGATTCAGGGCGAAGTTCAGCTCTAGCGTCGGAGTCGGTCCCGGGTCGGTCGGGGTTGGGGTCACCGTCGGTGTCCCGGTTGCCGTTGGGGTGGCCGTGGCTGTCGGCGTGGCGGTTGGTGTCGCCGTCGCGGTTGGCGTTGGAGTGGCCGTTGGTGTCGCGGTTGGCGTGGGCGTGACTGTCGGGGTCACGGTCGGAGTCGGCGTGACTGTGGGGGTCACGGTCGGAGTCGGTGTGACCGTGGGGGTCACGGTCGGTGTTGGCGTGACTGTGGGGGTCACGGTCGGAGTCGGCGTGACTGTGGGGGTCACCGTCGGCGTTGGGGTGACGGTAGGCGTTACGGTCGCCGTTGGCGTGACTGTGGGCGTCGGCGTCGGATTGACGACGATGACGATAGTTGCCGTGCTCGTCGGAGTTGGTGTGGCTCCATCGGTCGGCGTTGCCACCGGCGATGTTGGCGTCGGCGTTGGCATCGGTCCGGTGAAGGCCGGCGCGCAGCGACAGAAGCGGACGTCGTTCAGGGTGATTTTGTCGGCTACGAGTTGGACGCAGCCCTGGGCGTTATCGATGTTGATCTCGCCGCCGGTGTTGCAGAGCGTCCAGAAGGCGATGCCGTTCAGCACCGTGTTGCTGAAGTTGAAGTGTTGTCCGTTGTCATCCTGCCCCGAGTAGAAGAGGACGCTGTTCAGGCCGATGCCGCCGTTGCCGATCAGGATGTTCGAGTTCGAGATCAGCATGTTGGACCCGTCGGGGATCCGGAAGATCACGCGAGCATCCGCGGGGCCGTCGATTACGAGGTTGGAGTTCTCGATCAGGAAATCGTTGCTGTTCGGATTGATGTCGATGACGTTGAGCCCGGAGACCAGCGTGATCGTGGTGTCGCTGCTGATCTTGCCGCTGGTCAGGTTCAGCGTCGACGTCGCAGTAAGGCCCTCGATCGCAGTCTTGGCGTCTCCCTTCTCGTCCATCAGGTTCGTGAAGTCCGTGCCCCCGTTGACGCCGCTCAGGGTGGGGTCGTCGATGCGGGTACTCTGATCCGCGGAGCCCGGGTTTACGTCTATTCCGGTCGCGCCCGTGTTGTTGTTCACGCCAGGATTCGTGAATCCGGTAGACGTGAACGTGTTCGGAAATTCGTTCGGATCGTTGAAGAAGGAGTTCTGCGTTCCAGCGTCGGCATCGGAAGCCGATTGATCGGTGTCGATGCCGATGTCGGCGTAGAGCCCGACATCCTGCAGGTTGAACTCGCCATCGCTATTCGTCACGGCGACATTGCCGTCCCCACAAATGCCAGTGACGACCTGCTGGGCGTTCAGCGGGATGTCGGGGACATTGCCGAGCAGCGTTGGGCCGCCTCCGCTATTCAAGAAGGCCGTGTTCGATGGCACCGGTGCTTTGTTCGCGCCGAGCTCGAAGTTGTTCATGTTGACGGCTTGGCCGACGCCGGGTTGTCCACCGTTGTCGTTGACGGGGCCCATGCCTACCAGCAGGTACTGGCTGCACTCCGTGGTATCGAACTGTGCGGTCGCGATCTTCGGGGCCGCGGCAAGCAAGCCGATCGAACAGAGAACGGCGAGCGCTACAGTAGGCAATTGCGGCTTGCGCGAGGTAGCGACGTGGTGCGCGTCAGTGCGGGTGGCGGGGGGAAGCATGCGGACTCCTTCGGCGATGCTGACGGGAGCAACGAACCTAAGCGTAGTCGTTCGCTCGCCTAGGAATCAACACATTTCTCATGCGAGACTAGTCCATAGGGAGTACGCCATAGCGTCTCATACTCAGCTATTGTCGTGGGAGACACCTATTCCGGCGACCGCGCTGTCCTGTCGCAGGCCAGGTGCGTCAAACTGACCCAGGGTCGACCGGCTGCCTGCGCGGGAGCGCGGGCGGCCGGTTCCGGTCAGTCGCAGATGCCGTTGCCGTTGGCGTCGAAGATGATGTCCTCGCCGTCGTCCCAGGCGTTGTCACCGTTGGTATCGTAGAACTTCAGGGTCGAGAGCAGGCCGAGGCTGCATCCGGCACCGCTATCGAGGTCGCAGTCGATCGACTGGCCGACGGACAGGCTGTTGTTGGCGTCGAGGACGACGCAGTCCCCGAGATCGTGGAGCCCATTCGAAACGGCGGTGCCGCAGGGTGTGCCCTCGATGGTGAGGTCGTCGCCGGTGGTGCCGAAGTTCCACAGGCCGTTGGCGTTGTTGTCGTAGAGACTCAGCGCGTGGTTGTCGGGGTCGGCGGCCGGCCAGGCCGTGAGCGCTGCGCCGAGCGGGACGTCGACCGCGAGGCCTCGGTCCGGGCTCGTGGTGCCGTCGAGGTCGAGGCAGCGATCGTTCGGGCCGCAGCAGCGTACCTTGATCGACGGCACGCAGATCTCGCGCGGACCCGTCAGGGTGACGCGCTCTTCCTCGAACTGGTTGGCGATGAACAACTCGATGCCGGCGAGCAGTGACCGTGGCTGCGTCCGGACCTTGTAGCACATGAGATGGGTCACCGGGTCCTGAATCAGCGTTCCATCGGCACTCGCCGGTGCGCACAGTCGCGCCGGCTTCTTGACGTCGACGAGTAGGTCGCCGAACTGATCGGTCGACGTCGCCGTCGCGCGTGTGCGAGCACCGCGGGCATCCCAGCACTTGAAGTGGTCGATCGTGGGGTTCACCAGCGGCCCGGGCGGAATACCGCCGACGGCGATCTCCTTTGCGGACGGGACCATCATTGCCTTCGGTTTTCTAAGATCGACTGAAACGATGCCGAACTGGTTGGCAACGGTGATGTCCTCGAAGCGCTCGACGCGTGGCTCGGTTTGCTTGATCAGGTACGCGACCAAGTGCTCCGGGTTGAGGTTCGCGTTCGGAGTCTCACCGTTCTTGTCAGTGGGGTTGCAGATCCTCCAGCGGCGCCGCGATTCGACCAGCGACGGGCCGAACTGATCCTCTAGCGGGAAGTCTTCGATCGAGGGCGGAATCGGCTTCCGCTTCAGCTCGTAGCACATGTAGTGATTCAGCCCGAAGCTCAGCGGCAGCGTCGGCGTCGGGACCGGTATCGTCATTGTCGGCGTCGGCGAGACCGTTGGTGTCGCGGTGGCGGTTGGCGTTGCCGTCGGGGTTGCCGTTGGAGTGGCGGTAGGTGTTGCCGTCGGGGTCGCCGTTGGAGTGGCGGTCGCTGTTGCCGTCGGGGTCGCGGTCGCTGTTGGTGTCGGCGTCACGGTTGGGGTGACGGTTGGCGTCGGCGTCTCGGTTGGGGTGACGGTTGGTGTCGGCGTCACGGTTGGGGTGACGGT
Organism: Deltaproteobacteria bacterium; assembly: GCA_029262315.1. Taxonomy (GTDB): domain Bacteria; phylum Desulfobacterota; class Binatia; order UTPRO1; family UTPRO1; genus JAJCZP01. The sequence continues at coordinate 48 of JAJCZP010000112.1, read as the reverse complement.
TGGTGTCGGCGTCACGGTTGGGGTGACGGTTGGTGTCGGCGTCACGGT
>JAJCZP010000111.1 GCA_029262315.1 Deltaproteobacteria bacterium | reverse complement strand
CCACAACCAGAATCGTGTCGAGACGCCGGACGATCCCAGCTACCACTTCATGAACGACATCGCGACGCAGTCCATCGACTGGATCCGCTTCCAGCAGGCGCTCACCCCGGACAAGCCGTTCTTCGTCTACTTTGCGCCGGGTGCCGTCCACGCACCGCATCACGTGCCGCAGTCGTATATCGACAAACAGAAAGGTCGCTTCGACGAGGGCTGGGACGTCATCCGCCAGCGGATCTTCGAACAACAGAAGAAGCTCGGCGCCATTCCGCCAGACACCAAGCTTGCGAGCAAGCCCGCGGACATCAAGGACTGGGCGACCCTCTCCGCCAATGAGCGGAAGCTCTTCGCCCGGCAGGCCGAAGTCTTCGCGGCCTATCTCGACATGGCCGACCACGAAACGGGGCGGGTCATTCAGGCGATCGAGGACCTGGGCGAGCTCGACAATACGCTCATCATCTACATCGCGGGCGACAACGGCACCAGTGCGGAAGGCCTGATGACCGGGCTGTACAACGAGATGACCTACTTCAACAACGAGCCCAAGGGTTCGGACGTCGACTTCATGCTGCAGCACTACGACACGTGGGGCGGTCCGACGACCTATCCGCACATGGCGGCTGGGTGGGCGGTCGCCTTCGACTCCCCCTTTACCTGGACCAAGCAGGTGGCCTCCAACTATGGCGGCACGCGCAACGGCATGATCATGCACTGGCCGGACCGGATCAAAGCCAAGGGGGAGTTCCGCAGCCAGTGGCACCATGTCATCGACGTCGTGCCGACCATCCTCGAGGCCGTCGGAGTGCCGGAGCCGCGGAGCGTCAACGGTACGCCGCAGCGCCCCATCGAGGGCGTCAGCATGGTCTACAGCTGGGACGAGGTGCGTGCCCCCAGTCGACATCAGATCCAGTACTTTGAGATGTTCGGCAACCGCGGCGTGTACTTCGACGGGTGGTTTGCGGGAACGGTCCATCTCAAGCCGTGGGGGAAGGTCGAGAACCGCTTTCCCGAGGACGTGTGGGAACTCTACCACGTGAAGGAAGACTTCAGCATGTCGACGGATCTCGCGAAGGAGCATCCTGACGTGCTGACGGAGCTGCAGCGGGTCTTCCTCGCGGAGGCCGTGAAGTACAAGGTGCTGCCCCTCGACGACCGGCGGCAGGAGCTGTTCAATCCGAAGCTCGCCGGCCGGCCCGATCTGATGTTCGGGCGTACGAGCCTGACGCTGTACGAAGGCATGCACGACTTGCTCGAGAACGACTTCATCAACATCAAGAACACGTCGTTCGAGATCGTCGCCGACGTTCAGACCGGGGACAAGCCGGCGAACGGCGTCATCCTGGCGCAGGGCGGTCGCTTCGGCGGCTGGAGCTTGTATGTGAAAGACGGCACGCCGGTCTTCATGTACAACTACCTCGGCATCGATCGCTACACCGCGACCGGGAGCGCGCCGCTCCCCAAGGGCAAGTCGACGGTCAAGATGAACTTCGCCTACAAGGGCGGGAAGCCAGGTGCGGGCGGCAAAGCTACGCTCTATGTGAACGGCAAGTCCGTGGGCTCCGCCAAGGTCGAGAAAACGGAGTTCGCGATCTTCTCGGCCGACGAGACGGCGGGTGTCGGCCTGGACGCTGAGACGCCCGTGTCCGAGGACTACACGCGGGCAAGCAGCAAGTTCACGGGCAAGATCGACAAGGTTACGATCAACCTGAAGAAGTGAGGCCTCGACGGCGCAGCGCGGAGCGCGAGTCGTCGTAGGCCGGAGGTCCGGCAGTTTTTGATGGCGTACGCGCGATGATGGTAGGGCGCGAACGTGCCAATTCCCGCCAGGCTCGCCCATCCAAAATGAGCAGAAGCGAATAGCACATGGACGACTGGACCGAGTCGACGCCGGGGATTCCGGTGATGGATCTGGCCGAGCTCGTCGCGTGCCACGACTGCGATCTCCTGCAGCGGCGGCGTCCGCTGCGGCACGGCGAGCGTGCGCGTTGCACGCGCTGCGGAGCCGGGCTCTACAAGGAACAGCACGACAGCCTGGACAAGACACTCGCCCTCACTCTCGCCGGGGTGATCCTCTTCGTGGTGGCCAACGTCTTTCCTTTCATGAGCTTCTCCCTCGAGGGGAGGGTCCAGGAGTGTAGGATCCTGAGCGGCGTGATGGCGTTGGTCGCAGACGGGAAGTGGGTGATTGCCGCCGTCGTCGGCCTGGCGAGCTTCATCGCCCCGCTGCTCAACCTGCTGCTGCTGCTCTACGTCCTTTTGCCACTCAAGTTCGACACGGCGCCCTGGAAGCTTCCGGCGTCGTACCGAGTCATTGAGATCCTCGGGCCGTGGAGCATGCTGGAGGTGTATTTGCTCGGCGCGATCGTCGCGGTCGTGAAGCTTTCGGGAATGGCGGACATCGGGCTGGGCTTCGGCTTCCACGCGTTCGCGGGGCTCATCATCGTCACCACGGCGGCGGGGGCTGTGTTCGACCCGCGGCTCGTCTGGAACCGGCTCGCCCGGGTGACATGAGTCGGGCCGGACTGACAGCCGCGGACGCTGGGCTGGTGGCCTGTCACGCGTGTGGCCTGGTGATGCCAGCCGGCAGCGCCCATGATGGGTGCCGGCGCTGTCGAGCACCGGTGCACCAGCGCAAGCCCGACAGCCTCCAGCGCACGACGGCGCTGGTGCTCGCGGCTGCGACGCTCTACATTCCGGCGAACGTTTTTCCGATCATGACCGTCGTGTCGTTTGGCAAGGGCCAGTCAGACACGATCCTCAGCGGTGTGGTGGCGTTCATCGATGCCGGCATGTACCCGCTCGCCATGTTGGTGCTCTTCGCGAGCATCATCGTCCCGATGCTGAAGCTCGTGGGGCTGACCTTCTTGCTGATTTCGGTGCACCGTCGATCGCGATGGCGGCCACGGGATCGAACCGTTCTGTACCGCGTAGTGGAGTACGTCGGCCGCTGGTCGATGATCGACGTCTTCGTCATCTCTCTGCTGGCCGCCCTCGTCCAACTCGGTTCGATTGCGACGATCGTGCCCGGGATCGGCGCCACGTCGTTTGCTGCGGTCGTCGTGATAACGATGTTCGCCGCCGCCAGTTTCGACCCGCGCCTCATTTGGGACGTGATGGAGGAAGAGTCATGAGAGAAGACGAAACGCGCTCGCCTGACATTTCCGAGGTCGCCGTCAAGAAGCGCGGTCGGATGATAGACAGCATGAACGCCCCGTTCGGGTTGACGTAACGTTTCGATATCGGACCCTGCCGTCGTTAGGTCTCCTCCTCCTCTGTCGTTAGAGATTCTCCAGCTCCCGCTCGGCCTTGGCAGCTTCGGCACGCACCGTCGTCAGCCGGTCGGGCGCTGCCGCCGTCCGCTCGCGGACGAGCGCCGCGGCGCGCTCGAGCACGTAGCTGCGCGCGTCCGCGGTCAGGACCTGCCGCTCGATCTCCTCGAGCAGCCGCGTGTCCACGATGTACGTGGTTTCGAGGCAGCTGTTGTCGCAGACGGTGACCCCACGGTTGCGGTAGTAGCTGCACCCGTAGCACGGGCCGCTGCGTCGGCTCCCCGCGATCGCGATTGGGCCGCCGCATTGCGTGCACGTGGCGAGGCCCGAGAGGAGGCTCTTCGAGGCGCGTGGGGCTGGCGGCTTCATGCGCTGGGAGCGCCGCGAAGTCGCCGAACTCTTCGGTGTCGTGCGCCGTGCACGCCGCTCCTGGGCCGCGGTCCAGAGGCTTTCGGTGACGATTCTGAGCTCGGGGACCTCGACCACAACCCAGTCGCGTTCGGGTTGCTTGGCGCGGCAGCGCGTCCTGCCCGCCTTGTCGGTATTCCGGTAGCGGCCCCAGGTGATCCTGCCGCGATAGCGGTCCCGGCGCAGAATCGCGTTGATACAGGAGGGTGCCCACGAGCCGCTGCCCTTCCGGGGTGGCGGCACCCGGCGGCCGTGGAAGTACTCGCGGGCTTCCGGCTCGAGTTTCGGATCGCCGTTCAACGTCCGGGCGATCTTCTTCAGCCCGTAGCCGTCGGCGTACATCCGGAACATGCCGCGGATGACCTTGGCCTCCGTGTCGTTGATCTCGTGGCGGACGTGCGAGCGCAGTGGGTTCCCCGAAGCGTCCGTTCCCGCGACGACCTGTACGTTTCGATAGCCGTACACGACGCCGCCGGTCACCCGTCCGCGCTTCGCCCGGGCGAGAAGCGCGTCCCGCGTGCGCTGCTTCGCCTTTTCGCGCTCCATCTCGGCGGCGAAGCCGCGCGCCGCCATGACGAAGCGCTGCTCGGGCGTGTCGAGGCGCTCCTCCTCGTCGGTGAGGTAGTAGAAGAGGCGCACCCCCGCTTCGACGAGGTCCCGCGCCACGAGCTCGGTGCTGAGGCGATCGCGCCCGAGGCGCGACGGCTCCATCATGACGACCACGTCGAACGGCGGTGCAGGCTTCAGCGCGTTCAGCAGCCGGAGCAGGGCCGGGCGGTTCTTGAACTCGGCCCCCGAGAAGCCGTCGTCCGCGTAGACGTGCTCGGCGGCCACGTCCCATCCCTTGCGACGGGCGTACTGGCGCGCATGGGCGATCTGGCGCGCGATAGAACGATCCTCGGCTTCGTGGAGGTCGTCGTTGCTCTTTCTCGCGTAGATGGCGGCGCGCATCTCCTCTACCCGTCCGCGGCGTTGGGCGCAGCTTGCCGGAGTTGGAGACGGATGTCGACGTCGTCGTGGCCGTCGTCGGTGTCCGGCGCACGTTCGGCGTCCGATGCGCCTGCGCCGGGCTCATCAGATGTAGCGCCGGCGTCGCCGAGCCGGGACAGGACGTCCGCCGCGACGATCTCGGCGAGTGCGTCGAGGAACGGCAGCAGCCGCCGATCCGGGGGCGCCTTCTGGGACGACCTACGCATACGGGGGCATCGGCGGAGACCCGGTATTGACCGGCACGAACACTGCGACTATGGTCGTAGCAATATGGCGCGCACAGGTCCCTGGTTGGAGCCGTCGGCCACCGCGTTCGCGGCCGTCACCACCTCGCCCTTTGAGGGCGGTGCCCGGAGTGCCGGGGAGGCGTGCGACCTGCTGAACGAGCACGGGCTCGCGTTGACCTTGAGCGGGCTCCGGTGGTTCCAGAACCGGGGCTTGATCGACAAGCCGGGGAAGGAGGGTCGGCACGCCGTCTACTCCCGGGACACGCTCAACGAGGTAGCGAGCCTCCGCATCCTGGCGGACCTGTATGGCCGCTCGGTGCAGGATCTCGAGACGCTTCGTGCCCGTCGGATCTCCTTCACTGAAGTCGTACAGCACCTGCTCCGGCTGGAATCGGATCTGTTCTCGCCCCGCCGGAACGAGATGCCGAAGATGGTGTCGCCCGCGTGGGAGCGTGCGCTTGAGCGCCGGAGCTTCGTGGCGGAGTTCTTCACGTGGGTGTTGGACCGACGCAAGCACCCCGCGAAGCTCAAGGTGCGTGGCCGTCCGTCCCTGACAGTCCCGATCCCGATGAAGGGGCGCCGGCCGACGCGGTAGGGCATGCGGTGCATGGTGAGGTGACGAGTGCCGGGACACTACGAGCATACTAGCAGCCTCAGCAGGCAAATCCACTCTTTGGCACGAGTCAGACGGGACCCATGAACGACGGCGAACGTGAGCGCGACCGCCGGCCTGTCGGTGAACGCCGCGCCGCGCCCGACCGCCACGGGCATGCCGATCCGCATGCCCGGCTGGCGGCAACCATGGAGATGCTGACGACGGTGCGGGCGATTCTCCGTCAGCTGCGCGACCGAACGAAGGGGCAACGGACAACCGTCGGAACTTGCACGGGTTCATCGGGAGCATCCTGAAGTGTGCTTCACGATGCGTGCTACAGCCTGCACCCGATGGATGCGAAGACGACAGCGGCAAGGAGCAGCACCGAGCAGCGCGCCATCCGGCGGTTGCTCCAGCTTGGGGTTCGTCTGCTCCAGAATCGCCACGAAAGGAAGAAGGATGGACCACACGTCAACGCGGATACGTGCCACACACCACGCCCGGAAGGCGATCTTATACATACGGCAGAGCTCGGAGGTGCAGGTACGCCTGAACCAAGGGAGCACCGAGGCCCAGCGCGACCAGCGCGAGCTCGCGCGACGCCTCGGCTGGCCGGAGGACGCGATTGAGGTCGTGGATGACGACCTCGGCCTGAGTGGTGCCGCGGCTGAAGGCCGCGCCGGGTACCAGCGGATCGTCAAGGAGATCACCCGCGACGACGTCGGCGGACTATTCATCACCGACGTCACCCGCGCCGGCCGCAGTGCGCTCCGATGGCAGGAGCTGATCGAACTCTGCCGGATTCACGATACGCTGCTCGTGGTCAATGGCCGCGTGTACGATCTCAGAGATCCGGGCGAGCGGCTCCTGACGAGTATCGTCGCGAGTGTCGGCGAGCACGAGAACGAGGCCCGCCGTGAGATGATGCAGCGCGCGCGCCTGGCGCGGGCCCGCTCCGGACACGCCGTGACGCAACCGCCCTGTGGCTACGTGCGTGCACCCGACGGCGGATGGGTGCTCGATCCCGACCCGAGTGTGCAGAGCGCAATCCGAGCCGTGTTCCGCACGTTCATGGAGCATGGCTCGCTCCGGCGGAC
>JAJCZP010000110.1 GCA_029262315.1 Deltaproteobacteria bacterium | reverse complement strand
GGCGTAGCGGCCGGAGCAGACCGGCCCCAGGCCAGGGCGCAGGTCGCTACGCCCCTCCCTCTCCCCCCTCCCAGCCTCCGTTCAGATCTCAAAGGTCCCGCAGCCCATGCTCCTTCATCTTCTTCTGCAGGGCGACGCGTGACAGTCCCAGTGCCTCGGCGGCGCGGGAGACGTTGCCGTTCTGTTGGCGGAGCACTTCGCCGATGAAACGCACCTCGAAGGCCGTCCGCGCCTGACGAAGTGACGTCCTGGCACCAGAAGACGTCTTTGCACCCACCACTGCCATCACGGCGCCCTCCACTGCCGGCATGACGGAACCATCGCGCGGCAGCAGCTTTGGCGAGAGGTGCTGACAAGTGATCAACTCTCCTGCGTGAGCCAGCGCGATGGCGCGCTCGATCTCGTTCTGGAGCTCCCGCACGTTCCCCGGCCAATCGAAGCGGGTCAAACACTCGAGCGCGGCCGCGTCGATCCCCGGCACGTCCTTCTTCTGACGAGAGCGCCCCACCCCGAGAAGGCGGTCGACGAGCAGCGGGATGTCCTCACGCCGCTCACGGAGCGGGGGCAATCGGATCGGAAAAGCTGCCACCCGATAGTACAGGTCCTCTCGAAACGCCCCCTCCTTCATCGCCGCCTCGAGATCACGATTGGTCGCCGACACGAGACGCACGTCCACCTTGCGGGGTCGCGTCTCGCCGAGAGGGGTCACCTCGCCCTCCTGGAGTACGCGCAACAACTTCGGCTGCATCGACGCTGGCATCTCGCCGATCTCGTCGAGAAAGATGGTTCCACCGTCCGCGGCCTCGAACAAGCCACGACGGTCCTGCACCGCACCCGTAAACGCGCCCCGCTTGTGCCCGAAGAGTTCGCTTTCGAGCAGGGTCTCCGGCAGCGCGGCGCAGTTCACCGCGAGAAAGGAGGCCTCGGCACGCGGACTCGCCCGATGCACCATACGCGCAACGAGCTCTTTGCCTGTTCCGGTCTCCCCCTCGACCAGTACGGCGATAGGCGCGGCGGCAGCACTCTCCATCAAGCGAAAGACGTCCGCCATGGCGTCGCCCGTGCCGACGATCTCGGAAAAGAGCTGGGACCGCGCCACATCGCGCCGGAGCGCCCCGACCTCGGTCTGCAGTCGCTCCGCCGAGGCCTTCACCTGCGCGTACAACCGGGCGTTCTCGAGCGCGATGGCAACGCTGCCAGCAAGCGCTTCGAGCAGGGCCAGATCGTCATCCGAGAACGGCCCAGGCCCCTGATGATTGATGACCTGCAACACGCCGATGGTTCCGTGATGGGACGCCAGCGGCGCCGCCAGAACGTTGCGGGTCACGATGCCGGTGCGTTCATCCACCCCGCCGTAAAAACGAGCGTCTCGTTGAGCATCGTCGACCCGGAGTGGGCGCCCGGTCTCGAGCACGACTCCCGCGATACCTCGATCCGCCGGGAACCGCAGCGCCAACAACGCCTCGGCAACCTCCGCCTCGTCCTCGGCAACGTACGGGAAGTAGAACTCCTGCCGCTCGTCATCGAGCAAGAGCACCGACGCACCGCCAGCGTTCAAGACTTCCCGCGACGGGCGGATGACGAACGGCACCAGACGATCGATCTCGATGCGCGCGGCGAAAGCACGCCCGAGGTCGTTGAGTAAGCGGAGCCGGGCCGTATCATCAACAGAACCCATGAAATCGTCGTTCAGTCGTCGTCGGGTGGAACGACCTCGATCGAGGTCTTCCGAACCCGGATCCAGTCGTCGATGACGTCCTCGACCGTGCCGTCGGCCTTCCAGACACGCAACGTCTCGTCGAGCACCTCGGCCAGGGCCGTATCGTCGAGGCGCACCGCCCACGCGAGATGCTCCTCGGTGCGCGGCGCGTAGAGCCCGCGGAGCTGCTCCTCGTCGGAGAAGAAGCCTCCCGTGACGCGCCAGATGGCAGGCGCGTCTTGCACCCAGGCATCGATTTGCGCATTCCGAAGCGCGCTGACCCCGTCGCCGCTCGAGGCGAAGCCGCGCTGAGTGGCACGTACCAGGGCCTTCTTGACGTATTCCTCGCTGGTGGTGCCGCGTGGGTACCCGACACGTACGCCATCCTGATTCAGCGCGCCCTTTCCACTGAGACGATCGAAGTCGTCGCTACGGACGAGCGCCATCTGGCCAACCTGGAGATAGGAGTCGGTGAATCGCGCCTGGCGTTCCCGCGCCGCGGTGATCGACATACCGGACATGACGACATCCACGCGGCCGGCGCCGAGCGCGACCAGCAGTTCCTCCCACGGCAGCTCCGTGAAGGTCACCGGCCGTTCGAGCCGCTCGCCCAGCCGACGGGCGAACTCTGGTTCGATCCCGTCGAGCTCGCCCGCCTTCTTGAAGGCAAGCGGTGGGTAGATGGGCGCAATCCCGACGCGAAGCGGCTCGGCCGCGCCCACGTCTCCCGCGAAGCCAGGAACACTCATCGCAACGGCGCCGATCATCACCCACGCAAGCACCCATGCACGCGCGCCACGCCACTCCCGTATCGATCCCATCATCAACGACCTCCATGTGTCCGTTCTCATCACGGTTCACGCCAACGCGGCGAACAATTCCTCGAACGCCTTCATTTGATTCCCGACCGCGGAGGATGGCACCAGGATGGGCGTGCGCACTCCCGCGTCGAACCAGGCTGCCAAACCGTCGCGCACCTGGCTCACGGTCCCGAACAGCGTCGTGTCGGCAAGCCAGCGATCGGAGAGGGCTCGACCGACAGCGTCACGATCTCGCGCCTCGAGCGCGCGCTCGACGCCTTCCATCTCCTCCACATAGCCGGCGGCCTTCCAGTAGTTGCGATAGTTCGGCAGCGTCACATAGCCGGAGAGCGTTCGCCGGTTCACGGCCGCAGCCGCCGCCACATCATCGGAAATGCAGGTCGGGATCATGTTGCCGACGAAGAACGCCGGATCCTCACGTTTGCTCGACGGCAGCACCGCCAAGGAATGAGACATGTGCGAGCGTGCAACGTTGGCGAACACGACGCCATCCCCGATCTCGCCCGCAAGCCCGACCATCTTGTCGCGCAACCCCGCCAGCACCAACGGAGGCGCCTCGCCAACACGCGGTGTGGCTCGCCAGCGCTCGACGAAGTTCCGCATGTCGGTGAGGGGCTTTCCGGCCGTGACGCCGAGATGCTCGTGAAAGGCGTCGTGGCTGACTCCGATCCCGAAATCGAACCTGCCGCCCGAAAGCTCGTGCACGAGCGCGGTCGTTTGCGCGTAGTCGCTCGGGTGACGCAGATAGATGTCCGCGATCGCCGTGCCGAAGCGGATACGCTCGGTCACGAGCGCCAGCGCCTCGCACAACCCGAGCCCGTCGCCGAAGCTGGCGCAGTAGATCCCGCTGAACCCCCGGCGCTCGATCTCCCGCGCAAGGTCGAGCGTGGCGTGGCGGCGTCCTGCGACGGCCGCCAGCGCGACGGCTGGCATGGGCGTTTCGGGCATTGCTGACTCCTCCGCTGGCGATCTAAGAAGGCGTCCTCATAGCAGGTCGGCTCCGCCGGGTCACAACCCGGGGGACTCGGTGAGTAATCCAGAAACGTATGTTAGCGTGGGGACGTGCGGCTGATCTCACTGATTGGAATGCTGTTCCTCATCGCGGCGGGAACGGTGCACGCCGAGCCGATGGCGACCGAGGCCCCGTTTTCCGAGCGGATTGCCGCGTGGGCGAGGACGCTCGACGAAATGGCGGCGCTCGACGCGACGCATGACGATCTCGAGACAGCCTTCGGGGAGGCACATCGCGTCGAGCGCGAGGCGCAGACTGCCCGTGCGCGCGCGGCGGACGAGCTCGCCCCGGTTCACCGGGAGCTCGATGCGCTCGGTCCCCCGCCGGAAGAGGGCTCCCCGGCCGAGCCACCAAGCGTCCAACGCCTACGCGCCCGCCTCGACGCGGAGGCAACGGCAATCGAAGCGCGACGCAAGCAGGCCGACGCGCTCGTCGCCCGCGCCGGAGCGATCCAAGCTGGGCTGCGCCGCTTCGAGCGGGAGCGCCTTCGTGGGCACCTGCGTATCCGCGGACCGTCCCCCCTCAATCCCGTGGTCTGGCGGCGGTCGCTCGACGATCTCACCATGATCGCCTCGGATCTCGGCGAGAGCGCGACTACCTGGTGGACACGCGGCCCTCCAACGACCCACGGACCGGCGCCCTTCATCTGGCCGCTCGCGATTGGAGTGATCGCGCTGCTCGCGGGACTGCGCATCAAGCGATGGCTGACCCCGACCTTCGGACAAGATCCCCAGATCGAGACTCCCGACCTCACCCGCCGCCTCGTGGGCGCAACAGTCGAGAGTATCGCGGCGACCGTAGCCCCGGTCGTCGGCATCCTTGCCGCCCTGATTGCCCTCATCGAGCTCGAGTTGCTCACCGGACGTATGGCCATCGTGACGTCCGGGGTGCTCGTGGCAGGCCTCCTCCTCGGCTCGATGACGACGCTTGCGCGCGCCGCGTTCTCCGCGACCCTGCCCGACTGGCGCTGGGTACTGGTCGACGACGAACGCGCACGCACGATCCGAACTCGACTCCTGGCGCTCGCGGGGTTGCTCGCCGGCGGCACCCTCCTACGCTGGACGACCGAGGGCGCGCGAGAGCCCTCCCCGGATCTCGAAGCAGTCTTGGCTACCGTCGTGACGGTGCCCCTCGGGACGCTCCTGCTCCTCCTCGTCCCGCGCCGGCTCTGGGAGGTCGAGGAGACGGGCACATGGGGCGCGCTCCGCTTTGGCACTGGCTGCGCGGCGGTCCTCATGCTCCTCGCCGCGATCGCCGGCTGGGCGCACCTCGCACACGCAATCGCTCGCGCGATCGCGCTGTCGGGAGTCGCACTACTCGGGTTCACGCTCACACGAACCCTCGTCGACACATTCCTCGCTCTCGCACTGTCGCCCGAGCACCCGAGCTCGGCACGGATTCTCGATTTCCTGGGCCTCGAAGAACGCGGCGGTACGATCGCCCTGTTCTGGCTCCGCCTGTGGGCGGACGCGGCCCTGGCGATCGGCGTCATCCTGCTGTGGCTGGTCGGTCTCGGATTGCCGTGGACGACGTTGTCCGTCTGGATCGGCGCACTGGCCGAAGGTGTCCACATCGGAACCTTGCGGATATCGTTCGCCGACATCCTGATCGCGAGCGTCGCCGTCGGGGCCATCCTCGCCTTCACGCGCTTTCTCCGTCACACGCTCAAGGAGCGCGTGCTCCCGCAAACGCAGCTCGGCACGGGGGCGCAGCATTCGCTGACGGCAGCCGTTCGATACACGGGACTTCTCATCGCCGGCGCCGTAGGCGTCTCGACGCTGGGACTGGACCTCTCCAACCTGGCGCTCCTCGCCGGCGCGCTCTCGGTGGGCATTGGCTTCGGCCTCCAGAACGTCGTCAACAACTTCGTCTCCGGAATCATCATGTTGGTAGAACGCCCGATCAAGCTCGGCGATTGGGTCGTCCTCGGCGGCTTCGAGGGAATCGTGAAACGCATCAACGTTCGGGCCACCGAGCTCGAGACGTTCCAGCGCTCGGCGGTCATCATCCCGAACTCGGAGGTACTCTCCTCCTCCGTGGTCAATTGGACACATCGCGATCACTACGGTCGGATCGAAATCTCGGTGGGCGTCGCCTACGGCTCGGACGTGGAGAAGGTACGCGAGCTCCTCCTCGCCTGCGCGAACGGACACGCCAAGGTCTCCTCCCTGCCCGCCCCCTACGTGCTGTTTTGCGATTTCGGATCGAGCTCGCTCGACTTCGAGGTGCGCGCGTACGTCCGGGACAACGGCGGACGACTAGGGGTCATGAGCGATATCCGCTTCGCCATCGACGCCGCGTTCCGGCGACACCAGATCGAGATCCCATTCCCGCAGCACGATCTGCACGTGCGCGACCTCGACCGCGTCGGCGAGATGCTCCACGGCCGACCCCTCGCGCCGAAGCCATCGGCGCCGGATCGAGACGAGCCACCGGGATCGCACGAGCGCAGACCGTCCGCCCGCGCTCGCCCCGGCGGGCCCCAGGAAAGCGGCGGCGACGATGGCGGCGGCGAGTCCTGATCCGTCACGCGCCAGCTGGAAAACTTCGCGTCGCGTCCGGGGAACGCAAACTCGAACTCGGTACCGACGGAGTCCGTTCACTCCATGTGTGCGGTGTTCGTAAGCCCAGCCATGAGCACGACCACCGTCAACATCCCACCCGCGAACACGAGTAGGGTCTCCAGTGGACCTAGACGCCCGCTCAGCACGCCGGAGACGAGCGCACCGACGGGCGCCATCCCCATGAACCCCAGCTGATAGATCGACAGTACGCGCGCCCGGCTCTGTGGCGGCGCGGCCTCCTGAAACAACGTGCGCGTGCAGTTGATGAAGACCGCCGCGTTGAGCCCCCAGCACCACGTCAGAAGGACGAGCCCCCAGAGGGGAACCCCGAGCCCAACACTACCCATGAGGCAGGCTGCCGATGCGAGCGAGCACAGAGCCGCTCGCCCCTTGCGTTGGATTCCCCCGATCCGGCGCAAGACCAGCGACCCCGCGATGGTCCCCAGCGGAAACATCATCAGCACGATCGAAAGCTGATCGACACCGCCCGCGTAGTAATCACGTACCAGGAGCAGATAGACGACGAGGAAAGGCCCGATGAACAGCATGCCCACGGCCATGGCCATCGCCAATGCCGCGCGCAGTTGACTCGTGCGCGCGACTTCCACGATCCCGTCCCGGATATCGCGAAGCACCGATGACGTCGGCTGTACCGGGGTCCCGACCGGGGTGGAGGGCACACGCGACGTCACGAACGATCCCAACACGAGCAGCAAAGCCTGCACGACGAGCATCGGCGCGCTCCCGATCCATCGCGCCGCGCCTGCCAAGAGGGTGCCCGCGGCCTGAGCGCCGAACTGCGTAGCAGTCGTGCCGGTCACGGCATGCATCATGTCCGTCCCGGCGACGCGCGAGAGTAACGTATCCCGAGCCGGCATCGTGAAGGACGAGATGGTCCCGATGCAAAGCCCGTAAGCGAACAGACCGCCCAGCGCGAGGCGGTCGGTGGTGACGGCAACCGCGAGCGCGAGAACCGGAAGCGCCGCCAGCACGTACAACCGCATCAAGAGGCCTCGCGGATCGTACCGGTCTGCCGTCACGCCGCCCATGAGCAGAAAGGCGAGCGTCGGCAGCATCGTCGACGTTTGCAGGACGCCGACCCACTCCGCGCTCGCCCGCGCCTCGCCAACTACCAGCCACGAAAACAGCACGCCCTGCATACCCCAGGCGCTGAACCACGAGCCGGCGCCGGCCAGGAACCACCCATCGCCCGGCGCGGTCGCGACCTGCGCGCGGCTTGCCTCTTCGAGCGTCGTCGTCATCGCCAGCGCGCGCGCGCACGACACAGCTACGAGAGCACGTGCGTCCGATTGTCCGGGCGTGCCCCCTCGACGCAACGCCCCCGCGCCACTCAACCGCCGGCGGCGCCCGATTGCTCGAAAGCGTATGCTGCACGGAGGATCGTGGGCTCGTCGAAGTGCTTGCCGACGAGCATCATGCCGACCGGCAGACCGTCGGCATCGCCACACGGGACACTCATCGCGGGGTGATGCGTGAGATTGAAGGGACCCGTGTTGGTCGTCGGCTCGAAGGCGCGCTGCAGAATCTCCTCGCGACTCGCGTCGGCCCCTGGAATGGGCGTCGCCGTCATCGGCGTCGTCGGCAGCAGGAGGAGATCCACCCGTGCCAGCGCCTCGTCATACGCAGCCCGCACCTGCCGGCGGAGGTTCATGGCCTTCGCATAGTAGTACGTGCCGTGGTGCTTTCGGAGATAGGTGGCCAAGACCGCCGCCACTTTGACGGTCTCGGGAAGCTCGCGCGCACGGGCACGCCAGCCGTGCATCTTCTCGACCAGACTCGGAACGTAGCGATCCTGCCGGCCACTCCCGAAGCCATCCCCGTCGAGCATGGTCTGCAGCACGCCTTCGCTCACCAACGGAGCCACGAGGGCACCCGCGTAGAGATGCAGTGGCACCGAGAGTTCCTCGACGACTGCGCCGAGGCCGGCCAACACCGTCCCAGCGGCACGTACGGCGGCATCGACGCCTGGCTGCGACGTCGGAAGGCCGAACCCCTCGCCCAAGACGCCGATGCGGAGCCCCCCGACTCCCCCCTCGAGCATCGCGCCGTAGGGATGAACGATGGGAGCCCCTTGGCGTGAATCGAGGCCGTCCGCCCCAGCGATGACTTCGAGCAGGAGTGCGGCATCGCGCACGGTGCTGGTCATGGGCCCGACGTGATCGAGCGTCGGCTCGATGGGGAGGACCCCGGTGTACGGTACGAGACCGAACGTCGGCTTCAATCCGTAGATGCCACAGAACGACGCCGGCATTCGAATCGAGCCTCCCTGGTCACCACCGATGGCCATATCGACGTCACCCGCCGCCACCAGCGCGGCGCTCCCCGACGAGGAACCACCGGCGGAATACCCGCGACGACGCGGATTGTGCACCGGGCCGGTGGCGTTGGTATGACTTCCCCCAGACACGCACATTCCCTCGCAATGCGCCTTTCCCGTGATCGTCCCACCCGCATCCAAAATACGCGTGACGATCGTCGCATCGATCTCGGGCACATAGCCTTCGAGGAGCGACGTCCCATTCATCATAGGCACGCCGGCCAGCATGACGTTGTCCTTCAACGCCACGGTCCTCCCGGCGAGCTTGCCACTCGAGGCCCCCGTGATGTCCGTCCGGCGGTACCACGCGTTGTAGGGGTTCTCCGCGGCTGTGGGCTGATGGCCCGCATCGCGCGGCGGTGACTGGACCGGCGAATCGTCGGGAGTCGCATCGAGCACCTGAATGCCCTGCGCAAAGGCGTCCGTCAGCGCCAGGTACTCGAGGCTCTCGTCGTGGTCGAGCTCCAATCCTAGATCGGCGGCAGCGCTTCGAATGTCGTCGGACGTCGGTGGTCTGAACTTCACGGCAGCTATCCTCCTAACGTACGCGTTCCGGCCGTGCACCAGCGGCCGCAAAGAACTCATCGAGCTGCTGTACCAGGGCTTTCCGTTCTTCAGCCGGGAGCAAGAAATCGAAGCTCCCGGCCGCGCGCTGCGAGCGCATCCAATCGCTCAAGAACGAAAAGACAGCCGTCGCCGCACCCTGCTCGGCAACCAGCGATGCGTTCTGGGCATCGAGCAGGGTAATGATACCCACGACCCCGCGTGAGTACGAATCAGTCACTAGATCGAGATTCTTGCGCGCGGCATCCGCCGACTCCCGTGTCAGTCGAATCGCAGTAAACGACGCCTGCGCCTGCAGGAGCGAGCTGCGGATGTCCTGCTCGACCCGTTGCGCAGTCGCCCGAGTAAACGTCTTCAAACGCAGAAGATCTTCGTTCGCGCGTCGCATCTCGGCCAGCCGCGCGCCGCTCGTGAACAGCGGCAGCGACGCCTCGAGCGAC
This sequence comes from Deltaproteobacteria bacterium, assembly GCA_029262315.1. GTDB lineage: Bacteria > Desulfobacterota > Binatia > UTPRO1 > UTPRO1 > JAJCZP01. The sequence continues at coordinate 6,602 of JAJCZP010000110.1, read as the reverse complement.
ACGGTCCAGTCTTGATCGTCGGGGCGCGGCAACTCGAAGCCCGGGATGCCGAGCCCGTCGCCTCCCGCACCATCCTCCGACAGGCGATCCGCGTACTCAGCGCGCACGGAGAAATCCGGGAGCCAGAACGACCGCTTGGCCGAGACCAACACACGTTGCTGCGCCGCGATGTTGGCATCGATCGATCGCAGCTCAGGAGACTGGGCGAGACCGCGCTCCACCATGAAATCGCGAAAAACCGTGAAGGTCGCCGGACGATCGACGTATCGGGCTGCCGACTGCGAGAGCAGCCGCGGATCGTTGATATCGGCCTCGACGGTATCGAAGGCTTCCTCGATCGGACGATTGAGGATGCGATTCAAGTCGTACTCGGCCTGGCGACGGGCGGCGATGGCATCGATCAATGCGCGGCGATCGTTGGCGATCTCGCTCTCCCATCTGTACTCGTCAGACCGATCGGACACCCCAACGGAAACACGTACTTGCGCGAGCTCCAGGTTCTTCCGTGTGAGGTCGAGATTCTCGCGCTCGATACGCTCGAGCGCGACCCTCCGGAGCACGTCGAGGTAGGCCACGGTCGCGTCACGGACCACGTCGAGCCGCACGACCTCGCGCTCGTACTCACGCGAGCGCTGATCGTAACGCTCGATCTGGAAGCCCGCCCACAACGGATCGGAGTAGACCGACTGCGACAACCCGACCGCACCGGTCACCGTACGCGCGCGCGTCGTACCGGCACTCGCCTCGGCACGGTCGTCGTCGATGATCGTGCCGGTCGTTCTCCCGGCGATCTGCGGCAGCAACTCGGCACGCTGGCGGCGAACCGATTCCATCCCCGCCGTCACGTCGCGATCGGCAACACGAAGGTCGAGATTGGCCTCGATCGCCTCGGTGGCGGCTTGTCGCAAGGAGAGAGTACGCACGCCCTGAATCTCGTCGTTCAGGAGAACCGCTCGGCTCAAGACCTCCCAGCGCGGCGAGACGCCGATTGCCCGCGCGGACGCCATATTGATCGTCAGTTCCTCGCGCTGGGCGAGCGCTACGGGCAGCGTCCCGGCGTCCTCACCGAGCAAAATGCTCTGCACGTTCACGGCCACCCGTCGCGCCAACCGGCTCGTATCCCCGCGGGGAGAGAGGCTGACGAGGATCCCTTGCTGCACTTCCTCGACATCAACCAACGCCAAGCTCGCGAGCCGGCGCGTCGTGATCCCGTCGACCAGGCGCTGGAATTCGGCAGGACTGAGCCAGAACAGCGGGCCAATGACGATGGCGTCGACGTGAGCGGGCAGCGCGGAAAGCGTCGCCTCCGGTGTATCGGCGTGCGGAAGAAACACGACCTCGGCCTCGAGCTCTCGCGCCGCTTTCCGGACGTCGTCCTCGAACGCGGGAACGGCCTCGATCGCCTGCTCGAATCCGAGAAACGCGAGTACCTCGAACGGCGCGACCTCGTGCAGAGCCTGGATCTCGACGGAGAGGTCCCCGGCCGCAACGATGTAGTTCAGATTGCGCACTCCGCTCGCCCCGTCGACGAACGGGACCTCCTGCAGCTCTCGATCGACGATGAATGGGGCCACCGTGGGCTTCGGAAGGTTCGAACGATGCGCCGCATCGTTCGAGGCCAACACCCCGAAGGCCACCACGAGATCGACGCCCGGTGACGCGTACGCTCGGTCGAGCGCCCGACGCACACCCGGCCCTGTCCAATCGCCGACGATGGGATCGGTAAATCGTACATCGAACTCCTGGCGTACCAGCTGTGTAATCTCATCACGCAGGACTTCTTGCAGCTCGAGGCTCCGACGCCACGGGCCGTCGAGAACGATCCCGATGCGCACGAGCGCTCGCGAGCGGACCTCAATGGGAAGATCGTCTACCGCGCCGCCGGGCGTGCCACTGAGCAGCACCACCACCCCGAGGAACGCGGCGCTGAGTCGGGTAGGAATAGACATCGAACTCTCTCTCCGGCGCCGCCTCAGCGCGCTTTGAGCTCCTGAGCGATCTGGATCCCAACGAGGCGGGCCATGAATACGGCCAGAAACAGCTGGCCGGACACTGCCTCGAGCGTCACGAGATTTCGAGCGAACGCACTCCTGGGAACGATGTCCCCGTATCCGAGCGTCGTCATGGTCGTCAGACTGAAGTACATGAAGTTGCCGCGGACGGCCGCTGGATCGACACCCCCGCCGCCCACCGCCCCCGCGAACGCGGCCGGATTCAGCAGAGCCACGACCTCGAAAAGCAGAGACCATACGACGGCGAGGAGAAGATAGACGGCGACCCCACCCCGCACCGTCTCCGCGGACACACTCTGGTGCGAGAGCACGACACGCATCAAGCCGACGATCGCCGCGCCGACGAAGAGGAGGTACGCGATCGGCGTAATGACGAGAATGGCGGGTTGCACGACGACGACGGCGCCGCGGTTCACCGCGGTCTCGTAGAGAAAGCCGCAGGCGATCAGGGTGACGCCGAAGATCAGCACGCCCCAGTGCAGGTCGAGCGCACGGACGAGCGCCAGCATCAGCGCCAAGAACAGGATGGTGGAAACCTCCAGGGGATCGGTCACCCCATCCACCAGCGGCCCTAGCAACAGCAACGCCGCCAACAGCACCAGCAGCAGCGTAAACCTATCGAACGATCCGCCAGTGCCCACGATCGGCTCGGGCTCCGCCCCGTTCACACCCGGCGTACCCCCTCCTGCGATTCTACGGTTGATGGTGTCGGCACGCTCTGCCCCCTCAGCTTTCCCGGCGGGACCTGTAGACGCTTTCCAGTGGGCGCGCAAACCAGCACTGGGGCACCCGTCTTGATATCCGCCGCGAGACGCGGCACACGTGCGCTGGGACGGCGGCAGCAGACGCGCAGGCCGCTCCGGCGAAAGGATCCAGATACATGCGACGATGGCACCTTCATACAGTCACGCTGCTCCTGTTGACCCTCGCACTGGCAGCCTGCCCGCCCAGAACCCGGGTGACCGTGGCCGAGCCCGAACCTCCGTTGCGGGTCGGCATCACGGCGACCACGCCTCCCCTGATCTTCAGGCAGGGCGAGGATATCGTCGGCGTCGAGGCCGACTTCGCGCGTGCGCTCGCGCAGGGGCTCGGGCGCTCATTGCAGTTCGTAGAGGTCCCCTGGGAGGGCCAGGTCACCGCACTCCTCGACCGGCGCACCGACATCATCATGTCCGGAATGACGATCACCGTCGGACGCCAAGTACGCATCGCCTTCAGCGAGCCCTACTTGAGCTCCGGCCTGCTGGCGATGATGCACCGTCGCAACAAGAAGAAGTACGACACCGCGAAGAAGATCCTAGACACGACCGACGACGTCGGCGTCCGTCGGGGCACCACCAGCGAGCAATTCGTCGAGGATATGATGCGTGACGCGCGCCCGATCACCTATCTCTCGCACAAAGACGCCGTGCTCGACTTGCGACGGTCACGCATCGAAATCTTCATCGACGACGCGCCGATGATCGCATGGCTGGTATCTGAGAACGAGTCCGAGTTCTCCGTGCTTCGGGAGTCGTTGAAGCGTGAGCCTCTCGGGTGGGGCATGCGCCGGGGCGACACCGGGCTTCGCGGAGCCGTCGACGAGCAGCTCGCACACTGGAAACGAGACGGCACGGTCGATCAGATCATCCGGCGCTGGATGCCATTCTATCCGGGCCTTCGGGAAAATCAGAAGGGCGAAGACAGCTACAGCGGCGGCTAGAGGCGGGCGGCGCGCGGGCCCTACTTCTTGCTCAGCTGGCCCGCCACCGCCGCGGTGGCCTTGGCGACTGCCTCGGGATCCCCGAGGTAAAAGTGGCGGATCGGCTTGAGGTCGTCCTCGAGTTCGTACACGAGCGGGATGCCCGTAGGAATATTCAGCCCAACCGCATCTTCATCGGACACATGATCGAGGTATTTCACGAGCGCACGCAGGCTGTTGCCGTGCGCGACGATGAGGAGCCGCTGTCCGGCGAGCACCGCGGGCGCGATCGTCTCGTGCCAATAGGGAAGAAACCGCTCGACGGTATCCTTGAGACACTCGGTCAGCGGCAGCTGGCTTGGTGAGAGGTCGGCGTAGCGTGGATCACTGACCGGCGAGCGCTCGTCCCCCGGCGCAAGCGCCGGCGGCGGAATGTCGTAACTGCGACGCCAGATTTGCGTCTGCTCCATGCCGTGTTTCTCGGCGGTCTCGGCTTTGTTCAGTCCCTGAAGTGCGCCGTAGTGACGTTCGTTCAGGCGCCAGCTGCGGTGCACGGGGATCCACATGAGATCCATCTCTTCGAGCGCCAGCCACAGGGTCTTGATGGCCCGCCTCAGTACCGACGTATACGCGACATCGAAGCGATAGCCGTCGGCGGCCAGCACCCGCCCCGCCTCGCTCGCCTCCGCGGTGCCCTTCTCGCTCAGCCCGACATCGGTCCAGCCGGTGAAGCGATTCTCCTTGTTCCACAGGCTCTCGCCGTGTCGCAGTAGTACCAGGGATTTCATGATTCCTCCGATCGCGCTGCCATCGACGCCGGCTGTCCGGTCGTCTCGAGTACCCTTCGCCACACGTCACCACGAGGATCGAGACGGCGACCCGCGCGCACCGCCAGCGGAATCGGCAGGTGCGTGAAGCGTTGATTCCAGTAGCCGACGACCATGTTCGTCTTGCCAGACAAGCCAGCGTGCACCGCGTGCTGACCAAGGACCAAACAATACTGTGAGTCGAACGCGTTCGTGGGCATACTCCGTATGGTGTAGCTCGGATCGATGTAGCGGATCGGCACAGTTTTGCCACGCGCCGTGAAGTACGCGGCCATGCGGTCGCGTAAAAACACACCGACATCGCCGAGCTTCCGATTGCCCGACGCATCGAGCGCATCGGTCGGTCCCATCAGATCCTGTCCAGCCCCCTCGGCGACAACGACGACCGCGTGATGCTTCTCATCGAGTCTCGCTTCGAGCCTCTCGAAAAAGCCGCCAGGCCCCTCCAACACGAACGGCACTTCGGGCACCAGACAGAAATTCACGTCGGCGCTCGCGAGGGTCGCACCGGCCGCAATGAAACCCGCGTGCCGCCCCATCAACCGCACGAGCCCGATACCATTCCAGGCACCGCGCGCCTCTTCGTGTGCGGTCGTCACGACCGTCCGGGCCGTATCCACCGCGGTCACTAGACCGAAGCTTCTCGAGATCCAGTCGAGATCATTGTCGATCGTCTTGGGCACGCCGATCACGCCAATCGACAATCCACGACGTGCAATCTCGCCACTGAGCGCGGAGGCGCCGCGCAAGCCACCGTCGCCACCAATCACGAACAACAACCCGACACCCCGCCGTTCGAGCGTCGCCACCATGTCGCCAAGATCCTGCGCCCCCCGCGAAGAACCGAGGAGCGTGCCGCCGTGCTCGTGGATGTCCTCGACCATGGAAGGCGTCAACGCCATGGTCTCGGCTGGCGGCGCGCCGCTCAACCCCGCGTATCCGTACCGAAAGCCGAGCACGCGACGCACCCCGTAGCCGTAGGTCAGCCGCAGCACGAGCGAACGAATGACGTCGTTCAGCCCCGGACAGAGCCCCCCACAGGTCAGGATGCCGCACGTCAGCGTCGACGGCTCGAAGAAGAGACTGCGACGCGGACCGGCACGCTCGAACGACGGCAACGACGCCCCGGTCGCGAGCACTGTCTCGATCTCGCTCATGTCGGCCGACACGATGACGCGCTCGCGATCGTCGACGAACGGCTCGTCGGCCGGGTACGGCGACGGATACCGACACGGCCCGAGCGTCGCCACCTCAAGGTCCGACGGTGTTGGCAGCACACGCATGGCGGCAGGCACCCTAGCGAATCCGGGCGAACGTGTCGCCGATCAAGTGCGGCCCGCGGTCGGACCCCTCCTCGCGCAAACGCTGCGCACGATCGATCCGAAGCGCCGTATTGATCAGGCCGAGGTGGCTGAACGCCTGGGGAAAGTTGCCCAGCGCCGTCCGAGTAGTGGGATCCACCTGCTCGGCGAGAAGCCCGAGGTGGTTGGTCACGCCCACGTGGGCGTTGAAGACATCGAGCGCCTGGTCGAGATCCCCGAGCAGCGCCAGCACTTCGGCGAGCCAGAATCCGGCCAGGACGAACGCGCCCTCCTCGCCGCCCACACCGTCGTCGGCGCGATACCGATAGAGGAACGGGCCACTGCCGAGTTCGGCACGCACCCAGTCGGTGGTCGCCCGCATGCGCGGATCACTCTCCGGAAGGAACCCGTGTGCTGCGAGCAGCAGCAGGGACGCGTCCGGCCGCGACTCACCATAGGCGTTCACGAAGTGCCGGCCGGTCTCATCGAGGCCGTTCGAGCGAATGTTGCGATGAATGCGCTGCGCCCCCAGCGTCCAGCGTTCTGCGAGCGCTGGGTCGCCGAATGCACGCGCGATACCGACGCCGCGATCGAGCGCGAGCCAACTCATCAGCTTCGAGTGCACGTTGTGCCGCTTGCCGGTGCGCGGCTCCCAGATTCCGTGATCAGGCTCGGTCCAGACCTGCGTCACGGTGTCGATGATCTTCGACAACTTGCGCCACGCGCGCAGGTTGATGATGCCGCCGAAATGCTCGTACAGGTGCATGGCGTCGACCAGCGC
>JAJCZP010000109.1 GCA_029262315.1 Deltaproteobacteria bacterium | reverse complement strand
CCTCCACATGCACGTCGTGCACCTCGTCCTGGAGGAGGGCGTCGATCAAGAATCGATCACCCTCGATCGGATAGATGGAGACACTCTTCGTGCGATGGAAGATCGCGGTGACTTCGGTCATGGTCGGGGCAGCTTAACGGCCGCTCCGAGGTCTGGGAAGCGCGCGCGCAGGCGCCCGGAAGTCGCAGCCCGCGAGGTGGTCGTTGACCAGACCCATTGCTTGCATGAAGGCGTAGACGGTCGTGGGGCCGACGAAGCGAAAGCCCCGCTGACGGAGGTCCGCGGCGAGCGCTCGTGAGGTCGGGGTGACCGCGGGAATCCCGGCGCGTCGGCGCGGAGCCGCCCGGGGACGAGGAGCGTAGCTCCAGATGTAGCGGCTGAACGAGCCCGATTCACGACGCACCTCGAGGACGCGTGCCGCGTTGTGGATCGCCGCTTCGATCTTGCCGCGGTGACGGACGATCCCTGCATTCGTGAGCAGTCGGCGGACGTCACGGGCACCGAACCGAGACACCACGGTAGGATCGAAACCGCGAAAAGCCTCCCGGAAGTGCTCCCGTTTGCGGAGAATGGTGATCCAGGCCAGCCCTGCCTGGAAGCCCTCGAGGCAGAGCTTCTCGTAGAGCGCACGGTCGCGATGCACGGGCCGACCCCACTCGGTGTCGTGGTAGTGGCGGTAGAGGGGATCGCTCGCACCCCACCAGCACCGGGTGACGCCGTCAATCGTGATCAGTGCAGCTCGTGGCGATGGCACGGAAGCAAACTCCTCGAAGAGTGTTGGACGGTTCGGTCGGGTCCAGACAGCCGTTTGATGGTGGTCGCGGGCCGGTATAGCACACGGGATTCACCAAAAGGGGATCGGGGACGCAATGGCCAAGCAGTTCGTATTTACGATGAAGGATCTCGGCAAGATCCATCCGCCGGACAAACAGGTCCTGCACGACATCTGGCTCTCTTTTCTGCCCGGAGCCAAGATCGGCGTTCTGGGGGCCAACGGATCCGGAAAGAGCACGCTTCTTCGCATCATGGCTGGCCTGGAAACCGACTTCACCGGCGAAGCCTGGGCCGCGGACGGCGTTCGTGTCGGACATCTCCCACAGGAGCCCGATCTCGATCCGGACAAGGACGTCCAAGGAAACGTCATGGAAGGGGTCGGCGAGTTGCAAGCCGTGCTTGCCCGTTTCGAGGAGGTGAGTGTCGAACTCGGCACGGCGGATCCCGACACGATGGAACGACTGCTCGAAGAGCAGGGGGAGCTCCAGGATCGTATCGAAGCCGCCAACGGCTGGGAACTCGAGCGGACGGTGGAGATCGCGATGGATGCGCTCAGACTGCCGCCGGGCGACGCCGACGTTACGACGCTCTCTGGCGGCGAGCGGCGACGCGTCGCCCTGTGTCGCCTGCTTCTGCAAGCACCCGATCTCCTGCTGCTCGACGAGCCGACGAATCATCTCGACGCCGAGTCCGTCGCCTGGCTGGAGCGGCATCTGCAGGAGTATCCAGGCACCGTCGTAGCGATCACCCACGACCGCTACTTTCTCGACAATGTGGCCGGTTGGATCCTCGAGCTGGACCGTGGAGCCGGCATTCCCTGGGAGGGCAACTACTCCTCCTGGCTCGATCAAAAGCGTCAACGACTCGAGCAGGAAGAGAAGCACGAGTCGGCGCGCGCGCGCACCCTGGCACGCGAGCTCGAATGGGTCCGGATGGCTCCGCGGGCGCGACAGGCGAAGAGTAAGGCGCGCCTTCAGGCGTATTCGAGTCTGCTCGAAGCGGATAGCGCTGCGCGCCAGTCGCACGCCGAGATCGTCATCCCACCGGGCCCGCGTCTCGGCGACGTCGTCGTCAAGGCCGAGAGTCTCCGCAAGGGGTACGGCGATCGATTGCTCGTCGACGAGCTCTCCTTCTCGCTCCCGCCCGGTGGCATCGTCGGCGTCATCGGACCGAACGGTGCGGGGAAAACAACGCTCTTTCGGATGATCACGGGAGCCGAAGCGCCTGACGCCGGCACGCTGCAGGTCGGCGATACCGTGGAGACCGCCTATGTCGATCAAAGTCGCGATCAGCTCGATTCGACCAAGACCGTGTGGGAGGAAATCAGTGATGGGGCTGACCAGCTCATGGTCGGTCGGCGGGAAGTCCCCTCACGCGCGTATGTCGCATCGTTCAACTTCAAGGGGTCGGATCAACAAAAGCGTGTTGGGGACCTCTCGGGAGGCGAACGCAACCGCGTCCATCTCGCCAAGCTTCTCCGTCGAGGGGGCAACCTTCTCCTGCTCGACGAACCGACGAACGACCTCGATGTCGACACGCTGCGCGCTCTCGAGGACGCACTGCTCGACTTCGGCGGCTGCGCGGTCGTAATTAGCCACGACCGGTGGTTCCTGGACCGTATCGCAACCCACATCCTTGCCTTCGAAAGCGAGAGCCAGGTGACATGGTTCGAGGGCAACTACGCCGACTACGAGTTGGATCGCCGTCGCCGTCTGGGTGCGGATGCGGAGCAACCACACCGCATCCGGTACAAGCGACTGACGCGGTAGCTGTCACACCACATCACACGGCTCGTTCGAGTGCCTACCAGCGCGCACGGTAGCCACGTGCGTCGAGGTGGACGAACGGGCCGTGACTCGCGGTCGCCGGATACGCTGAAGCACCCCCGACCATCGGCGACTCAGCGTCGAGCGCATCCACGAACCTGAGGAGCACCTCGGCATCGGCGAGCGAAACCCGCCCGTCGCCGTCCAGGTCGTCCATGTTGCCATCGCCATCGCGGTCGACGAATACATCCGCCGCGTCTCCCATCACATGGCGGGACCACGCCGTCCGGTTGCCGATCCGTCGGTTATAGTAGGGGGTACGGTAGCCGCTCATGATCGTGAGGGCGGTCCCAGGAATACCCTCTGCCTGCAGCAGATCCGTCAGACGCTCGAGCTTGTCGAGGATGCGCACGTCGAGGGCCAGATACCGCGGATACCCTTCGTGGGCCTGCTTGCACTCGAGGTCTCGCAGCCGCACATGCGACGAGAGTCGCGTCGGACGATTCTCGTGCGTAACCTCGACGAACCCATCGATGGACGACCGCCGCGCTCGAGCCTGGGGAGCCGTGTCGGCGAGCGGGGGAGGGTAGCGCCCGATCCGATAGGTGTCGATGCGTTCGGTGCGAAGTACCTCGAACGGGATCAGCGTCAGAACGATGATCTCCGCTAGGGGGCGTGCTGGAGACCCATCGTCGACGATCCGCAGACGGTCGATACCCGCCGTCGCCGGCGCGGTGTAGTGGGTGCGCGCCGGCGTGCCCGCACGTTCGACCGAGATCGAACCGCGATCGGCCTGCCAGCGCGCCGGCGCCGCGGGTTCCGCGAGCCACAGGGCGAATCCGGGACCCTGGGGAAGCGAGTCGTGGCTAACACGATCGAGCAGCGGCATCGATTCGCTCGGGCGCAACGTGACACTCTTCACGTTCGGGTGGAGAGTGTCACCGTCCAGGACCACCGTGATCTGAGGCGAGGCCCGAGCGGCTTGCGGCGCGGTTGAAGCGGCCATCCGTTCCGCGGGAAGAGGGAGGCACCCGAGGGTGACCAGGATCGAGAGCAGCGCGGCGATCGGACCGGCTAGAGAGGATCGAGCGAAGGGTACAACCAACCACCAGCCTCGCAGGGCGCGGCCCGGCCGTCGCTGACGCGATCGAAGCCGCGCTGCAGAGCATCGCAGCGCACGTCGTCGAGTGGTTGCCGATCGCATTCACGTGCCTCGCAGAGTGCGACGCAAAACGTGAACGCGAGCCCGTCGAACGCATCGCACATCCCAGCGCGTTCGGGATCTGTTCCAGGCTCGAACGCCGCCGGGGCGTGGCTGGGGATGAGAACCGCTAGGGCGAAGACGATGGCAGTTGCGAGGCGCATGGCGCAAAAAGGGAGCAATCGTCGTGCCCGCAAGAAACGTACAATAAGTACGTTGACGATCCCGGAAACCCGGTGTTACGCTCGTGGCGAACGTCACATTCCTACCACCGATTCCCGGAGCCTCCCGATGACCTGTCTTTCCTCTTCCCTTGCCATCCTTGGCCTTCTGTTCACTGCTGCGTCGGCGCATGCCGACTCCATCTATTGCTGGCATGACAGCGACCAGCAACTGCACTGCTCCAACCGTGTAGAACGCGTCCCGCCCGGAGCCAAGGTCGCGAGCCCACCACCGCTCGGGTATTTGAGCACCAGACGGATCGGACCCACGAAGCGCGGTCCCTCGACCAAGTCGCGTCCGCCGCGCGAGGAAACCCGCCGCGAGCAGCGCTCTGACTGTCCTCCTCAGCGACCGACTCGCGTCGGCGAGGTCATGGCGCGCACGATCGATCCGAAGTATTCCCGCACGCGCCGCCGTGGACCTGAAGCGTTCACGCTGTTCGTCGATGGCGAGCCGGTGATGTACCGAGATAGCTCGATCGTTCAGGTCGTGGGCGGCGTCGATGCGGAGCATTCTTCGGCATCGCTCAAAGATGCCTCGCTGGCTTTCCCTTCGGGTGCCGCGCCGTGCATGGGGCACCCTCCGCTCGAAGCGTATTCCGTCCGCTCGGGGAACTCCGCGCGCAGCCGCGGTCTTTGCAGCGACTTCCGTCGCGCCTTCGCCCAGGTAGGCATCACGGCGAGTCGCGATGACGCTGTCGTGCGATCGTTTCGCTCGGTCGCGGAGAACGTGGCTGAAGCCGCCGCGCAGGGGTACTACTTCGATGGCCGGGAGAACGCGCCGATGGACGTGCGCATCCACAATGGCGACGAGTCGGGCAACGAGCTCGAGTCGGTCAGACCGTTCGTGCGGCCGGAGTGGATTCGCGCCGAGCAGGAGACAACCCGGCTGCATCACCAGCCCGTGCGCTACGCGGCGGGGCGGCCGGTTCATCTTCGGCCGGCGACATTCGATGTCCCTGCGCAGGTGGGAAGGTATCGGAAGCCCGCCCGTCCGCCGGTGGGCGCGCCGAAGTGGAATGGGCATCTCTACTCGCGGCGGACGGTTCCCCCGACGGTCGTCGTGCTCCCGGAGTGGCTTCCCGAGGCGCACGCGGCGCAAACTGCGGAGATCGCGGCCGAGACCGAAGCCTTCGTAGATGAACTCAGCGTCGCGCTGGAGGAGATCGATCGCGCGGCGCGAGATGCCGGGTGCTGGTAGAAATGCGACGGGTTAGAACGCAGCGGCCGCGCTAGTTCCAGATGCCGTGATTCTTGGTCTTCAGCACCGTCTGACAGGACGGGCACGGAATGTCCTGAGCCAGACCCTCGAGTAGTTGGAGGGCGCCCTCGCAGTCTTCGCACTTGTGCGTGTCCTGCTTCGAGGACAGATCGACGACGCACACGCGCTGACAGGCGGCGCAGACACCCAGCCCTCCCCAGAAGCGGGTCCGACCGGCCTTGCCCCAGCCGACGGACAGATTGCCGCTGGCGTAGCCGCAGCTCAAGCAGTTGAACTCGACGATCGATCCCATCATTCCTCCAGGCTGGGGTTGGAAGGCGCAACCGTACGCGGGGCCAACGCGGGCGTCAAGGAGAAGGTCCCCGCCATCTCGAGTGTCGACAAGACGACCGCTTCTTGCTATATCATGTCGGATACGTCCCGCGACGGGTTCAGCCCCCCAGGTGCAGGCTACGGGCTTCACCAGAGGATGCGTACGCGTCGATCTCGACAAACTGCAGCAGTCGAGGATCTGAATCGAGTAGAGGGGGCGCCTCTTCGGCGATCAAGGAGTTCCGTGGCACGAGACGATCTCATTCAGATTCAAGGTAAGGTGGTCGAGGCACTCGCCGGCGGCCACTTCCGTGTGGAAGGGGAGCAAGGCCATTCCTTCCTCGCGCGCATCAGTGGGCGACTTCGTCGCTACCACATCAAAGTCGTGCCGGGCGATCGCGTTACCATCGCTGTGTCACCGTACGACCTGAGCCACGGATTCATCGTCTACCGCAGTAGCTGATCCGCCGCTGACCGTTGGCGACCGCGCACGGCACCGCATGACTGCGCGGCTTCGCCAGACCGGGTCATCGTGTAGGGGGAGACAACGCCCATGGACGCCGTCGAGGTCATCAAGCGTCGCCTCAAGGAAGACCGGATGGCCGATGCCCCGGAGGGCCCGGAGGACATCGGTGAGAAGACGAAGCGACCGCGCGAGGTCGCCTTCATGGACGTCAATCTGTGTTTTCCGTGCGGCAAGTGTCCGGAGTTCTGTCCGGTCGCGTGCATCGAGTACCTGGCTCCAGACTCCGTGGACAATCGAGGGCTGCAGCCGGTCCAGGATCGGTTCCAGGAGTGCATCGGGTGCTACATCTGCGTCGAGATCTGCGCTTTGCTGACCGACTACGATGCGGTGCGAATGTACGACGTTGCCTTGGTCGAAGAAGTGACCGGCGTCAAGATCGGTGACAAGAAGCCGGCCGAGTACATACCGGCACAGCCGTACGAAGAGTACTTCGCCGAGGGCGGATTGTATCGCCACCTCGGGCACGGCTCTCGCATTCGCGAGAAGATGTCCGCGGAAGAGCGGGCGAACCTCAAAACCACCGGCTGACGGGCGGCAGCGTCCGCTCTCGCGTAGCCGCTTGGCGACGACCCTGGCTCTTGGGGACGGCCATAGGCTGACGCTGGGTGTTAGCTCTGACGAGGCCGCTCGGCGGCCTCGTGCGCGTCGAGCATCTTCTGGAGCTTGCCGAGCGCACGCCCTACCGTGATTGTGTAGCGCTGCTTGGTCCAGCTTTCTTTGGTCCGCATCCGGAGCCAACCGAGTTTGACGGCGTCGGGCTTGTTGCCCATCTCGCCCGTGGCGGCGCCAACAGCGGCGCGCTCATCAGGCTGGAGCGCGTCGATGAACTCTTGCTTGACGCGCCCGAGGAACTCCTGGCGTAGGTCGATCTTCAACTCGCTCATGAGTGCGGCTAGGACATAACGGTCGACGCGCTCCGGGACAAGCCGGAGGCGGCAACGCTTCGATTGTGGTGCAGCTGGGACGTGGCCGAGACTAGGGGCTCGCGGGGCTGGCCGCCGCCGCACCCACCGCAAGGGGCAGGTCGGGGGCCAGCATCGGAACTTCGAGTGTCCGATGCAACCGCTGGCGAACCGCCGAGACCGACCAATCCATCTGTCGGCACACGGACGGGAAGCTCAGAACGTGTGTTTCGGGATCGTCGAAGAAATAGCGGACAGCCGTATCCCGCTGGCGCGTGTCGGCACACTGCAGGTCGTCGAACGCAGTGCTGACCACTGCGATCATGAGGTGCTCGATGCCCGACATCTTCTGCATCGCTCGCCGGGGCTCGAGCGGGGGTGGAAATGGAGGAATGGAGCTTCGACCCATATTTCCGTGCCTCCTACTACATATGGCAGCGAACCCGCCCGAGTGCCCGGGCGTGCTCAGAATAGAGGGTATCGTGGCCAGACCGCGTGGAGGTCGGATACTAGGCCGCTGCGGTACGCCCAGTCAATCGAAACCTCTGTTTTTCGTCGCGAAGCCGTTCGGGCGGCGCAGGCCGGTGCCGGCGAAGCACTGGCGTCTCGATCGAGCGCGCATTGGGGTCGCGGCAGGTTCAACCTCTAACGACCGGATCTGCACGTGGCACCCATCTGCCTCACCGCCCGCGGCACGTCTCTCGTTCAGCGCCTGCGGTGCGCCGAAATCGCACAGCAGGCGGCTGGCATGGACTGCGCCTAGTTGGCGCTTTCCCTGACGCCTAGCACCCATCCACTAGGGCGCGGAGGGTGTGGGGGCGGTGGCGGTGGCCGTGGCGCTCTTCCGTCGTCTCCGTCGGCGCTTGCGTGGGGCATCACCGGCCTTCGCTTCGACGGGCGCCGGGGGCGTGTGCGAACTTTCCGTGGGCCGGGCGCGAGACGGTGTCCTACGTGGCGCCGGTTGCGCAGAATTCCGCGGGCGTCGGCTGCGAGCGGGCGACGGGACAGGTGTTACCATCAATTCTGGTCCCGGAATCTCGAACGGGAGCTTGAAGCCGATGTACTTCTCGATGGCCTCGAGCGAGTCGGCATAGCGCTCGCAGGCAAGGCTGATGGCGCGCCCGGACGCACCCGCGCGCGCGGTGCGACCGCTGCGGTGCACGTAGTCCTCAGGATCTTGGGGCAGGTCGTAGTTGATGACGTGCGTGACCCCGGCAATGTGAAGCCCTCGCGACGCCACGTCCGTGGCGACGAGCAGAGGAAGACGGCCTTCCTTGAAGTCGGCCAGGACGCGAAGGCGCTTGCGCTGCTCGACGTCACCGGTAATGGCACCCGCGTCGTAGCCGTTCGATTGCAGCGCGGTCACGACGTCGTCTGCTGTCCGCTTCATGTTCGTAAAGACCAACGTCCGCGCGCCGCCTTCGCGCGCGAGGCATCCGAGGAGGTGCCCGACCTTCTCGTGGTTGCCGACATGATAGACGAGATGCTCGACGTTCTCGGCGGTGATCTGATCCGGACTGATCGTGATGCGCTCCGGCTCGTTCATGAACTCGTAGGCCAACTCCATCACGTCCCAGGACAGTGTCGCCGAGAACAGCATGGACTGACGCTCCTCGACCGACGGCAGTCGGCGGAGCAGGAATCGCAGGTCCTTGATGAAGCCCATGTCGAACATGCGGTCGGCTTCGTCAATGACGAGTACTTCGATAGCCGAAAGCGAGTACACCTGCTGCTTGAGATAGTCGATCAGCCGCCCCGGCGTGCCGATCAGAACGTCGATCCCGGCACCGAGAATGTCCCGTTGCTTGCGATAGTCGACGCCGCCGTACACCGCGTGTACGGCCAGATCGGTGGCGCGACCGATCTGCTCGGCGTCCGCTGCGATCTGGACGACGAGTTCACGGGTGGGTGCGATGATCAAGGCGCGTGGAGCAAGGCCACGAGCCTCAATAGGGGAGCGCAGGAGGCGGGCGAAGACCGTGATCAGGAACGCCGCCGTCTTGCCGGTTCCCGTCTGGGCTTGACCCGCGACGTCGCGGCCCTCGAGACTGAACGGGAGTGTGCGAGCCTGAATCGGCATGCAGTGCGTGAACCCGGTCTGTTTCAGACCAGCCTGTACCGAGGAGGGCAGGTCGAAGGAGTCGAAGGATGGGCCGCTCGCGGGTGAAGGGTTGGACGGCGCGGCTGGACTGATCGGATCGGTCACATGGAATCCTGAGTTGGGCACCTATGCCATAGCGGTGCCGGCCGCGGCAAGGCGACTCGCCCTGGAGTCCCCGATCTTGACAGCGAGCGCTGGCCACGATGTAACGCCGCCCTGGCCGAGGAGGTTGAGATGTTTGGTATGTTTGCGCGCCCCAAGCTCGACGCGCGTTTCGACGCGAGCCACGCACACAGTGACGAGTTCTCGCGCGAGGTCGAGCTGACCGGAGCCCTGACCCTGAGCAACAGTGGAAGCGATGCCGAAATCAGCGGAGTCGAGATGATTCTCATCGCCGGATTTCGCCGGATCGAGTTCGACGTGCCGCAAGACTGGAGTACCTTCGCGCTCGCCAAAGGCGGTTCCAAGCAAGGCGACCTCCACTGGAAGCTCACGCTTGATTCGCCGCTCCGAGCCGAAGCCGGTCAACTCTACGTCAGCGTGCACGATCAGAAGCGCCGCAAGTCGGAATGGCGGCTGCCATTCGCCTTCGAGATCCGTTAGTCGGACGCTGTTGGCGAGGTTCCGTCCCACGTCAGTTGATGGTGGGAGGGAAGGGCGGAGGAGATACCGCGAGGAGGGGTGGAGTTCTGGAAGTGTAAGAGGGGTAGTGGTTGCGATATCTCCCCCGCTACTCGGTAGACAGCAATTACGGTGCCACGGCTGTGCTTGATTCTTTGGTTACTTGGCGAGGTTGTGATGCGGCAACGTTGCACGATTCACTCCGGACGTTGCGAATGAGCCGCCCCGATGTTGCTGACTCGATTCTTCGATGCGATGATGTCTCTATGGTGAAGATCGGGGACACGGTGGTCACGATGTCGCACGTAGCGCCGTTCACGGTCGTGGAAATCGTCGGCACCATGCTGACGATTGTGACCGCACAGGGGCTACGGAAGCAGGTCCTCGCTTCGAACGTCCGGCTCTTAGAGAAGGATCCGCCCGCGACGTCGTAGGGCAACTCGGCCCGGGAAGTGGGCTGGTGCACGCGCCGGGAAGTTGAGCGGTGCATCGACCGGGGAAGTAATGTGGTGCGCCTGCCGGGGAAGTAATGTGGTGCGCCCGGGGGATGCGTCCTTGGCGCGAACCAAGGAGCAGGTCCCCCGTCGCGGTCTGCCGACTACAATGCGGCGCTAGCGCTTCGCTGCGAGTACGTGTTCCTTGAAGCTCTTGGCAACTGTGAAGCCGACCTTCTTGCGAGCTGGAATCTTGATCGGCTCTCCGGTCTGCGGATTGCGACCCATGCGTGCTTTCATCGAGCGCAGGCGCCATCCCCCAAGATCTGGAATCTTCACTGGATCACTCTTCTTCACAGACTTCCGAATGATCTCGACGAGCGAACTCAGCACTTCCTCGACCTGCTTCTTCGGCAGCTCGGTCTGATCCGCGAGTTTTCCGACCAACTGTGTCTTCGTCATCAGCATTCCCCCCTCTGGTGTTGGTAACAACGGAAGCGCAACCCTAAGGCAGTTTTCGTGAAACTGTCAAGCGCGAGAGACGCTGTGGGCCGCGTTTTTCGCGGCTCACAGCGCCTCTCGCGATGTGCGAGTGCACCGCGACGGCGCACTCGACCGATCGTCGACTGTTGGAATTGACGTTCGCCGAGCCACTCGGTAGAGGGCCGGTCATGGCGAACATGCTCTGTCCACGTTGCGGCTGTCCCATCGCGATCGATCGCGGCATGCGATGGCGTGGAGTCACTTACTGCTGTCGCGGATGTGCAACCGGCGGCGACTGTGAGCGTAGCGGCTGCCGGCAGCGCACCACGGGCAGTGAACAGCTCCCCGACGTCGGACTTCCCGAGTTGCGTCATCGTCCGCGCTGAGCACCCGATCACGGGGGGGCGGACCTTTGCGCCCTTCCGTCATCCGCTGTAGAACCAAGCCGTTATGGAGGAAGAGCGCTTCTTGGTCTCGGGCGGGTCGCCCGAAGAGGATCAGGCAGCCGTCGAAGGGCGCGCGTTCAGCAACGTGTTTGCGGCGAGCCGGCTGGCGGACGTCATTCAATGGGCGCGCAAGTACTCCTTCTTCAGCTATCCGTTCGTGACCGCATGTTGCGGCATGGAGTACATGGCTGTGGCTGGTCCGCGTTTCGATCTCGAGCGCTTTGGCGCCGCGCTCCCTCGGTTCACCCCACGTCAGGCTGATCTCCTGCTGGTCGTCGGCACCATCACCCACCGCCAAGCGCCGGTACTCCAGCGCGTGTATCAGCAAATGGCCGAGCCCAAGTGGGTAATGTCATTCGGCGCGTGTACGAGTTCCGGCGGTCCGTACAACAACTACGCCGTGGTACAGGGGATCGATACGATCATTCCAGTCGACGTCTATGTGCCCGGGTGTCCACCGCATCCTCAGGCGGTGCTCGACGCGCTCCTCAAGTTGCAGGAACGCGTGCAGAGCGAGCGACCTGGGGTGCCGTACCCCGCGCGCCACGGCAGCGGGCGCGCGATTCAGGACTGACCGGCCCATGGCGAACATCACCGTCGACGGCACGCCGTTGGAGGTGCCCGACGGCAGCATGCTGCTTCCGGCACTCCTCGATCACGGCCTGCAGGTGCCGCACTACTGTTACCATCCGAAGCTTTCCATCGATGGCAGTTGCCGCATGTGCATGGTCAAGGTCGAGGGCATGCCGAAGCTGACCATCTCGTGCAACACGCCTGTGCGGGACGGGATGGTCATCGACACGCAGAGCCCCGAGGTCGTCAACGCCAGGCACGGAGTGCTGGAGCTCTTGTTGGTCAACCATCCGCTCGATTGCCCGATCTGCGATCAGGCGGGCGAATGCTATCTGCAAGACTACAGCTTCGAGTACGGAACCCGCGAAGGGCAGTCGACGGAGCCACGCCGCAAACTACTGAAGCGCGTCGATGTGGGTCCGCGCGTCGTCCTCGACCAAGAGCGTTGCATCCTGTGTCGGCGCTGCGTGCGGTTCTGCAGCGAGATCACCGAGACGCGAGAACTGGCCGTCTTCAATCTCGGCGACGAATCCCGCATCGACACGTTTCCCGACGAGCCCCTGGCGAACGACTATTCGATCTGCACTGCGGACATTTGCCCGGTGGGCGCCCTGCTCAGCAAGGACTTTCATCACAAGATGCGCGTCTGGTTTCTCGACGAGACCGAGAGTGTGTGTCCTGGCTGTTCGAACGGATGCAACGTCAAAGTCGGGGTGGCGCGGCGCGAAGTGCAGCGATTGCTGCCACGACGCAACGACGCCGTGAACGACACCTGGATGTGCGATCACGGGCGACTTGGCTACCGCTTCGTGAACGAGGCGCGCGTGCGCGAACCACAGGTGCGCCGCGACGGCGCCGTCGGCGAAATCGGTTGGGAGGCTGCGCTCGACGAGGCAGCCGCGCGTTTGAAGACGCTCGGCGCAGCCGAGGGCGCATTGGCGGTCATCGTATCGCCGCACCTCACCAACGAAGAGCTCTTCATGCTCCGCGAATTGATTGCGCAGGGCCTTCAAACTGCGCGCTTCGACGTAGCCCTTCAATTCGGGGCAGCGGACGAGCTGCTCATCAAAGAGGACAAGGCCGCGAATGGCCGTGGTGCGCGCGACCTCGGATTGGTGACCGGCACCCTCGAGGAAATCGCCGCCGGCATCGAGGCGGGCGCGATCCGTGGGCTGTACGCGACCGGGACCGATCTTTGGGAGGTCTGGGGCCCCCGGAGCGCCGCGCTCCTCGCGCGTCTCGAGACGCTGATCGTCCATGCCACGAACGCGCATCCGATTGTCGAACTGGCGCATCTGGTATTGCCAGGGCTGACGTTTGCCGAGAAGCGCGGGACGTTTACCAACGTCGCCGGGCGTGTGCAGCGGATCGATCGTGCGCTCGACCCCGGATCGCAGCTGTCCGATGGCGAAATCTTCTTCGCGCTCGCCCACCGACTGGGTGCGAAGCTCTCGACCCCCCGTTTCGATCCCACATTGATGTTGCAGGAGATCGCGCGCGCCGTGCCCACCTATGCCCAGGTCAGCTGGCAGGCCCTTGGGGGCGGAGGACTCCCAACGGCAGAGCGTGAAGTGGCGGCTCCGGTCAACGCCGAGGCGGAAGGCTGAATGCCCGGACGCGTCGTTACCGTCGAGCGCCGCCCACGACCGCGTGCCATGGACTCTCTCGGCGCGCTCGCCATCCTGCGCGGGCTCGCCGTGACCTCGCGCCATTTCTTTCGCAATCTCTGGGGATTCCTCCGCGGGCGTCCGACCATCTTCACGATCAACTATCCGGAGGAAGCCCAGCAGTTCGCGCCGGCGTTCCGCGGCATGCCGGTGCTGGTGGAGATGCCCGATGGCAAGGAGCGTTGTGTCGCGTGCGGACTCTGCGAATGGGCGTGCCCGGTCGATTGCATCACCATCTATCCGGCCGAGACGCACGACGAGGTAGAGCGCTATCCGCGAGTGTTCGACATCGACATGTCGCGTTGCATGTTTTGCGGCCTCTGTGAGGAATCCTGCCCTGAGGAAGCGATCGTGATGAGTGACCGGGTGGCGATCGCCTCGACGCACTGGCGTGGGAACGTCTGGCACAAGCAGGATTTGCTGGTTCCGGTTGGAGATCTGGAGAAACGCCTCGGAAGCATCCGTCGTGGATACGACACCCGTGCGTCGGAGCCGGCCGTGGAAAGAGAGAGCGCGTGAGCCAGTCGCTGGTCACGGCACTCGCGAGCCAGGCGCTCGAGGGGATCGTCGAAGTGGCGGAGAGTCGCGGCGAGTTGGTCGTCCGCGTGCTTCCAGTCGCACTGGTCGAGGTCTGCACCACGCTTCGGGACGACCCCGCGTTCGCGTTCGACTTTCTGATGGACGTCACCGCGGTCGACTACCCGGGACGCGAGCCGCGATTCGAAGTCGTCTACCACCTGTACTCCTTGAAGTTGAATCACCGGGTGCGTTTGAAGGTTGGCGCCTCGGAAGCCAGTCCTCACGTGCCGAGCGTTACGCCTGTCTGGCGCGGTGCGAATTGGCTCGAGCGCGAAACGTACGACATGTACGGGATTCAGTTCGACGGCCATCCCGATCTCCGGCGCATCTATCTTTACGAGGAGTTCGAGGGACACCCCCTGCGCAAGGACTATCCGAAGGAGAAACGGCAGCCCTTGGTCACACGTGCGGACGTCGAACCGGCACAACAGCGACGACAGCGAGAGCGCGACAGTGAGCGATACGGACGCTGGCAGTAAAGCCCCCGGGACGGTGGGTCTCGACGAGCTCCATGGCGAGCCGCTCGAACTCCAGATGGGGCCCTCCCATCCGGCGACGCACGGAACGGTCCGCATCAGTTTGAAGCTGCACGGCGAACGCATCCTCTGGTCCGACGTGCAGGTTGGATACCTGCATCGCGGGTTCGAGAAGGAGTGCGAGGCGGGCGAATACGCGCAGGCCATCCCGTACACCGACCGACTGAACTACGCGAGCCCGATCATCAACAACGTCGGGTACTGTCTCGCGGTCGAGAAGCTGTTCGGCGTCGAAGTGCCACCCCGCGGCCAGTATCTTCGGACGATCGCATCCGAGATCTCTCGCTTGAGCGATCATTTTACCTGCCTGGGTGCGGGCGCGATGGAGCTGGCGGCGATGACGCCGTTTCTGTACTGCATGCAAGCGCGCGAGCACATGTGGGATCTGCACGAGGCGTTGTGCGGTGCGCGCGTCACCACGAACTACGTCCGCATCGGTGGCCTGCAGAGTGATGCGCCCGAGGGCTTCGCGGCGCTGTGTCGTGAGAAGCTCGCGGCCGCGTTGGCGATCTTCGCGGACGTGGAGCGGATGCTCACCGAGAATCCGATCTTCCGGGACCGCCTCGAAGGCACCGGGATCGCCTCGGCGGAAACCCTGATTGCGTACGGTGTGACTGGACCGCTACTGCGCGCAGCCGGCGTGCCGCTCGATCTCCGTCGCACGCAGCCGTATCTGGTCTACGATCAGCTCGATTTCGACGTGCCTATCGGCAAGACAGGTGACAACTACGATCGATACCTCGTCCGCGTCGAGGAGATTCGCCAGAGCGTCCGCATCATCGAGCAAGCGCTCGCCGCGCTCCCGGACGGACCGATCGACGTCGACGACCCGCGGCTCCGCTTGCCGCCGAAGGGGCGCGTCTTCAACCGGATGGAAGAACTGATCGATCAGTTCAAGCTTGTCACGGAGGGCGCGCGACCGCCGGCAGGGGAAGTCTATCAGGCGGTCGAAGGTGCGAACGGCGAACTCGGGTTCTACATCGTGAGCAATGGCAGCGGCCGGCCGTGGAAGTGCCGGTGCCGCTCGCCAAGCTTCAGTAACACGCAGGTGCTCGGCGAGATGGTGCAGGGAGCGCTCCTGGCCGACGTCGTGCCTACATTCGACATGATCAACATGATCGGGGGAGAGTGCGACCGATGAGCGCACTGGAAATCTCGCCAAGCGTGCGCGAGGCCATCGCCGAAGAGGTGAAGAAGTATCCCGAGCCGCGCTCGGCCCTGCTGATGGCGCTGCACTTCATCCAGGCCGAGATCGGGCACGTGCCCGTCGGGATCCAGCGTCAGGTTGCCGAGCTTCTCGGGATACGTCCGATCGAGGTCCGCGAGGTCGTGACCTTCTATCCGATGTACCACGAGCATCCGGTAGGTCGCGCGAACATTCGGGTGTGCGTCAATATCGCCTGCGCCTTGGCTGGAGCCCGTGAGGTCGTTGAGGGCATAGAGGCTCGGCTCGGCATTCGTCCCGGAGAGCGCACCGCGGACGGTGCGTACTCGATCGAAGAGGTGCAGTGCCTCGGATCGTGCGGAACGGCCGTCTGCGTGCAGGTGAACAACGATCCGTACATCGAAAACGTGCGTCCAGAGCGATTGGACGACCTGCTCCAGACGATCGGCTGACCATGGCGCACGAGCCGTATCTCTTGCCGCCACCCGGTGCCGATTGGCGCAACCTCGAAGCCTATCGACAGATAGGCGGCTACGAGGCCGCGCGGCGGGCCGTGCACGAGATGGCGCCCGAGCAAGTCATCGAGGAGGTCAAGGAGTCGGGCCTCCGAGGGCGCGGCGGGGCGGGGTTCAGCACCGGGCAAAAATGGAGCTTCATGCCGAAGCCCGGCGGCCCGAAGCCGAGCTATATCGCCTGCAATGGGGACGAGAGCGAACCCGGCACGTTCAAAGATCGACAGATCCTCGAACGCAATCCACACCTCTTGATCGAAGGACTGGCAATCGCAGGACACGCCATCGGTGCGCGTGCCGCCTACGTCTATATCCGCGGCGAGTACACGACAGCGTTTCACACGCTGTCGGCGGCGATCCAACAGGCGCGCGACGCCGGGTTCCTGGGCGAGCGCCCATTCGGAATAGAACGCCCATTCGATGTCTACGCCATGCGCGGTGCCGGTGCCTACATCTGCGGTGAGGAAACGGGCATGATCGAATCCGCGGAGGGCAAGAAAGGCCAGCCCCGCAAGCGACCGCCGTTCCCAGCCGTCTACGGCCTGTGGGGATGCCCCACGACCGTCAACAACGTCGAAACCATGGCGCAGGTCGCCTCGATTCTTCGGCGCGGTGCGAGTTGGTTCAAAACTCTTGGAATGCCGACCAGTACCGGACACACCCTCTTCGGCGTCAGTGGGCACGTGGAGCGCCCTGGTGTGTACGAGTTGCCGCTCGGGACGACCCTGCGCGAGATCATCTACGAGCATGCTGGCGGTGTGCGCGACGGTCGCGCCTTGAAGGCCATCATCCCCGGTGGTGTATCGATGCCGGTCCTCTCGGCTGAGCAGGTCGACGTCCGGATGGATCACGAGTCGCTGAAACAAGCCGGCACCCTGCTCGGAACGGGCGGCATCGTGGTGATGGACGAGACCGCGTGCATGGTGCGGGCCGCCACGGTCATTGCGCGATTCTTTCGTCACGAGAGCTGCGGCCAATGCACGCAGTGTCGCGAGGGAACTGGGTGGTTTCACAAACTGCTGAAGCGTCTCGACACTGGGCAGGGCACTATGGACGACCTGGCGACCATCGATCGCGTCGGTGGCTACATGGAAGGCCAAACCATTTGCGCGCTGTCCGATGCGGCCGCGTGGGCGGCGACCGGATTCCTCCGAAGGTTCCGGCCAGAGTTCGAGGCGCATGTTCGCGAGGGCCGCTGCCCCTTGCCGGAGAGCTTTCGTCCCTGATGACCATCCGGCGAAACATGGTCGTGCACCAATGGGGGACACCGCAGCGGACGGTCGGCAGCCTGAACGAGCCACGTGAACGCGAAGAACACGGGATCCGTTTCAACGAGAAGTGGGTCTACCCGTCGCCGATCGACGAGCCATCACGCCCGCGCGAGCGGATCATCTACTGGCTCCGCTACGACTTCGTGGCCTCGTACCTGGTCGGCAGCGATGGCGCGCTGGTCCGCGAAGATCTCGCCCAGTTCTTCGCGGGCAGTACCGACCGGCAAGCCGTCCCTGACGGCTGCCGTTGCTCCTGACGTCGATCCGTCCGACGCCTGCGCGGGTTGGCTCGTCTGACGCCTGCGCGGGTTAGCTCGTCCGACTGGTCGTGCGTGCCGCGGGTCGCTTGCGACGGCGTGTACGTGAACGATGATACCGGTCCAGGCCTTCGTTCAGGAGCGCCAGGATCACCTCACGCTTCTTCGCTTTCAGTTCCTTTGCCAAGCGGTCGATACGAGTCGTCAGCTCTTTGGGGACATACAACGCAAGGAGCTTCGTCTCGTTCTCTTTGTCGCGGCCGTATAGGTCCTGAAGTCGTAGATTGGTGTTCATCCGAGCCTCCCGGGCGACGACGCCACCGTGGCACCCGCCTGGTGCTGCGCGAAACGCTTCCGCTAACGAAAGAGGGTAGTCAGATCGTATCGTGAAAACAAGAGTGGGGTGCTACGGCTAACGTGTCGATTTCACAACGGTACTTCGAATGGCTCGCTGTTGGTGAACAGCATATGGCCAGCGAATGTAGGGGAAGTTACGTGGATGTATCGACTGCGCGTATCAGCGCTCGAGTCGAAGCACGCCGCCGGGCTGATCGACGGAGAAGCGAAACTGCGTCAGAAAGCTCAATCCGAGCACTCCGATCAAGGGTGGCTCGACCGCGTCCATGACGACGGCGCGCACACGGGCAAGGCGCGCGCCCTCGAGTTGGACCGAATCGAGTTCGACGAGGTCAGCGTCCACAGCCCCGTTCGCGGTGGCGACGGATACACCGCGGAGTCCGATAGGTTGCAGTTCGAGCTGTCGTGCGATGGCAGGATTGACGACGCAATACGAGGCGCCGGTGTCGACCAACATCGGTCCAGAGACCGTACTGTTGAGCCGCGCTTGGACGATCAGATGGCGACCGTTTCCAGTGAGCGGAATGTCGTGATGGGTGGAACGCGTGCCACCCACGCCGATCAGGGCGCAGATGAGGAGGACGAACGCGCTGCCCAGGGCGAGTCGCGGCATCGACACTGCTCAGACTTGCGCGGTATCGCCGGTGCGGCGCTGCTCGAGAAGGATCTTGACCTTCCGGACGAGTTCGGCGCCGCTAAAGGGCTTCGTGACGTAGTAGTCGGCACCGAGATTGAGCCCCTTCTCGACATCCTCCTGCGTGGACTTCGCGGTGAGCAGAATCACGGGGACGTGTTGCGTGCTCTCCTGAGCCCGAACGAACTTCAACACTTCGTACCCGTCGACCTCCGGCATCATGATGTCGAGGATGATCAGATCGAACGTCTGCCCACCGAGCACCTCGATGGCCTCCCGACCGCCGAGAGACTTGGTCGGGCGCATGCCCTCGATGCGCAGCCTGGTTTCGACGAGTTCGGCGATCATCGGATGATCTTCGACGATCAATACGCGCGGGGTGTCGTCTGATCCTGACGCTCTGAGAGTCTCCATGGCTTTCCTCGAGTGCTCCTATTGTGTGCTCCACGGCTCCGAAAGCGACGGCGCCGTGTGTGTGTTGTTCGAAGAGATCATCGTTGCCGCCAAGGCAGCGATGCCCTGCTGCAGCGGACCGTCGGCGCGCACACTGGCGACCGGAAGCCCACTGTTGAGGGCGCGAGACGCGGTGTCGTCCTCGCGTGGAACGACATGATGCACCGGGCGACCCAGTGCATCGGCGATTTCATCGAGCGCAATCTGCGCGTCGTCCGGTTCGTACCGCGTGACGACGACCTCGAGTGCGCGCTCGGGAACCCCGAGCCGAGCAAGAACCTCGAGCAACCGCCACGTCGCCCGGAGGCACGGCACGGTCGCCTCGGTCGGGACGAGCACCCGGTCCGCCCGCAGTGCCGCGGCCAGCGCCGTCTCCGAATGCGGCGGCGGGGCGTCGACCAGCACCACCCGATGCGCGGCATGTAGCAATGTGAGTACGTGCTCGATATGCGCCGCGGTCAGATCTGGAGACTCGCGAGTGCGCTCGGTGGCCGCCGCGAGCAGGGACACGCCGCTCGAGTGTCGCACGAGAGATCCGTGCACGAAGACCGCGTCCAGCGATTCCACACCCAGCGCGAGATCGGCGAGCGACTGCGGCGGGTCCACGTTGAGGAGCAGCGCGAGATCGCCGTTCCGAAGATCGAGATCCACCAATGCCACCCGCTGGGGATGGATCCGCCCCAACTCGAATCCCAGGTTGGCGACGAGCGTCGTCGCTCCCAGACCTTCTTTGGGTGCGAGGACGGCAATGATCTGACCGGGATCCGTCGTCGAGGGCTGCCGCATCGCCCGTACCGCGGCGATCTTGGCCAGGACGGTCCCACACGTACGCTCATCGAGCGGCAGCGAGAGCACTTCAGCAGCGCCGGCCCGCATCGCGCCCACCGTCATCTCGGGAGTCGGCTTCGTCGCAAGCGCGATGATCATGGCGGTCGGTGCGAGTTGGGCGTGCCGTTCGACGACCCCGGGGCTGTCCAAGCCCGCCGCATCGAGGGAGATCATGACGACTTGCGGCACCGAACCCTGCGCGAATTCTTCTCGCAGTCGGATCGTTGCGTCGAGTCGACCCAGCACAGCGGCCAGAGCCTCGCGTTCGTCGGCGGTGGCGACGAGCACGATCTCCAGTGGCGGCGGGGCGCTCGGTATGTCGAGTGTCGGTTCCATCGGTCAGCTGATTCCGTACTTGTCGAGCTTCCGGTACAGCGTCCGGCGGCTCAGCCCGAGCAAGCGGGCCGCCTCCATACGCTTCCCACCGGCGGCCTCGAGAGCCCGCCGGATCTGGTCGCGCTCGGCCGCCTCGATGGTGAGATCGGGTTGGGTCGCCGCCGGCAAAGCTTGCGTCGCCTCGACGATGCCGGGTCTACCTTGATCGGTTGGCTCGATGATCTCGGTGGGCAGATGCTCCGGAAGAATGTCGGGCCCGCGGCTGACGATGAGCGCGCGCTCCATGACGTTGAGCAACTCCCGGACGTTGCCCGGCCAGCCGTAGCGGCGAAAGAGGTCCAGGACCTGTGGCGAGATCTGGGTCACGTCCTTGCCCAGCCGCTTCGTGAGGTGTCCCAGGAAGTGGTCGCAGAGAATCTCGATGTCTCCCGGGCGCTTGCTGAGAGGGGGTAGGGTGATGCTCCCGACGTTCAGGCGGTAGTAGAGATCCTCACGAAACTCGCCTTTTTCGACCATCGTCGCGAGGTTCCGATTCGTGGCGGCAATGATCCGGATGTCGACCTTGATCGGCTCGGGCGATCCGACCTTCTTGATCTCGCGGTTCTCGATGACGCGAAGCAGCTTCGCCTGCACCGAGAGTGGTAGCTCGCCAATCTCGTCGAGAAAGATACTGCCTCCGTGCGCGGCTTCGAATAGACCTTTGGAGTCGCGATCGGCGCCCGTGAACGATCCACGAACGTGACCGAAGAGCTCGCTCTCCATGAGCGACGGAGCCAGCGTGGTACAGTTGCAGATGACGAAGGGACGCCCCTTCAGAGGGCTCAGGTCGTGCAGCGCCCGCGCGACCAACTCCTTACCCGTGCCGCTTTCCCCCGTGACGAGCGCGGTCGTGGGGTACCGCGCCAGCCGCTTCACGAACGAGAAGGTTTCGAGCATCTCCTGGGAGCGCGCGACCATCCCCTGGAACTCGACTTTGCCTTGCAGCTGTTGTTGCAGAATCTTGTTCTGATGCGTGAGGCGGTGACGATCGAACACGACATCCAGGATGCGCTCGAGCCGTCGGAAATCGATCGGCTTCTCGATGTAGTCGGTGGCGCCGGCTTGGATGGCCTCGACGGCGTCTTTCACCGACGAGTACGCGGTCATGAGCACGAGTTGTACGTCGGGGTCGCGCTGACGGACGGTCTGCAAAAGCTCCAGGCCGCTCATGCCCGGCATCCGCACGTCGGAGAGGATCAGATCGAAGGGGGCCTCGCTGACCAGTTCAAGGGCAGTCGCGGCGCGATCCGCCGTCGTGACGGTGAAGTCGCGCTCGGTCAGGAACAGCTGGAGGATCCGACGGATGTCCGGATCATCCTCGACGACGAGGACGCGATATTGATCGTGCAAGGCCATAAATTTTTTCCGTCTACGGCACGGGTGCGCGCGTGTGCCGCAGCGACGTGTGTCGCAAGACGCATGCCAGGCGGTGAGCCAGGCTGACACAGACGGACCCATGCCTGGTCTGGGTTTGCGGGCGTCCGCAGGCGGGACCCAATCGGCAAAGCGTCAACTCGGTGACGAACGCGTGCGTTCTCGACGGCCTAGGTGCCTGTCGGGGGCTGAAATGAGGGGATCTTCGCCGCGCGTCGTACACTAGGGGAGCGCCCCCGAGGGCACGTTCCTTGCTCCTTCGCATCGCGCCCGCGCCATCAGGCCGGCGCCGTCGTGGAAGGGAAGAGATCGAGGTGGACGTTTCCGCAGGAACAGCAGCTGGATCTGAAGCCGCGGAAGCGGGTGGCATCGACGAGCCACAGCTTTCCCTGTTCGCGGGGGCGTTCGACGACTGCTCTGACATGGTCGTTCTCACCGACCTCACGGGTGCGATCGTCTACCTGAACCAGGCGAGCTCGGTTGCATTCGGTGAGGCCTACGTCGTTGGCACGCCGATCACCGCCTCCGAAGCGATGGCGGTGGGGGGAACCGCGGCCGGGGACTTCAAGCGCGCCGTCCAACGATTGCTCGATGAGCCGGAGGCGCGCGCTACTGGCGAGGTCACATGCGGGAGCAGCGGCCTTGGGGCGTGCGCGTGGCGCAGCCGGCCGCTTCGAGACGGAGCCGGAACCCCGATCGGACGCAGCTTCGTGTTTCGCGACCTGAGCCAGGAACGGGAACTGACCGCGCTCAAGAGTGACTTTCTGTCGACAGTGACACACGAGCTTCGGACACCACTGACCTCGGTGAAGGGGGCGCTGCAGCTCGTGCTCGCGAAGTCGGCGGCCCTGGCCCCCGTCGAACGCGAGTTGCTCGGCATCAGCTTGAAGAATGCCGATCGCTTGATCCGGATGATCAACGACCTGCTCGACATCTCGCAGCTCGAACTCGGCAAGCTGGATCTGGCGTTCGCGCCCCTTGCCACCGGCTCGATGGTGCAGGAGGCGGTCTCCGGTCTCCGCTCGTACGGAACGGGTCGGGACGTGACGGTAGGGTGTGATGTCGAAGACGATCTCCCGCCGGTGCACGGCGATCGCGATCGGCTCATTCAGGTGGTTACGAACCTCGTCTCGAACGCCGTCAAGTTCTCGACTGCCGGTGGACGGGTGATGGTCCGCGCCTATCGCGAGGAAGATCAGATCGCGATCGCCGTCCGCGACTGGGGCGTCGGCATCAGCGCGGAAGACCGTGGCCGGCTCTTCCGGCGGTTTCAGCGTCTCCACCCCGAACGGGCGACGGAGCCTGGCACGGGTCTCGGGCTGGCGATCTCGAAAGCGATCGTCGACCGACACGGTGGGGGGATCAGCGTCGAAAGTGAGGAAGGGCAGGGATCGACGTTCACGGTGCGGGTTCCCACCGTCCCCGAGTCGACGGCGGGAGAGGGGCCGCAGCACGTCACCGCGCGCGGAGGAGACGTACCGACGGTCTTGCTGGTCGACGATGACGTCGATCTCGGGCGGGTGCTCGAAGCGTCGCTTGGCGATACCTATCGCGTGTTGCGGGTCGAGCGTGGGGTGCAGGCGCTCGATATCGCGCGGGCCGAGCGCCCCGACCTCATCATGCTCGATGTCGTATTGCCGGACCTCAGCGGCTACGACGTGCTGCGCATCCTGCAGCATAGCGAAGCCACCGGAATGATTCCGATCGTCATGCTGACGGTGCAACCGGAGCCAGAGCTTGCGCATGGCCTCGGCGCCATCGAGGTGATGTCGAAGCCGGTTGACATCGAAGCCTTGCGTGCCGTGATTGCGCGTACGCTGCAGGGCGGCGTGCGCGTCGCGCACTGACGCTCGGCGGGTCGTATGACGGGTTCTACTCGTCGGGGGTGGCGCGATTGCCGAGCGTCGCACCGCGCTTGCGCGCGAACGTCTGGATGGCGCGCCAGGCCAGCTTGCTGGGGTTCGCGTGTCCGTTTTCCCATCGATTCACGGTCGAGACCGTGACGGCAATGGCGTGCGCGAACTCCTCTTGGGTAAGCCCGAGCTTGGCCCGCAGGTCGCGGATCGACTGCGGTCCCTGTACCTGCTCGTCGCTCACTTCTTCTGAGTTTCTGTTCATGTGACCCCGCTCCCTCGGAATGCTCACAGATTCCGCTGGGAAGCGCTCTATGGCGCTCGCCACTGCAGGCAGCAACCGTCGTGCCACACCATTCATCGGGTCGAACTACGAAATTGCGCGTACTTTCGACGATCTCAGCGTGTGCGCCTCGGCACTTGCGTGGCGGGGTGACGCAGGGGTGTCGTTGCCTCACCCCTGGTGCATTCGATATGCATGTTGGGTATGAGGTTTCGCACAACAAGGAGGACATCGATGACCAAAGCACGGATGCTTGCGATCGGCCTGGCGACCCTGCTGGCTTTCAGTGGAGCAGCGTACGCGGAATCCGGCACTCCGGAGGATGCGGTCACCAAGTGGCTCGGGGCCATGAAGGGCCACGAGTTCAAGGAAGCCTACAAGCACATCTCGAAGGGTATGGCCGGCAACAAGGACCAGGAAGCCTGGGCCAAGGAGCAGAAGTACATCTTCGAGACCACAGACCTGAAGATCTTCAAGTACGAGGTTTTCCCCGGCAAGGTCGACGGGGAGAAGGCCAAGGTTCCCAACATTCTCAGCTCGCAGGACAAGTTCCTCAATCAGTTGGGCGCTGACGAGTACGAACTCTACACGTTGATCAAGGAAGAAGGCGCCTGGAAGATCGATCAACAGGAGATTGTCGAAAAGGGCGACCAGTCCCCGTGGTTCGCGCGCAAGGGCGGTTGATCCGGGGTCCGTTTGACTCCCCCAGCAATCTGGGGCACTAGCGGTCGGAACGCCAACCCAAAGACGTCCACTGGACGTCGTGTGGACGTAGTGAAGGAGGGTCCGATGCGGCACGCAAAGCACATCGTTGCAGTGCTCATCATCGTAGGGGGTTTCGTAAGTGCGGGATGTCACCAAGAGGTGCATCTGCCGCCACTGCCCGAGGCCAAGATCTCGGTCCTCGGTGATCGCTTCTACGACGTCAAGGCCCTCTCGGCCGAACGCACGCTCGTCATCGGCTACGGCGGCAAGATCCTCGAAACCACTGACAGCGGGAAGAACTGGAATATCATCCAGACACCGACCAAGCGCGCCCTGTACAACCTCCGATTCGCGGATGCACCGAAGAATCAGGTCGGATGGATCGTCGGCGAAGCCGGCTTGATTCTGCATACCAAAGACGGTGGCAAGACATGGGTGGAGCAGGAAAGTGGGACGAAGGAATATCTCTTCTCCCTCTATGCCCTGTCGGAGACGCGCGCCTTTGCGGTTGGAGACCGATCACTGCTCGTGGAGACGAGAGACGGTGGCGCCACCTGGTCGCACCGCACCCTTGCGCAATCGACAGAGGGCATTTCCGACGACATCGCACTCGCCGTGCAGGATCCCGTTCTGTATGGCCTCTCGTTCAGCGACGATCTGCACGGATGGATCGTCGGCGAGTTCGGCACGATCCACCACACCAAGGACGGCGGAGAGACCTGGGAGCCGCAACAGCAGACCCTGCTGAGCGAGTCCATCGTCGACATCCTCGACCTGCCGACCTTTTTTGGAGTCCATTTCGTCAACAATCTCGAGGGCATCGCCGCGGGCCTCGAGGGGGCCATCGCGCGCACCCACGATGGTGGCGCGTCCTGGAGCTTCGAACCCATCGACGAGGAGGTCAAAGTACTCGATCCCCTGTACGAGCCGTTCATGTTCCCGGACGGAAAAAGCTGGGTCATCGGGTCTGGCGGCGAAGTGGTCACGTCCGGTCCCGGGCAGCCGTGGAAGCGCGCCGACCTCGGCATGTCGGTCTACACATGGCTCCGCGGTATTGATTTCTTCGACCACAACGTCGGGTGGATCGTAGGCGGCTTCGGGACGATTCTCCGCACGGACGACGGCGGTAAGACCTGGATCCAGAGTTACGCCTGAGTCATCCGGTTCGGAAGCTTTCCGAACGCCATAGCGGGCGATCGAATTGAATGCGCCGACCGCATTGCCTAGCATCCCCGGTTGATGCCAGGGATCGTGGGTCGGGTCGCGTGTGTGGTGCTGCTGGTGTCCGCCTTGGGCGGATGTACGGCGACACTTGGACCACGCCCGGAGGCTCCGCCAGCGGCAAGCTTCTTCCCGCTCACGGCCAACTCGCGGTGGGAATACGTCGTCAGCCGTCGTGCGGGTGGCGACCGCTTCGAGTTCATCGCGACCGTCCAGCAGCACGACTTCATCGCCGAGGACGGGCAGGCGTGCCGGGTGGTCGACGAGCGCTATACCGATGTCGCCGGCGGCACGAGATTCCCCGTGCTCTACTGCGCCAAGGGCGGGTTCCTGCACCGCGTGATGTCGCTGGAGTATCGCGGCGAGGTGCTGGAGGACAATGGATTGCGCTCCGGGGAATTGAAGTTTTTGCCGACGGATCCCGCCAAGACCGCAACCTGGGAGGGCTGGACCAACGCGTATCGTCTGCCTGACGGCTCGGGATTCGAGGTGCGCCAGTTTCACGCTCGAGTATTCGAGTCGCAGACCATCGAAGTGCCGGCGGGGGCATTCGAGAACTGCATGCGGGTCGACACCACGGCGATGCATGCGGCGACAGGCCCCGACGGGAAGGCTGTGGGACCAGGGGTCGTCTTCTACTACGCCGACTGGTACGCACCCGGCGTGGGCCTGGTGAAGACCGAACAACGCGATGCGAGCGCCGTCGTCCTGGCGACGATCGAGCTCGTTCGGTTCGCGATCGGGCCGGAGACGCGAACACATGAGGCCCCTCTTCCGTGATTACTGTTGAAAACCTCGTCAAGGAGTTCGGTTCCACGCGCGCCGTGGATCATGTGAGCTTCTCCGTCCAACCCGGTGAGATCTTGGGACTGCTTGGACCGAATGGCTCCGGCAAGACCACCATCATGCGCGTGCTCACGGGGTTCTTTCCGCCGACGGAGGGGCGGGTCGCCATCGACGGGCTCGACGTTGGCGAGCATTCGCTCGAGGTCCGACAGCGCATCGGATACCTTCCCGAGAACGTCGTCCTCTACCCCGACTTGACCGTGCGGAGATTTCTCACCTTCTGCGCGGAGGTCAAAGGCATCGCTTCCGCGCGTCGGCGCGGGCGGCTGGACGAGGTCATGACGGCGTGCGGGTTGACCGAGGTCGCCCACAAGCTCATCGGGCAGTTGTCTAAAGGCTACCGCCAGCGCGTCGGGATCGCTCAAGCCATCATTCACGAACCCCGCGTGCTGGTGCTGGACGAGCCCACCGTCGGGCTCGACCCCGGCCAGATCGTTGACATCCGCTCATTGATCAAATCGCTCGGCGGCAGCACGACGGTGCTCCTGAGCACGCACATCCTGCCCGAGGTCAGCATGACCTGCGAGCGCGTCATCATCATCGACTACGGACGCATCATCGCCGAAGACACGGCCGAGGGACTCACGCTTCGGCTGCGGGGGTCGGAGGAGACCAGGGTTCGAATCGTCGGGACGCATGCCGAGGTGCTCGACGCCGTCCGTTCCCTTCCGGGGGTCGACGCCGTCCGCGAAGAGGGCGCCGTGGAAGGCGTTGTGACGCTCGTCACGCGCTCGGTGCGTGGGGATGCGCTTCGCCGTGACCTCGCCGCGCTGGTCGTTGGCAAGGGGTGGGACCTTCTCGAGATCCGCCCGCTTCCGATGAGCCTCGAGGATCTCTTCGTACGCCTGGTCCACGAGGATCGCGAGGGCACGGCATGAGAGCTTGGGCGGTCATGCGCAAGGAACTCGTGTCCTACTTCTCGGGGCCGCTCGTGTACGTGGTCGTGGGCGTCTTCCTGACGGTTACCGGGTACCAGTTCTACACGACGCTGCAGGGGTACGTGCAGATTGGCTTCGGGATGAACATCCTCGACAATTTCTGGCAGGAGTTCTTCGTCCAACACATCGGACGCTATCTGCTCATCGTCGTGCCGCTCTTCACGATGCGGCTGCTCGCCGAAGAGCGTCGTCTGGGCACCATCGAATTGCTCTATACCTACCCTCTACGCGACAGCGAGATCATGCTTGGCAAGTTCGCCGCGTGCCTCACCGTCTTCCTCGTCTTCCTCGGGGGCACGCTTCTCTATCCAGCCATCGTGTATTGGTTGCAGCCGTTCGACCCAGCACCATTTATCGCCCGCTACCTCGGCGCGATCCTCTTTCTCGCGAGCTGCATCGCCTGTGGGTTGTTCATCTCCTCACTGACCGACAGCCAGGTCGTGGCCAGTTCATGCACGCTGGTCATTCTGCTCCTGTTCTGGATCGTCACCTGGAACGAAGCGGCCGTGAACTCCTCGCTGCTAACCGCGTTGAGCCAGCTCTCGACCTTCGATCACTTCTGGGCGTTCTCACGCGGCGTCATCGATTTGAAAGACGTCACCTACTTCGTCCTCTTCATCGCGTTCTTTCTCTTCCTGACGCTGCGCTCCATGGATTCGCGCCAGTGGCGAGGCCGCCGATGAAGCGCACGTTCCCGTTGGTGATCGGCAGTATCGGCTTGCTGGGATGCGCGGCGCTGGTTCTCGTCCTGACGTATAGTCACAACATCCGCGTCGATCTGACGGCGAACAGTGGCTACACCCTCTCGGCACACGCGCGGAGCATTCTCGATGCCCTGGACGACGACGTGCGGATCACCGTCTTCGTCCGCTCGGCGGATCCCCGCACACCAAACATCAAGGACCTCCTGTGGCGCATGGCAGAGGCCACGCCGCGCGTGACCTACTCGTTTGTCGACATCAACCGCTCGCCCGCGTTGGCGCGCCGGCACGGCGTCGATCGCTACGGGGCGCTGGTCTTCGAGTCTGGCGGCAAGCGCCGCGATATCGGCAACCCCGACGAGGCGCTGATGATGAGCGCGATTCTCGCGGTCACGCGCGACCGCGAGCGCATCGTGTATTTCGTGACGGGCCACGGGGAGCGGTCACCCACCGAGCGCGACCGGAAAACCGGCTGGGCGCTTGCGGCCACCGCCCTGACCGATGAGCAGTTCGACGTCCGCGAAGTGTCGCTGCTTGGCGCGAAGGGCGTGCCCGCGGATGCCTCCGTGCTGGTGGTCGCCGGACCCCAGCGCGACTATCTGCCCGAGGAGTTGGCGCACCTCGACGACTACATCGGGCGGGGAGGCGACCTGCTGCTGGCCATCGAACCCGAGAGCCCGGCCACGCTCGCCGCGCGCGCCGCGCGGCGTGGCGTTGTCCCGCTGAACGAGGTCGTCGTCGACAGCGACGGCCGCCTAGCTTTCGGCGAGGGCATGACCTTCGAGGTCACCGACCTCGACAAGAACTTTCTGATCAGCCGAACACTCGGCGCGCCTCCGGTGTTCTCCAATGCTCGCACTTTACGCGTCGAACAGGGCGCCGCGGGCGCGGTGGTTGCTTTCCTCTCGAGTAGCGCGTCGAGCACGGGTGTCGTGCCGGGGCAGGGCAGGACTACCGATTCGGACGGAGCGAGCGGAGCCCGCGTCGTCGGCGCCGCCGTGTACCCCACACGCGACGGCGCGGCTGGAGCGTCCGGACGACTCCTCGTCTACGGAGACGCCGATTTCGCCAGCAACCGCTTCTTCGAATACAAGGGCAACAAAGATCTGCTCATGAACAGCATCAACTGGCTCGCGCGTGACGAGTCGCTGATCGGTCAACGCGCGACCGACAAGGCCCCCGGGCGCGAGCAGTTCTTCGTCAGCTCACAGCAGTTCGAGCGTGCGTTCTGGTTGGCGGTCGTGATTCAGCCGGCGATCTTCCTCTTCATGGGCGCGGTGGTCGCGGTACGGCGGCGTCGGCGATGACCTGGGCACGAGTACTGCAGGTCTACGTCGTGCTGATTCTCCTGGCGGGATACGTCGCGATCTTCGAGCGCCTCGAGGCCGACGTCGACCCGAAGAATATCCCGCCGCCGATGGAAGAGTCACTGTTGCAAGCAGGCTCCGAGGCGATCGTCTCGTTGACGCTTCGCCGAGGCGCCGATGAGGTGCATGCGGTGCTCGCGGGCGACCGCTGGCAGGTCCTCCGCCCCACGGAGGCCGACGTGCCGTCCGATCTGCTCTCGGCCATTGTTGGCACGCTGACGGCCGGTCAGGCGTCGGAGGTGCTGGCCGCTCTATCGGGAGCCGAGCTGGCCGAGTTCGGCCTCGTCGACCCCAGCGCGGAGATCGAAATAGGTTTTGCCGGGGGTGTGGAGGCGATCGTGGTCCAGCTCGGCGCGCAGAACCCCACCGGAACGGCGGTCTATGCGCGGCGCAGCGATCGCGACGCGGTCTTTCTGGTTGGGATGAACGTCCGCTACTACCTCGATCTCGTACTCGCGGGCGTACGAGCCGACAACTAAGACGCGTCGAGGCGTCGGAAGGTCGCCAAGAAGACCTGACGACCCCGGGCGCGATACTTGCGCGCGAATCCCGTCAGCAGCCCGCCGTGCGTGTCGTCCACGGGCACTTCGACGAACGCGGGATGGGCAAGAACACAGCCCCGCATCAACCACCCATAGCCATGCACGTCGGTTGCCAGAAAGACGTGCCCCCCGGGAACCAGGGTGCGGGCAAGCGCACGCACGAGCGCCGGTGTCACGACGCGGCGCTTCGCGTGGCGATGTTTGGGCCACGGATCGGGAAAATAGATGTGGTACGCGTGGACCGACGCGGCCGGGACGATCGTCCGGATCACGCAGGTCGCGTCTGCCATGAGCGTCCGGACCCGCGGCGATCCCATTGCCGCGACCCGTTCCTCAGCACGGCGAATGCGTGGGTAGGCGTTTTCGATGCCCAGGAGGTTGACCTCGGCGTCGCGCATCGCCGCCGCACGAAGGAAAGTCCCATCGCCCGACCCGACCTCGAGCTCGACGGGACCGTCGTTCCCAAACAACTCGACCCAGAACGGGTGCGCGGGCACGGCCGCCTCGGCGCCTGGTAACGCGTCACCCGGGTGCGTCATCGACCGACACTCCTCCTGGGCCTGGGCCCTGGAGACGTGCGCACGGGTCGCCCCTTGCGCGCAGTGGCCGTCCCGTGGCTCGGTCTGATCGTTGATCCGCATTCCGGTCTCTTGCGCGTGTCGTCTGCGTTAGCGGGCGCGGTACCATTCTCGGGGCGGGAACGCAAAGTAGCGCGGGTGCGCTGGCGGCCGCCGGCGCGTTCCCCACGAGCGTCGGGCGCGGCCGAATGGGCTCTTTTTTTTTGGGAACTCGCCTGTATTATGGAGGCTCTGCGGTCGCTGTATTTGTTCACACCTCACCATACGTAAGGAGTAAGCCCACCATGAAGAACCGAGTGTCCGAAATTCTCAGTTGGTACGGCAGTGACAACCCTGGCACCCTCGCCAACCTCGCACGGTTGATGAACAGCGGTCGCCTCGCAGGCACCGGGAAGTTCGTCATCCTGCCAGTTGATCAAGGATTCGAGC
Organism: Deltaproteobacteria bacterium; assembly: GCA_029262315.1. Lineage (GTDB taxonomy): Bacteria > Desulfobacterota > Binatia > UTPRO1 > UTPRO1 > JAJCZP01. The sequence goes on along the minus strand of JAJCZP010000109.1, from coordinate 31,559 downwards.
ATGGTCCGGCACGCTCATTCGCGATCAATCCGGCGGGCTACGATCCGCGCTATCATTTTGAGTTGGCCTTGGCCGCCGGATGCAACGCGTACGCCGCCCCCCTCGGGTTTCTCGAAGCCGGGGCCGCGGACTTCGCGGGCCAGGTGCCGCTCATTCTCAAGCTGAACAACTCGGATAGCTTGTACTCGGGATCCGATCCGTGCCCGGCGATTACGGGCAGCGTCGACGAAGCCTTGCGTCTCGGCTGTGCAGCCATTGGGTTCACGATCTACCCAGCGTCCTCGGAGCGCAATCGGATGTACGCTCAGATCCGCGAGCTGACCGAGGAAGCCAAGCGTAAGGGATTGGCGGTCGTCGTGTGGTCGTATCCGCGAGGGTCCGGCGTCTCCAAGGAAGGTGAGACCGCGATCGACGTCGCGGCGTATGCTGCCCAGATCGCCTGCCAACTCGGCGCGCATATCGTCAAGGTGAAGCCGCCGACCGCGCACCTCGAGCAGGCGGCTGCCAAGAAGGTCTACGAGAAGCAAGGTATCAAGATCGACACCCTGGCCGACCGCATCCGCCACGTCGTGCAAAGTGCGTTCGGGGGCCGTCGGATCGTCATCTTCTCCGGTGGCGAGGCGAAGGAAACCAACGCGATCATGGACGAGATCCGCGCCATCAACGACGGCGGCGGGTTCGGCTCCATCATCGGACGCAACTCTTTTCAGCGTCCGCGTGAGGAGGCGATCAAGTTCCTGCACTCGGTCATGGACATCTACGCCGGCTGAGTGGTTCCGAGGTTACGCGACGTCCGGGGCCGGCCTCCCGCCGCCCCGGACGCGCAATACCCGCGATTCGGCGAGCGGCGCGCCTACGGCGTGCCGCCCGGGATGCCGAGCGCCACCCAGGTAATCCACGCAGCAAGTCCGAGATTGACGATCGAGGCGCTGCGCATTCGCGACATCATGCTCGCGAGCTTCTCGGGCGACACGGGGTCTCCCCATTCGACCATCCGCACGAGACGGTGCGCCAAGCCGAAGACGACGTAGGTCGCGCCGATGATCAGGACGAACACGAGGATGAGCTTCTGCGACAAGGGCTCACCGACCCGCGCGAAAAACTCGGTGCCGAGTTCCGCTTTGTAAGCAGTGAGCCCGAACGCCCCACTCATGATGAGCACGCCCAGTACGGCGATGATCAGCGGGTTCAGACGTGCCAGGGTGCTGGTGAGCATGCTGAGCCGCTCCTGGTGCGACTCGAGGCGCTCGGTCGCCGGAAGGATCACCAGGACGAGTGCCAGCGTTGCGCCCACATACCCGGCGAGGCTCAGCAGGTGCAGCCAAAGAAGGAATTGATCCACGCGGCGCTCCTTAACGTGTGAGGGCAGTCCTTACAACGGGAGCGACGTTCGGAAGAGCAGGAAGCGGCCGAGAAACTCGCCGACGACGGTCGACAGAATCGCGACGTAGAACAGTCCGGTGGCGGCCATCGTCTGAGGAATAGCCAGAGTGCGCCAGATCATCCACGCGATGCCCAGTGCTGCGAAGGGACCCACCGCGAGACGCGCCCAGAACAACGACTGGTACGGACCCCAGAGAGACTGCAACGCGGTCGTCGTCGGCGCGGCGCCCATCAAGGAGAGCGCCAGAAGACACGTCGCCAGGGTCCCGAGTTGGACCAGGAGGCTCGTGCGATAGAGCTGCCAGATGCGAATCAGTGGGCCGAGCGGCATGCCGACATCGATCAGATACCAATGGCCGAGAAGCATGCCGGTCACGGTAGCGCCGAGCATCAACGCGGACACGAGGAAGCTCAGGGGATAGAGCAGGCTCTCGACCGAAAAGGGAGGCGCCGGCGAGTAGCGGAGCGCGCTCGTTACCACCGCGAGAAAGGCGAACGATACGGTGGCGGCATAGGCGATCGCCCGGCGTCGGTAGGGCTCGCCCCACAGGGAACCGAGATAGACAGCGCCCGCGGCCAGCATCGCCATCCAGAGGACGACTTCTACCGTCGCGCCCGCGCTGACGCCCGCCTTCCGATCGAGCAATGCGACCTGGCCCACGACGATCACGGCGCCACTGGCGAGGTAGACGGCCGCCGTTGACTTGTAGAATCCGCGCTCGATGTCGTGGAACGGCAATCTGCTGAGCGCGAAGAATCCGCCGGCGGCCAGTTGGCCGAAGACCAGCAGAAAACAATGGGCGAAATCCGTCATGGGGGCGCGATGCTAGAACGGAGTGGGGCGCGAGACAACGCGCCGCGCAGGTACGCTGTCCAGCGCGCGCCACGCATGTACGAGATCGTCACGGCCGCGCAACGGCGCGGCGCGGCCGCCAGGAACGGCGAGGGGCGCTTGCGCGGATATGGCGCGAGCTTGACAAAATTTCGAGCCATGGCATAGGTCTGCGTGCTTCATGGATGATCGAGTTGCCCTCGCAGAGCGACGCGTCGAGGAGTTGGCTCGGGAAATCGTGAAGACGATAAATGGAGCGGAGGACGCGGGATCACCGGGAGTCCGTAGCGAACTCAAGGAATTCACGATCGGCTTGCTCAACGACGCGCTGGAAACCGCGGAGATCGTCGAGTCTGGGCATACCGGGAGTGACGACATTCCGTTCAACCCCGTGGGGATGGCGATTCCGGTGTTTGGCGCCGGCGCCGTACTCTTCTTCCTCTTCCCCCCGGTCGGAATGCTGCTGTTCGGTGCTGCGGTGGTCATGATCGTCTGGGGTGTGGTCGCGTCGCTCGTGCGACGCTGAGGTGACGAGCAAGAGAGCCATGGCAAAAGAGCCCGTGAGCAAGACAACCGCCTCTCTCTGGTCGCGTCGCGATTTTATCGGACGCATGGGCTGGGGCATGTTTCACGCCTTTTCTGGCCTAACCCTCCTCGGGTTTCTTCGTTCGGCCTTTCCGCGCGTTCTGTTCGTGCCGCCGACGGCCTTCAAGGCAGGCATGCCCAGCGATTTCACTATCGGTGAGGTTTCCGAAAAGTTCAAAAAAGAGTACCGCACCTGGATCATTCGCACTGAGGAAGGCTTCTACGCACTGTTTGCCAAGTGTACGCACCTCGGCTGCACGCCGCGCTGGCTTCAGGCCGAGAATAAGTTCAAGTGCCCGTGTCATGGTAGCGGATTCTTCAAAACCGGGATCAACTTCGAAGGGCCGGCTCCGCGACCGCTGGAGCGGTTTCGGGTCTCGCTCGCAGAGGATGGTCAACTCGTCGTCGATTCCGGCGTGAAGTATCTCTACGAGAAGGGCGACTGGGGTAAGCCAGGCGCCTTTCTAAGTCTCAAGGCCTAGGGCCCTTAGTCCAAGACGAGGAACGCTCCGGATGGCGTGGGAAGATATCAAGCGTCAGATCACCGATAGTGACGTGTGGCGATCGATGTTTCGCCACGGGTACGACGACAGCGCACGCAACCGGATTCTCATGGTCTCCGGGAACGTGTGGCTCCACCTGCACCCCTCGAAGGTACGGCGTCACGCCGTGCGCATGCGCTTCACTTGGTGCATGGGGGGCATCACCTTCCTGATGTTCCTCGTGACCGTCGTTACCGGCATCTATCTCATGTTCTACTATCGGCCGACCGCGGAGTACGCGTACGCCGACATGAAGTATCTCGAGTTCGACATGCCCTTCGGTATGTTGATGCGGAACATGCACCGGTGGGCGGCGCACGCGATGGTCATCGCGGTGTGGCTGCACATGTTTCGCGTGTTCCTCACGGGATCCTACAAGCCACCACGCGAGTTCAACTGGATCGTGGGTGTCATCCTGCTCGTCCTGACGCTTCTGCTGAGCTTCACCGGCTACTTGCTGCCGTGGGACCAGCTGGCCATTTGGGCCGTGACGGTCGGATCAAACATGGGACGTGCCACCCCGTTTCTCGGGAACGAAGGACCTGGCGCGGAGCTGCTCGGCGTCAATCCCATCTACGACGCGCGGGCCTTCCTCTTCGGTGGGGGTGAGATCGGAACGCATACATTGATGCGTTTCTACATCTTGCACTGCATCTTCTTCCCCCTCGTGACCAGTCTGTTTTTGGCCGTTCACTTTTGGCGAATTCGCCGCGACGGGTTCTCGGGCCCGCCACTCTAGGGGTGTTGTCGTGCGAGTCTTGGTTCTGCCGGTCATCTTCGGCGTCATGATCTGGGTGCTGTACGTCCTGGCAAAGCCGAGGAAGGACTAATCGTGGCTGCACGCAAGGGTCCTCCGATCGACGACAAGATCCACACCTGGCCGTACTTGGTGCGCTCGGAGTTTCTTTGCGCGATCTTCACCACGTTGCTGCTGATCGTCTGGTCGCTGCTCGTCGACGCACCGCTCGAAGAGCCCGCCAATCCAACGCGTACGCCAAACCCCTCCAAGGCGCCGTGGTACTTCCTGGGGCTACAGGAGATGCTCGTATTCTTCGATCCCTGGCACGCCGGGGTCGTCCTTCCCAGCCTGATCATTCTCGGCCTCATGGTGCTGCCCTTCATCGACATCAATCCGAAGGGCAACGGCTACTACTGCTTCAAAGACCGGAAGTACGAGATCATTACGTTCTATACGGGCTTCCACATCCTCTGGATCTCGCTCATCATCATCGGGACTTTCCTCCGAGGTCCCGGCTGGAACTGGTTCTGGTTCTGGGAACCATGGGACGCCCACAAGGTCGAGGCCATGACGGCAGTCGATCTGCCCTATCTTCTCGGCGTGCGCGACCCTGTACTGACATTCATCGTTGGCGGCGCGTCGGTGATTGGCTTTTTCGCCGTCGGCACTGCGCTGATGTACTGGTGGATCATACGACTCAAGGGGAAGGAGTTCATGCAACGGTGGGGTGCCGTCCGCTTCGGCCTCACATCGTTCCTCTTCCTGAACATGTGGGCGGTCGTCATCAAAATGCTCATGCGGCACCTGGCGTCGATCAAGTACGTCTGGGTGACACCATGGCTGAACATCTGACCGGTGGTGGCGCAAGTACTACCGGTGGTGGCGCGGGTGCGAACCGATGGTGTTCTATTTCGGCAAGCTGCTACAGCTGATCGGCTTTGCCCACGTGGGCTATGCGCTGTTCGTCGGACTGACCGAGCCGAACGCGATGAGCGCGGAGTTGCGTTTGTTGATGCTAGGCTCGGCGATCTTCTACATCGGTCGGCTGATCGAGCACCGCGCCGCAGCGTGAGGGCGGAGTGACAGTGTGGGAGCGGAAGAGCGGAAGAGATAGATGAGCGACCCCAAGAAGATAGACGAGGAACAGAAATCACGCAGCGTGTTGTTCCTGCTCTCGGCCATCGCGCTGGTGGTGACCGGGTTGTGGGCCGTCTGGAACGACAACATCTCCCGCCGTCCCTGGAAGCACTACCAGCACGAATTCCGGCAAGTCGAATACGAGCGCGCCGACCAGGCCTTCCAGAACGAGCAGGCCCGCCTGGCCGAAGACCCGGAGTACTTGAAGGCGGTCGAGACCGCCACTGCCTCCCGGAAGAGTTTCGATGAAGGCGAGGGCGCACGCAGCTTGTCCGCGCGCCAAACCGAGCTCGACGAACTCAACGATGAGCTCGCCACCGTGGATCTCGATGTTCGTTTCGTGAAGAGCGAGCTCGAAGAAGCCTGGTACGAGTACGAGCACGCCAAAGAGATCGGGGGAGCAACCGAAGAGAAGCGCGCTCGGGTCGACAGCCTCGAAGAGTACCGCGTCAAAGCGCAGGCAGAACTCGACCGCGTCCAGGGCGAGGTCACGGCAGTCGAAGAAGCGATGGCCACCCTCCGCGCGAGCGTCACCGAGGCCGATAGCGCGGTAACCAAGCTCGTCGCCGAAGCCGTCTCGCTCGAGCAGCAGCGTGATGGCTTGCTGGTGCACGTCGGTGGCCCGCTCAGAGTATTCAAGGTTCCGAAGATCGAGCAGACCATCCTCGAAGAGTTCGATCGGAACGCCTACAACCAACCGGTGGCACGGGTCGATCGTTGCATGTCCTGCCATATCGCCATCAACCGCAAAGGCTTCGAAGATCTCCCGCAACCACTGACGACGCACCCAGATCGCGAGCTCCTGCTCGCTAAGCACCCCCCGGAACAGGTGGGCTGCACCCCGTGCCACGATGGGCAGGGAGCGGCGCCGAACAGTACCGAACAAGCACACGGCCACGTGATTCACTGGGAGCATCCGCTCCTCCATGGCGACGAGCTTCAGGCGCGCTGTGACGGCTGCCATCAGAACGTCGAGAACCTCCCGCACGCCGAGCGCCTGGCCGACGGCCGGCGTCTCTTCGAGGAACTCGGCTGTCACGGATGTCATCTCGTGACCGACTACGGCGAACTCACCAAGGTCGGACCCTATCTGCGCCGCGTTGCCGCCAAAGTGGATCCGTCGTGGCTCACCCGCTGGGTCACCAATCCCCACGACTATCGCCCCCACACCCGTATGCCGAACTTCATGTTCGACGACGATGACGGAACGGCAGTTGCTGCCTATCTCCTGAGCGTCTCCGCGGAGGAATCCTCTGCCTGGTTGGAAGAACACCCAGCGCCTTCGGGTATCGATCCCGCAAACGCGGCGCTGGTCGCCGAAGGCGAGGCCTTGACCCAATCGGTTGGCTGCAAGGGCTGTCATGCTTTCGTCGCGGGCGAGCGCGGGCCCATGCTCGGCGCCAGCAAGGACATCGCCCCCAACCTGTCGAACATCGCCGAAAAGACCGATGCCCGCTGGATCTTCCATTGGCTCAAGAACCCGCGTCACTATTCGCCCGCATCGAAGATGCCGAGCCTCCGACTCTCCGACGGGGAGGCGAGCGCGGTGGCGTCCTACCTGCTCACGCTCGGCACCAAGAAGGCGGAGCCCGCCGCTCGTCTCGCCGCGCTCGATGCGGACGCGACCGTGGCGCATGGCGAGACGCTCGTCCGCAAGTTCGGCTGCGCCGGTTGTCACGACATCCCCGGCATGGAGAGCGAGTCGCGCATCGGCGTCGAGCTTTCCACCTTCGAGAACAAGACGTTGGACCAGCTCTTCTTTGGCGAGCGCGGCGACATCCCCCACACCTGGTACGATTGGACCTACAACAAGATCAAGACACCCCGAACATACGAAACCGAGCGTATCGAACAGCTGATGCCGAACTTCGATCTCCCCAAGGAGGATATCGAGGCGCTCATCATCTTCCTCGCGGGCCGCAACGAAGAATACGTACCGAAGAAGTATCGCTACGCCGCCGACGACAGCCGCCAGGCGCAAATCGTCGAGGGGCAGCGCCTCGTCGCTCGGTATAACTGTACCGGGTGCCACGTCGTGGACGAGCAAGGCGGCTTCATCCGCGCGCTCTACGAGGAGACGCCATCATTCGCGCCGCCGATACTGAACGGCGAAGGGTCGAAGGTGCAGCCCGACTGGCTGTTCGGCTTCCTGCAGGACCCGATCCCGATTCGTCCCTGGCTCCAAGTGCGGATGCCGACGTTCAATTTGTCGAACGAGGAGACCAACACCCTCGTCAACTATTTCACGGCGCTGGCCGAACTCGATGTCCCCTTCGTGCACGTCGCCGCCGACGCCATTCCCGAGGATCACATCACTGCGGGCAAGCTCCTGCTTTCGAAGGACTACTTCGACTGCTTCTCGTGCCACGTGCAAGGTGCCAATAAGCCCGAAGGACCTCCAGAGGGCTGGGCACCCGATTTCGCCATGGCGAAGGACCGCTTGAACCCGGACTGGATCGTCGAATGGCTGCACGATCCACAGCAGGTGCAGCCGGGCACCAAAATGCCAAGCTTCTATCCTGGCGGGCCCGATGACTTGCTCGGCGGGAGCGACGACCGGCAGATCGACGCCATTCGTGACTATCTGATGATCCTCGGGACTCCGAGAGCGCAGGCAGCCACGGTCCTCGCCGAGCCACCGCCGGATCCCAACTCATAACGCAACCACGCGCATTCATGCGTGTTAGATGTATTTCAGGGGCCACAGCACATTGCCCCGATGGCTACTAAAGGAGAATGACGACGATGCGAACCTCGACTCTCACGGTTACCCTGACGGCTTTGGCCGCGTTCTTGGCACTCGGAACCGGCGCGCACGCTTACGATGGCGGCCCAGTCGCCGATGGTGGGACCATTAGCGGTACGGTTGTGTTCGACGGCGCGGCCCCGGCACCAGAAAAGATCGCTGTCACCAAAGACAAGCCCGTATGCGGCGAGGAGAAGGTCTCGCCCGCGCTAGCCGTCGGCGCCGATGGCGGCATCGCGAACGTCGTCGTACGGTTGACCAACATCTCCAAGGGGAAACCGCTGGAAGTGCCGGCGTCGAACCCGGTCTTCGATCAAAAGGGTTGCGAGTACACACCGCACGTTCTGCTGTTCCCCGCGGGTACGACGATCGACATCCTCAATAGCGATGGCATCTTGCACAACGTCCACACCACATCCGAGGCGAACACGTCGTTCAATCAAGCCCAGCCGAAGTTCAAGAAGAAGCTGCAGAAGACGATCGAGAAGCCGGAGATGGGCATCAAGGTCGTTTGCGATGCGCACGGCTGGATGAGCGCGTGGTGGATTTCGCAGGATCATCCGTACTACGCGCTGACTGATGCGAAGGGCGCCTTTTCGATGGGGGATGTCCCCGCTGGCGACTACGACATCGAGTTCTGGCACGAGACTCTCGGCAAGCACATGGACAAGGTGAGCGTGACCGCTGGCGGCACGGCCACCTTGACCGTGAAGATGGCGAAGAAGTAAGCACGGCGACAACGCATGCAGCTCGTACACGGGGCATCGCACCGAAAGGGTGTGGTGCCCCGTGTCGTTCTCGGCACACGGTTTCCTGACGGCTTCCGCACCGCCGTCCTCGCGCTCGCCCTCGCCACGACCACAACTACGACCGCGTGCGCGCCGTCCTGGGTGGCCACCGCCTTCGAGCGGGTGCGTCCCGCCTCACGCCAGGCCGAGGCCTGGCTGCTATTCCAGCGCCATTGTCGGTCTTGTCACGGCAATCTCGGCGCCGGGGATGGGCCCTATGCGGCCACCTTCCGGACGCCTGCACCAGACCTGCGGCCGTTGGCTGCGGCCGCCGCGGACGGGCAGACACTCGTCGAGCACATCCTCCGCGGCTCGCCGCCGGAAGACGGCGCGGAGAACGCAATGCCCGCCTTCGGCGACGTGCTGAGTGATCGACAGGCACGAGCCATCGTCGCGCTGCTCGCGCACCTGGGTCGCGAGCTGCAGGCCGAAGACTCAGACGGTGCGCGCCTCTTTCGCGCCCGCTGCGCCAGCTGTCACGGACCGAGCGGTGAGGGCGATGGTCCACTCGCAGCGGAACTGATTCCGCGCCCTCGTGATCTCACGCGATCTTGGTACCGGTTTCGATCGTCACCCTCGGGCGAGGGACCGCACATCGCCGATCTGTCGGCGAGCCTGGAACGGGGCCTCGGCGTGACCGCAATGGGGAGATTCGGCGCGCTCGGACATGACCGGATCGAGCAGCTCGCCGCCTTCGTCGGAGCCCTGACCACACTCGATCCAGACCCTGAGCAGGCGACAGGCGCCGTGCCGCCGGCGGGTGGCGAGGAGGAGATCGCCCGCGGTCGGGTTCTCTACGACGAAGCCCGCTGCTGGCAATGTCACGGAGTCGACGGCCGCGGCGACGGTCCGTCCGGACGCGAACTCCGGGACGACGGCGGTCGGGCGTCCCTCCCGGCCAATCTGCGACGACCCTGGAGGTTGAAGGGCGGCGTGGACGTGGCGAGTCTCGCACGGACGATCGGAAACGGATTGAACGGGACACCCATGCCCAGCTATGGCGAGGTGCTCGAGACGGACGACCTCTGGGCCTTGGCGCACTACGTGAGAAGTCTCGGCGAGGCCCGTCCGGTGGTGCCCATCGTGCTTCCTGTCCGGAGATCCACGCGCCGGCTGCCACGTGACCCCAACGATCGGTATTGGACCACACTCGACCCGACGAGCATCCCGCTCGGCCCTCAGAGCTTCGTCGCACCGCGGTGGCATCGCCCGGCGATCGACGTCGCGGAGGTACGCGTAGGCTGGTTCGCGGACGAGCTTGCGTTTCATCTCGCCTGGGACGATCCCTTCGAGGACAGGGCGTCCGAGGACGTGGCGCTGGTGGCGCAGTCGGTCGATGATCCCCGACGCCCCGGACGATGGCGACTGCCCGACCAGGCGTCCCTGAGGCTGATTCGCGTCCCCGAAGAGGGCCCATTGCCGCCCCTCGAGGGCCACGAAGACGGACCGCTGCAGGCGCGCTTGCGCTGGTCGTCCGAGGCGCAGCAGCCGTCCGAAGTCGACGGCTGCTGCGCCTCCGCCTCCTTCGACAACGGCCGCTGGCAGCTCGTGCTGGCCCGCTCACGGGTCGCCCCAGAGACGCGGCAGCTCTTGCGTCCTGGCGCCCGTTTGGCGCTATCGTTGCAACTCTGGGAGGGATCGCAGGGGGAGCACGGCCCACGCCACGCCATATCCTCCTGGATCCCGTTCACGCTTCCTGAGGGGTGACGGGAATCGCGTGCTCCGTCACGAGTTCGATCCAACCCGTCGCGACCGGTGTCTCGGCGAGCTGGCAGAGGCCGTAGGTCGTGTGCAAGATCATGCCAGGTCGCCCCGGCCGGCGGATCGGAATGAGGCGTTCCACCCGACCAATGAGTTCACGTGCGCCCACTCGCGCGACGAGGGTAGCCGCCTCCGTCCCGAGTTGGACAACGGCGGTCCCGGTGATCGCCTCGCGTCGGCCCTCGCGTTCGGCGTGACCAGCGAGGGCGAACCGCAACTCGCCCGCGTCGACGACCCCTGAAAGAGAGGCGAGCGCGAGCGCGCCGAACGACGCCTGCGGAAAAACCAGCCGCAGCGACGGAAGACCTCGCGTGGGCGCTCCGCCGCCATCAGTCCGCAGGCCGACCGTCTCGATGCCGATCGACCGATCCGCCAGGGTGACGTGTCCGGTCAGATCTCCGAATGTCAGTGGGTTGCGTGCGTCCTGCGCATCTGCGTTCGCAATGGCACGAGCGCGAAACTCGAGTTCGACATCCGCATCCACCAGCCGCCCGTCGGCAAGCCCGTTCTCCAGATCGAGGAACGGCTCGAGACTACCGAACGATAGGACCGCGCCCCGGTAGCGCAACGACCAGCGATCACCATCGTCATCGTAGCGAAGCGGCGGGACGTGCCACCGGGGGCCAGTGCGGTCACCGAGCTCACCTGTGAACAGCGTTACCGCTCCGGCCTCGGTGCTGAGAAGCAACCGTCCACCGACACTTCCGGTCTCGCCGACCTCGACGGCGGTAAGACCGAACAAGTCGTCGTGAGCGAACTGAAGTGCACGCCGTTCGGTCACGCGTCCCCGACACCCGAGGCGGCTTGGTAAAGCTGGCGACGTCCGCGTGAGCGGGTCTGTGGACGCGGCGCCGCCCAGCGCCGACACCAAAAGCTCGATCATCCGTTCGCGCATCACTCCCGGCCAGCGGAGTGGGATGCCGAGCTCGAGTTGCACGGCATCGAGCGTTCCGGCTGCCGCCAACGCGCCCAAGCGCCGAATGCCCGGGTCAGGATCCTGCGCGTACGCGGCGGTAAACAGCTGCATGAGATTGTTCGGATGGGCGGCGGGATACCTCGCGCCGACGGTCACCGCGATACCAGCGCGGACCGCCGCCGCGCGGAATCCGGGCAGCAACTCCTCGACAAAGCGAGCACTCACGGTTGGCGATCCGGTTCGAGCTCCCTCGAGAACGCCCGCACGCTCTACCAGTCCGATGCCGATGTCGCACGCTGCCTGCCCGATGTTCCATCCATGGACGACGAGCACTGTCACATGCCCCGCCCGGGCAACCTCCTGCTCGAGCGCGTCGGCGAGCAGGGCCGGCAGCCAAAGCGCGTGCTCACGTACCTGCGTAATGCGGTTCAGATCGAGCTCGTTCCGATCGCGTACCCGATTGACAATCGCGGTCGCTCCCGTCCGCGCCGCCAATGTATCGGTCAGCGCGGCCGTGTGCAGATCGTTGACCTTGTGTTGCCCCGGCTGGCGCGCCGCGCGTCGTCTGCCACCGTGCGGTGCGAGCAACACCACGGGCGTCGTTCCACGTTGGATCTCAATCCAGCTCGGCGGCGTCAACGAAGGCACGAAGGCGGCATCCTACTGCCTACGCTCGCCCCGTGTCACTCGCTTCGTTGTCCATCGTCGGTCGCTCGCGTAAACTAGCGTGACGACGTGAAGATCGCCGCTATCGACATCGGCAGTAACTCCATCCACATGGTCGTGGCCAGTATAGGTGCGGCCGGGCATTTCGTCCCGGTCGACCGCGCCAAGGAATCGGTTCGCTTGGGCGCGGGAACACTCAAGACACACTCCCTGTCCAGCCAGGCTCAGGCCGACGGCCTACAGGCACTTCGAACCTTTCAGCGCCTGGCCGAGACGCACGAGGTAGAGCGCATTCTTGCAGTGGCAACCAGTGCGGTCCGGGAAGCGGAAAATGGTGGGGATTTCCTTGCCGAGGTCAGCCGGGAACTCGGTATCCACGTCGAGGTCATCACGGGGGCCGAGGAGGCACGCCTCATCCACCTGGCGGTGATCAACGCCCTCGAGCTTGGCGAGGAGCCCGTCGTCATCGTCGATATCGGCGGCGGCAGTGTCGAGTTCGTCGTGAGCCAGGGAAAGCGTGCCGTGCTGCTCGACAGCAGGAAGGTCGGCGTCATCCGATTGGCCGAGGGCTGGACGACTTCGGATCCGCCGACTGCCGACGAGGTCGAAGAGCTCGAGTCCACGATCAGCGACGCACTCGATGCGCTGGCAGAGCAAATCCGATCACACGAGGTCGGGACGATGATTGGCACCTCCGGCACGGCGCTCAACGTGGCCGCTATCGCAACGCATCTCGACGACGGCCAGCCGCCCCCTCGCTTGAACGCCCTCAAGATGAAAGCGGCAGAGGTCCTGCGCGCGCGCGATCTCATCGTCCGGCGCGACCGGAAGAAGCGGCAACGCATCCTCGGGCTAGAGCGCCGGCGTGTCGACATCATCGTCCCGGGGGCGATCCTGCTGGGTTGGTTGATCGAAGCGGTCGGCGTCCACACGTTCACTGCCTGCGACTGGGCCCTCCGTGAGGGCATGATTCTCGATTTCGTCGGTCGCCACGGGCAGGACATCGCCGATAGCGACTCCACCACCGATGTTCGCCGCCGCGCCATCCTGCACTTGGCCCGTCGACTCGATTTCGAGGCCGAGCACGCGCAGCATACCGCATGGCTCGCCGGGAAGTTGTTCGATCAGACGCGTCGATTGCACGAGCTCGGTCCGCGCGAGCGCAACTGGCTCGAAGAGGCTGCACTGCTGCACGACGTCGGAAACCACGTCGCACATACTGGCCATCAGAAGCACAGCTACTATCTGATCCGTAACGGCGAACTGATGGGCGTCGAGCCGGACGAGATTGCACTGATCGCGGCGATCGCCCGCTATCATCGTAAGAGCGGTCCGAAAGATCGTGATGAGGAGATGCTGGCACTTCCCGAGCGGCTGCGTCCGGTCGTCGCGCCGCTCGCGGGGATTCTCCGGATCGCGGACGGCCTTGACCGCAGCCATTTCGGCGTCGTGCGCGACATCAAGACGACGCGGCGGGGCGATGTGCTGACGATCCGGGCGTTCACCGGCGGCCGCGACGCCGAATTGGAGCGCTGGGCGGTACGCCGCAAGGCCGACGTCTTCGAGCGCGCACTCGGCGTTCGGCTACGTGTCGAGATGGAAGACTGACCTGTCGGGTCAGCGCGTCCAGAGGGAGCGCTACTTGCGAACGATGGTCACCTTTCCCGGCACGCCCTGGAGCGCAAACGGAATGCGTAGGCGGCCGGTGCGTGTACCGTATAGCCTGAACAGTGGGCTCCGTGCGATCAGCGCCGCGGCGGGGGCCTCGGACAGGAGCGCGACGCCCTCTCCAGTGACTCCTGCATCGGGCGTGCCCTTGACGACCATGCGCGTCTCCAGTTCGCCTTGAACGATCCGGCCGCGAGGAACGCGCCATCCATCCTGGTCGATCCGAACGGTCGCGCGCACTCCCGCGGCCTGATTGCGACTCGTCGATAGCGCCGCCTGTTTGAGCCAGAAGGATGCGGCCAGATCGCGCAGAGGATCGAGACCGAGCAAACGCGCATCGGCGATCCGCAGTCGTCCCGCCCAGCGCGGATTGCTCGTGGCCCCTGTCACGCGTAGAGCCATCGTCAAACGACCATCCATCCAATCCCGCACGTACGGCAGGACTGCGCTCGGGAGATCCCACCCGCCTATCGTCACGTCGACGCGTGGCTCGTCGTCGGTGTCGATGCTGCCGCGTATGCTCAGGGTGCCGTCGCCGAGCGTGCCCGTTGCGCGCACCCGGACGCGCCCGTCGACCGTGTGCGCCGTTGCCGAGAGGTGTTCGACGACGATCGGCGGACCGTTCGGTTGATTGACGTGCAGTACCGCGTCGTGGATCTCGATCGCAGGCGCCAGCGCGAACGCACCGAGCGCGTCGGCGAGTCGAAGACGCTCGGGATCGTCTTCTTCCAGGGTCCACCGGAATTCGGGAGCGAAGAGGCGAATCGCGCGTAGGGTAGGGGCGCCGAATGCGAGATCGCCAGGAGCGATCTCGAACTCCGCAGCCACCGCGCGACCGAATGCCCCGAGGTCGAGCTGCCGCGCGGTCACCCTGATCGCTCGCAAGTCTCCGGCGACCGCCATCCCGAGGCTCTCGACGTCCACACTCAAGCCGAGCTGCTCCGTCGCCATCCGCACAGCGGCCAGGCGAGCCTGCTCCGTGACCACGCCCATCCCGAGATAGCCAATACCGGCCGTGACGAGCAGAGCGAGGCCAGCGGCGAGCGCGTACGATGCCGGTCGGCGTGACGTGGGTGCGGGAGCCGCCAACCGGACCGGCCGCGCAGGCGGAGTGAGGGCCGGCGTCTGCTCCGCCGGAATCGCAGCGGCGGCAACGACATCCAAACACGAGCCGCATCCCGCGACATGGCGTTCGATCTCCGCGCGCTGCGGCTCGGGCAGTTGCCGCTCGATAAACCCGGTGAGGACCTCGTGATCTGGACAGGGCGTCATTGGCCAAGCCTCACCATTGTGCGTAGCCGGTCGAGGACTCGGCTCTTTCTCACGTATACCGCATTCATCGTCACCCCGAGTATCGTCGCAACGTCCTCCAGCGGGCGTCCCCGTAGGATGTGGAGCTCGATCAACAGGCGATCTTTGGCCGCAAGGGTGGCCACGGCCGCCTGCAAGCGCTCGCCGAGTTCGACGCCAACGACCATCTCCTCCGGTCCCGCATCGGCGCTGGCCAGTTCCCGTCGCAACTCGTTCATGCTCGGGGTCTCGGCATCGAGGGAGGTCAACCGCCGCTCTCGGCGCAGCATGTCGATCGTCAGCCGTACCGCAACCACTCGCAGCCAGCCCCCGAACGAGCAGCCGTTACGTCCCTCGAACTGCCGGAGCCGCGCGCCGTCGTCCCGGAACAACGCCAAGAACACCTCGTGGGTCAGATCGTCGGCCAGGTCGGCCTGGCCCCGGCACCGCAAGTGGAGATAGCGTGCGATCGCGGCGTGTACGAGCGGGCGGTACCCGGTGACGAGCGCCTCTGCGGCATCGGGAGCCCCACGTCGCCAAGCGGCGAGCAGGGCATCCTCACTCGGGGGCGGTGACTGGTCGCTCATAGGCCTTGAAAGGTACCGCTGGGCGGATCGTCCTACCTCCATGCTCGTCTGGCTGCTCACGGTCTCCGTACTCGCCGCGCCGCCCCTGTGCCTGGCGAGCTACGCCATGGGGAGATACCGCGGCCAGACAAGGACGATTCCGCTGCGTCCGATCTTTCAGTTGGTGGACCATCGTCGACACTGCCTCGGGCAGGATGGCCAGCGCATTCGCGCTGAGTTGGCGGAGGCGCTCCCGCTCGCGCCCTGGGCGTGGGAGGAGATTTTGAGCATGCAGCGACCCCTCGTGCGGCTGCGGAGGAGAGGCTCATGAGCATGGGAGCGGCAGAGGGGACACTCCAAGAAGCGGCGCTCCTGATACTCGCTCTGGCCCTGCTGCTGATCCTGGTGCGGGCCTCGTTCTCCTGGGGGCGCAGTCGACGCTCGTGTCAGTTTCCACCCTCGTTGCTCGCCGAGCTGTCGTCGCACAAACGTGACTGTCTCGGCGAGCCGCCCGAGCGCGTGTCCTTGGAGTTGGAGTTGCTCTTCGGAACGTCCGCCTCCGTCAGCCGTCCGGAAGCGAGCGCCTCCGCAATCGTACGCCACGGGGCCTCACGACATCGGATGTCTAGTGGATGAAGGGTTCATTGCTCGTCAGGCGCGTCGTCCTCTGCGGGAGTTCCTATGACCGCCGACGCCGCCACTGACGCCTCCGTCTCCTGTGGCGCCTCTTCGAACCCGGGCTCGGGCTGCGCGTCCACCTCCGTCTCCGCGGCGACCTCCGTGGAAGCAGCCACGATCACAGCCGTCGCGATTGCTGCAGGTGCTCCTTCAGCTACAGGCATGGCCTCCGGTGACACGTCTCCGGCCGCCGTGGATCCGCCCCGCAGGGTCGCCGCGGCCCGGACCAACGCCTCGAGGTGGGCCTCGGCTCGATCCGGTGTCACGGCTCCGAGATGCCATGACGAACCGACCCAGAGGCGTTCGGTACCGTACGCGTCAACGGCTTCCCGCAATCGTGCATCGATCGCCTCGGATGTCGGCGTGTCCGGTGCCCCGAGCGCGAAGACGTCGATCGTCGCGTCGACGCCCTCGGGCAGGTGAGCGGACCCGTCGAGATTCCAGACGTCGAGATTGTCCACTGGAAGCTCCGAACGCGGATCGCGCGATTCGGGGTCACCTCCGTGCCCGGTGTGTGCGATGACATACGCCCCGACTCCCGTCGTGACGAGACGCAGGGCTTCGGCGGCAAGCTCCCATTCGGCACCGGGCTCGGTCAGCGCGGGTTCGTCGAGTTGTAGGACCTTCGCCCCTGCGGCAACGAGTGCGTTGACCTCGTGCCGCAAGGCCGTGGCAATCGCCAGACAGGCAGCGGCCCGGGAGCCGTAGTGCGCGTCGAATGACCATCGCGCCAACGTGTACGGCCCCGTCACGCGGGCTTTCAGCGGTCGGGTCGTCAACGATTGAAGAGTCTGCCACCCCTCGACACTGATCGGCGCCCGCCACGATACGGGTCCGGCGATGATGGGCTTGCGGCGGTAGCGGTCACCGTAGATTCGCACCAGTCCACCCGGCGTGAAGCCCGCGAGCCCGTCGGTGAACCGGCAAACCAGGTCGCGGACATCCTGAGCACCATCGACGAGGACGTCCAGACCGAGGCGCTCCTGCACCCCGACCCAATGCTCGCTCGCACGCTGGGCTTCCTCGGCAAGTTCAGCGTCTGACAGCACGGCGCGTGCGTGCGCCCGCCGCGCTTCGCGTAGCGCAGGCGTCGCGGGAAGCGGGCCCGCGCTCGTTACGGCTAGCGGCGGTAGATGGACGCCAAGTTCTGCAAGGCCTGGACGGTTCATGCTGTCGCTCCCGCGCTGCCCACGATCGCATTCCGAATGCGTGCGAGCGAGATGATCTTCTCGTGCGCGGACGCACGCGGCAGATGCTCGAGGCCTCCGGTGGACGTCAGATAGTGCGGTCCCGCACCAAGCCCTGCCAGCACGGGCTCGAGGGTACGCGCACGGCTCTCGACATCATCGCTGTTCACGTTGGTTGCATCAACGACGCCAAGCGCCAACCGTTGTGGTGGCGGTGCGCCGATCAACGCCTCGACCGCCCGCGGTGCGTGCAGGATGTCGATGGCCAGTACATCGATGGGAAGGGCCGCGAGCGTTGGCAGCGCGCGGCCCGGGTCACCGTGGAAGAGGGCCAGGGCAAGCTCCGCCGCGCCCTTGGCTTCGGCGATCGGCGTCAGCGTCTCGGCTCCGAGCTCGAGGAGATCGGGCTCACTCGCGAGCGCGGGTTCGTCGATTTGGATATGCTGGGCGCCGGCGGCGACCAACGCGCCGACCTCCGTGGCGAGGATCTCGGCGTAGGAGCGCGCCAGAATGGCAAGACTCGGGTACGCTGGCGTTTCGATCACCGAGGCGCGGGCGAGGGTGAGGGGCCCGGTCAACACGACCCGCACCGGCCGCGTACTCTGTGCGGCCGCGAAGATGTACTCATCGGCAACGAGCGCGCGCGTCCGCAGCAACGGACCCCGTACCAGGGCCTGACGGTACTCGGAACCGGTGTCGAAGTATGGGCGCAACGGACCGGGCGCGATGCCCATCAGAGCTTGGGCCATGTGCGAAATCGGGTCGTACCACCGCACGAGCCCATCGGTCACCAAATCGAGGCCGGCGGCGATCTGTTCGGAGAGGATACTCGCCGCGACTTCGTCTTCGACCTGCCGTAGGGCTGCTACCGTGAGTTCCCCGGATCGGAACGACGCATAGGCATAGCGGAGCCGCTGCTCCCCCGTCGCATCCCCGATCCGCGGATAACTCCCCGCGCTCACCGCCTGTAGCTCCATAACGCTCTCTGCTTGCACGGCTGGGCGCGGGTGGCAAGCCTGCTGCCGCCGCGTTCCGTTCCATCTATGATCCCCCCATCATCCGATCGTCGGGAATGCACTCGTCGATTGACTGCCGTGGGGCCCGCTAGGACACTGCGGGCATGACGGTAGCGCTGGCGGTGCGGAAGGGAATGCGGGCGCACGGGGTCACGAGCAAGATCCTCGGTGTCTCACCGGCCATCGCTCATCTCCGGGACGAAATCCTGGCGATCGGGCGAGCAGGGTTCCGATCGTTGCTGATCCAGGGCGAGAGCGGTGTCGGCAAGGAACTCGTCGCCGAAGCGCTACGGCTCGCTTCGGGACGAGCCGGCGCGGCGTCCGAGGTGTTCGATTGCCCCGCCGTTCCTGAAGACCACCTGGAAAGCGAGCTCTTCGGCACGGCGCGTGGCGCGTTCCCTGGGGCGGTCGACAAAGCGGGAGTCCTGGAGCGGGCCGATGGTGGCACGGTGTTTTTCGACGAGATCGGCGCGATGCGCCGCGACCATCAGGCGAAAGTGCTCCGCGCGATCGAGGGAAAGGCCTTCCGGCGCGTTGGGGGCAGTGCGCCGATTACGGTCGATGTCGTGGTCATTGCGGCCGCCCATCAAGATCTTGCGGCTCTCGCCGCCCGCGACGGCTTTCGTCACGATCTTTTTTACCGCTTGACGCACGACGGACTGCTCGTCATCCCCCCACTGCGCGAGCGCCCCGAGGACGTCGCTGTCCTCGTCCGACACTTCGCCACCCGAGCGGGTACCCGCGTCGACCCGGCAGCGCACGACGCCCTGACCAACTGTGCCTGGCCCGGCAACGTGCGACAGCTGCTGAGTGTGCTGCGGATCGCCCAGCGCCTCGGCAGCGGTGTGCTCACCAATGACGCCGTCGAGATGGCCCTCCGACGCTTCGGCTCGACCCCGCCGACACCGGCGCCCTCATGCTCGCCGCCGCTCGCCCCGCTGCCACATGTCGGGGACTTTCAGGCCGTCACCATTCGTGCCCAGCGCCGGGCCCTGGTGCATGCCTTCGAAACCTCTGGCGGGAACAAAACGGCCGCGGGCATCCTCCTTGGCTTCCACCGCTCGCCCAACGATGTCGCCGACGGCGCTCCGACAACCGAGGCGCGTCGCAATTTGGCGCTGCGGAAGTTTCGATACTGGACCGCGCGCCTCGGATTGAGCGCCGCCCTGACCCGTGCTTCCCACGTCAGCCATGGCCCCGTAACGGAGGGGCCCGCAGAGAGATGACGCTCCATCCCAGGCCTATCGTTCTCGCAGAAAGGACATCACCATGCTTTTCCATGGACCTCGACGCCGAGGGGCGCTCGTCGCACTCCTCTTGGCCGCGTGTGTGGCGCCGATCCCCAGCTGGGGAGTCGAAACGGACGCGGTGCAGGTCGATCTCAACCGGGCGTCGGCCGCCGAACTCGCTGCGCTACCGGGCATCGGTGCCACGAAAGCACAGGCCATCGTCGATCACAGAACGGCCGAGCCGTTTCGAACGATCGATGACTTGAAGCAGGTTCCGGGCATAGGCGACCGTACGTACGATTCGCTGCGCTCGAGCATCACCGTCAGCGGCTCAGCAGACTGACGCGGCGGCGGAGGGGGTGGGGTGGACGCCGGGATGCCGGGCACACGAGCCCGGCATCCCAGGCTTGTCGTGCCTGAACAGCCGGGTTACGACTCGCCCGTGATCCTCGCGATCATGATCCGACGCTCGCTCGTCCCCGTCGGACTCACGTCGTGGACCGGTCGACGACGCGCGGCGACCGCCGCTGATGTACCGGCGCACCCATTGTCGGCATTCCACGCTGTCACGGCGGCGTCGAAATGCTGATCGGGGTCGTCACGGCGCTTCGTCAGGAGACAAGCGCGGCGCTGACCGGAATCTCCGCGGTGCGGCGCGTTCGTGATCGTGTAGGGCCCATGTGGCGTGGAAGGGCAGGCGCAGCCGACGTCGTCGTCGTTCAATCAGGCGTGGGCGTCGCGCGCGCGGAAGCCGCGACGACCCGCTTCGCGTTGCCGCCAGATCTGATCGTCTCGATAGGCTTCGCAGGCGCGCTCCGTCCACATGCCGACGTCGGAACCCTGGTCGTCTGCACCGACGTCGTGTGGGAGGACGGGTCTGGCCGCTCGACGTACCAAGTGCCGGCTCCGCTCGTCGCCATGCTTCGGGAGGCGGCTGACGGACCCAGGGTCACCGGGTCCCTCCTGTCCTCACCTACCGTGCTCACCACGTGCGCGGAGAAGGCGGCGGCGGGGGAGCGCTATGATGCCGCGGCCGTGGAAATGGAAGGAGCGGCCCTGGCTCGGTACGCCGCGCGGCACGACATTCCGTTTCTCCCCATTCGAGCCATCCTCGACCCCATGGAACTCTCGCTCCCGGCGTTGCCCCCGGAGATCGGAACCAGCTGGAGCGCACGGGCACGTCTCGTGGCGGCGCCGGCCCTGTGGCCGAAGCTGCGTCTGCTGCATGCACATGCCGCGAAAGCCTCCGATGTCCTTGGGCGCGTCAGCAGGCGCCTGTTCGCGGCCCTCGCAACCTCCGCTTGAGGGCGGCGGCCATCATCGTGCAACCGACATGGCTGGCCCCGGGGATTCGCGGACCTCAGAGCCTCGCACAGCCGGCACCCCGGTGACAGTCCACGTCGCGACGGAGAAATGCGATGCCGTCGGATGGGCCACCAGCGCACACCACTGGCACGCAAAGTGGGTCACCGATGACACATCGCGAGCGCCGCCGCCGACTTTTCGGTGACTGAGCCTGGAGAAGAGGGCACTGCCCCGAGGGGCATGGCGCTTGCTCCATCGTACACTCGATGGCAGCTCGCACGCAGATCCCGTCATTCCAGGTGCTCTATCACGAGCTGGTGCGCGCACCGTGGATCTGTCTCTCAGCCATGCGCGCGGAGTCCGCGAGTGCCGACTCCGTCGGCTCAGCCGGCGGGGACGATCCGGTACTCGTACTCGGCGGCCTGTTCAGTCGCCCCTTTTACTATGCGCCACTCGGTCGCACCGTGCGCCAGCGCGGCTACGCGGTGCACTTCGACGATGTGGTCAACGCCCGGCCCTTCCGCCCCCATCTCGTGGATCTCCGGGCCCGCGTTCTGGAGATTGCGGCCGAGGCCGGCGTCCCGGTTCGCATCATCGGCCACTCCCTCGGTGGCCTGCACGCCATGGCGCTCCTCGCCGACCTCCCTGAATCCATAGCGCAGGTCATAGCGGTTGGCAGTCCCATCGTCGGTGGCACGCCATGGAAGCCGCTCCAGCGCGTCGCCGAGCGTGTCCTCCAGGTGGAGGGCAGCGAGACGCTGGGGCTCCGAGAGCGAGCCGCACCCTACGTCGATCGCGTGACCACCATTTCGTCGCCAGGAGACATGGTCGCACCCCCAACCTCCTGTGTCATCGACGGAGCCCGCAACATCATCCTCAGCGACGTGCCGCCGCGCGACGTGCTCCTGGCATCACACGGCGGGATGATCTTCATGCAGGCCGCCGTCCGAACCGTGCTGGCCAGCCTGGCGGCGGTCCCCCCCCTACAGGTGAACCCGGGGGGGCGGCTTGACTCCCTCGGGGCCTTTCGCGACAATCCGCGCCCGTCGTCGTTCGACGAAGTCCAATGAATCTCGGAGGATGTTCGTATGCGATTCTCGCTCAGGACGAGCTTGGGAGTAGTCACGTTGTTGGGAATGGTTGCCGGTTGCTCGCAAGGCGGCGGAGAAGCGCCGGTCGCGACTGAGGCCCCCGCACCGGCGGCGGAAGCGCCGGCCGCGGCAGCGGAGCTGGAGATCCCCGACCCTGATGAGATCCTCATGGTCTGGGCCGAGGCCGAGCCCGATGAAGGCGCGCCGCCGCTCACGGTGAAACTGCTGGCCGACATCTCGGGTGGCGTCGGCGAGCGGACCGTCAAGTGGGACTTTGGTGACGGCTCGCCGCCCAGCAGCGAAGAAAACCCCGAGCACACCTACGAAAAAGCCGGCACCTATCGCGCGTCCGTCGATGTCGCCGACACGAGCGGCGACTCCGACTCGGACTACGTCGACATCGAAGTCGAGGACGAGTAAGCGGGCGCGCCCTAGTGGCGCGGCCGGATGACGAACAACGTATCGGCGTGACGCAGGCGTACGCCGTCGGGTGTGATGAGATCGACGCTCGCCGCACCCGCGGCGTCGCCTTCGCGTACTCGCTGACTCGGACCTCCGTCAACGCTGAGAAACGCGAAGCGCCGCGCCGGATCGGCCGAGTACTGGAGAAAACTCAGCGTAACGCGCGGCGCGCCGGGCGGCGATCGACCAGTATCGATGACGGTCGTGTCGGACTCCGCGGGCGGGGAGTCCTCGTCGAGCGCCGCGTCTTCGACCTCGAGGCTGTCGTCGAGCGCTTCGTCAGTCGGGGCAATGCCGTCGACGGCCGGAACGTCGTCTGACACGCCGAGGGCACTTCCAATGGTCGGCGGCCGGATCTCTGGTCGGGTTTCCACCCCTGCGACGATCTGATTCTGGGGCTCGACGTTGTCCCCTCCGGTGGCGGCCGGAGGCGCGGTCACCTCGCCGAGCGTGCCCCTCCGCACCACCATTTCGGCTGGTTCACCCCAGTGTGCGGGTACCGCGGCCTCGGCTAGCTCGCCCTTCGGCGCCGATGGCCGTGCGAACGGCGAAGGCTCCAACGCCGAGCCCTCGTCGACCTCGGACTCGGCCCGCGCGACCCGTCGTGGCGCCTCCGCATCCGGCACATCCTCCGAAGAGGCGGGGACGTCGATGTGCGGGGCCGCAGGCACCGCCAGCGGGCCCTGGTTCTCCCCAGGGGCCGGGGCAGCGTTTCGCCAGAGGGCGATACCGGCGCCAGCGCCAAATCCAAGGATGGCACAGACGACGATGGTAATCGTCGACACACGCCTCGAACGCGGCGGTGTGGGCTCGGGATCGTGGCGCAGGCGGTCGCCAGGGGACTCCCGCTCCCGCTCGACCTTCTTCAATGCGTCGAGGATCGTGCTCATGAGTCCCCGCTCAGCCTCGGGTGGTCGTAGGTGGCCAAGGCATCGTACAGAACGATCTTGGTCAAGGGGCCTACAATACCATCGGGTTCCAGACGGTGCGAGCGTTGGAATCGCGCGATGGCCTCTTCCGTGGCCCGGTCGTAGGCCAGCGTAGGCGGCCCGCTGAGTTCGCCAACGCGGTGCAGCAGGTTCTGCAAGCGTCGGACCTCGGTGCCGCTGCTGCCGGGCGCTAACATTGAAGGCAGCGCCTCGAAATCACGCCAGAAAAGATGAGCCTTCCCGTACCACACCGCCGCCAACTCATCCGCGGATACCGTAGCCTGGGAGTCGGCCACTCGCAACGTAATGCCGCTTGCCGCGACCTCGACCAGGAGTGCCGAGCGGCGTTTTCCTGATGGCGGAACCGCAAGCTCCAGGATGGCCGGGAGATTGAGAGTCGCGAAGCGCGCCAGCGTCCCGCTCGTGGTGAGATAGTGCAGTCCGCGATCCTCGGCGATTCGTGCGAGATCCAGCCGGCCCCGATCGAGTTCCTGTTGGCTGAGCGTGGCGGCGCCCCAGGCCTCGAGCAGACCGTCGGTTGCCACGGCCGCCGCCCCCTGGTGGTCGAGCTCCGCCAGCTGCTCCCAGGCGCTGACCCCGGTGAGTTCCTCCGCCGTATCGGGCAGGTCAACGTCCGCCTCGGGCAGGACCTCGGCGGCGGCGAGGCTCGCCCTCAACGGGACGGTCGGTACGGTCGTGGCAGCGCTCGCGACGGCCGGAGTCGCAATAGGAGGAGCTGCCGCCCGAGTTGACGGGCGGGACTTGGGCCAGAGGTCTAGGACAACGAACGCCAAGGCCACCGCGATCGCGGTCATGCCAATGGCGGCGGCGGGCCACAGCATCTGCCGGCGGCCGCTCGGGCCGCCATCGTGCTGTCGAAGCTCGCGCAACGCCCGGCGCACCGTCGGCGTGTCGATCGTTTGTTGATCCGCGGTGTACCCAATGAGGAGCGAATGGTGCGCCGCGATGTTGATCAGCCGAGGCACGCCTCGCGCGTAGCGGTGAATGCGGCGGCACGCGCGTGGTGTGAACACCCCGACGGCCGCGGCGCCGCCAGCAACCCGCAAGCGGTGCCGGATGTACGCCAGGGTTTCCGCCGGATCGAGCGGCTTCAGGTGCCAACGGATCGTGATCCGCTGATTGAGTTGCACCAGCTCCGGACGGCGCAACAACGTACGCAGCTCCGGCTGGCCAACGAGGATGATCTGCAGAAGCTTCTGGGTCTCGGTCTCCAGATTCGACAGCAGACGTAACTGTTCGAGAGTTGCTGGCGCCAGGGCCTGGGCCTCATCGACGATCACCACAACCCTGCGACCCGCGAGCTTCTGCGCCACGAGGAAGCGGTTCAGATGTTCCACGAGCTCTTTCTTGCTGGTCGAGCTGGACGGGAGCGAGAGCTCACTATTCACCGTCTGCAACAACTCGAGGTCGGAGAGCGCGGGGTTGAACAGGTAGGCGACGATCGTCGTCGGCTCGAGATCCCGCAACAAGGCCCGCAGCAGCGTCGTCTTCCCGGTGCCGATCTCACCCGTGACCGCGACGAACCCGCTTCCCTCACGGATACCGAACAGCAGATGACCGAACGCCTCCCGGTGCTGGCTACTGAGGTAGAGGTAGTTCGGGTCGGGCGTAAGCCGGAACGGCGCCTCGTTAAACCGATAGAATTCTTCGTACATGCAGGGCGACCTCACCGATCATCAATCAGGGCCGTGGGCATTGCAAGGTAGGGGCCGACCCCTCCGCCAGCGGGCGGCGAGGGCCAGGGCAAGGAATCCGACGACGCTCCACCCGAAGAGGTCGCCATACCGCGCGTAGGGCGTGATCGATTCGAGCAACCGAACCTCGGTGGCCTCTGCGTGGGGAGCAAACGTGGGGAACGTCGTCACCACAGCACCCGAGGCAGCAATGACACTCGTCAG
Source organism: Deltaproteobacteria bacterium (assembly GCA_029262315.1). Classification (GTDB taxonomy): domain Bacteria; phylum Desulfobacterota; class Binatia; order UTPRO1; family UTPRO1; genus JAJCZP01. Next base: position 6,124 of record JAJCZP010000109.1, on the reverse strand, counting down.
GCCCGTATTGGTCACTCGCAGGAAATCGCGCCGGGTTTCGATGGCGCGCCAGATTGCGAGGGCCTGATGTTGGTGCGGCTGGGCGGTGTCCCCATACCAGGCGTCGTTCGTGAGGTTCAGGAGAAGCGTTGCGCCGGCTCGCACCGCCGCGCGTGCCGGGCCGGGGAGGACATCCTCGTAGCAGATGAGGGTGCCGAACCGCGCATTGTCGTCGAGCGTGAGCAGCGGCGAACCGGTACCAGAATGAAAGTGGCCCGTAGCCGGACTCAACTCGCGTAACCGTGGAAATCTGTCTCCGAGTGGCATGTACTCTCCAAACGGTACGAGCACGCGCTTGTCGTAGCGGCCTCTGACCTGGCCGCCGACGTCGACGAGAAACGCGCTGTTGAAAATGCGCCTCGGTCTCAGCTCGCGCGCGACACCCAGGCCCCCGAAGATCAGGGGGCGCGGGGCGTCGGGAAACGGATGATAGCCGACATCCAGGGTCCGCATGGTCGTCGGAATATGTCGCTGGAAGACCGTTTCGGGCCAAATCAGCACGTCGCTGGCGGGAGCGATCGCCGCCGAGAGATCGCGGTAGTCCTGCATGTTGCGCGTAAACGATGCTTGCCGGCCTTTACGGGCAACCCCCACGTTGCCTTGCACGATGCCGACACGCAGCGCCGGTGCTTGTCGACGCGCAGCTTCGATCACCGCGATGCGCGCCTGTCCGTAGACGACGAGCGCTCCGACCAGCAACAAGGGTGGGAGGATGTGGAGCAGCACCGCGCGGCCCTTCCGCGCGTCCTCGCGCCGAAGTAGGTCGCGCGCGCCGATCACGCACGCGCCCATCCAGACGATCGCAAATGTCAGCAGGAACGGGCCTGTCAGATCGCCGCTCTGGAGAAGAACGGGGAGGTGATACTGCGAGTGCGCCAACCGCCAGGGGAAAAGCGAGGGAAACAGAAACTCGACTCCCGTGAACACCAGCGGTGCGGCAAGCCCGAAGGGTAGGGGGCCAAGCCACGCCAGCAGTGCGCCGAACAGGCCCAATTGGGCTGCCATCCAAGCGATCGGCACCAAACTGAAGATGACCGCGATCACGAACGGAAATCCACCGAAGACCTGGAGCGCGTAGATCAGCCAGGCGAACGCAAGCGTCAAGCCTGCCATGCCGGCGACGAATCCCAGGAGGAACGCTCGACGCGGAGTGCGCCCCGCAAGGACCGCGACGAGCACCGCTGCCCCGATCCACGCCAGCGCAAACAGGCGAAAATCAAAGAAGCTCGCCCCGAGCAGGACTCCTGCAACGACGGCTCCCAGCAATCCTGTCGACATGAGGTCGACGACCTTGTCAGGGCAGGGTGACGATGACGACGTCGTTCGGAAACAGATCGAGCGCCCGCCCGTCAATCGCGCGCGCGGGTGCTGTACTGGTTACCGGCTCATTGTCGGTCCCGCCGTCCGGGCGAATACGAAAGCCATCGATACGCTGAAGGCCTTCTTGGGCCACGTACATGATGGAACCCGTGCTGCCGTCGATCGCGAGCCCGACCGGAAGCGAAAACGGATCGGAGCGTGTTCGCGAAAGCGGGCGGTCGGGCAGTCGGTCTTCCCCATCGTCGGGGTCGCCCAGCCGGAACACGTCTGTTTCGCCCTCCTGAAATGCGGTCGTGTACAGGAACGTCGTGCCGACGCGATCGATGCGCAGGAGACGTTGGTAGAATCCGGTGCGATCGGTCTGGCCATCGTCGTCCCCGTCGAGTTCCCCATTCGGGTCGATCGGAAAGCTGGTCAGACGGCCCGTGAACTCCTCGGCGACGACCAGACTCCCGACCGTCTCTTCGTTGGGCTTCTCCGCAGCCAAGAACTCGATGTCAGTCACACGTCCCGCGCCAAGCGAGGAGAGCGGCGACGTAATGCGCAAGGCGTCGATACAGGTCGGAGCGGGCGATGGTGTCGCCAGGGGCGTGGGGTCGGTAGACGTCGGCGTTGGCATCGGCGTCTGCATCGGCGTTGGCTCGTTGGGATCTGGCTCCGCGGTCGCAGTGGGCGTTACCTGAACGTCCGGGAACTGCCCGTTGACGCGCTGGTATACTTCGATGCGTTCCCGGCTCCCGGTCGCGAACAACGTGTCGTCGACCACGGCGAGCGCGGTGAACTCTTCGGCCGTGCTGCCGACAATGCAACTGCTCGGCAGATCGGGGAGCGTCCCATCGAGCGCAATGTCGTAGGCATCGACGCGATGCCCTTCTTCACCCGCAATGTAGAGCACACCGTTCGTGCCGAAATTGGGATCGATCAGCAGGTCGACCGGCTCGAGATCGTCGTCGAGGTCGGGCGCGACCACCTTGTCTTCCGTGGTTTGGTCGAGACACTCGCTGCCACCACCCGCTGCGAGCCGAAAGACCTGCACGCTCTTGAGGGTGGCGACATAGAGCAGCGTTGGGTCGTTCGGATGTGCGATGACACGACGCGGATTGTCTCCGGTCGGGATGATCGCCTCGGGGAGCGCACCAGCCTGATCGCCAGTCGCGCTCACGAAGCGCCCGCTGCTCCCCAGCCGGTACACGGCCAGACCACGCCGATTGCCATCGCCCAGATCGCAAGGGCTCGTAGGGTTAGGCAGGCAGTTGCCGAGGTCCGCGCATTCGTTCTGCGTCTCGACGACCACGATGACCTGATCAGATCCGACCGCGTCGAACTCGGTACCCGCGGGCATGACGAAGGGTCCCCCTTGATCGTCACCACACCCCGCAACGACCAATACCAGGCCGATCAGAGCGGCCGATCGCATCCGTCGTCCAGCTTCATTGGAATCGATCCGGCCCATCACCACTCCGAGCATCTAGCCTCCACCTTGGCGTAACGCGTGCCTGTACCGCATTCGTCGGAATCCGTCCACAACACGCCCTAGCCCGATCGGGCCATTTGCGGTATGGGGCGCCGTCGTAGAGGTTCGAGGTGGTGTGGCGCATGCGCGACAAGATCAGCAGTGGGGTCTGGCCCTGGTTCTTGGCGCTGACGTGCGCCCTCCTGACGCCGGCTGCCCTGAATGCGGGCGATCCGGACGTCGAAGAGATCATGCGTCGGAATTTCATGGTCGGCAAGGTCGTCGACTCCCGCGGCAACATCCGCATGATCCTGACCAACGCCCGCGGCACGCGCCGCGAGCGGGAGACCGTCACGACGACGAAGCTTCTCCCGAACGGGATCGACCAGAAGCGGCTGATTCGGTTCCGAGTCCCCGCCGAGGTGCGCGGAACGGCGACGCTCCTCGTCGAGCACGCCGACGGAGACGACGACATTTGGATCTACCTGCCGGCTCTCCGGAAGGTGCGGCGGCTCGTGGCCAACAACAAGAAGGACAGCTTCGTCGGCACGGATTTCTCGTACGGGGACATCATCGGGCATCGCGTCCAGGACTGGAAGTATGCGCTCCTCCGTACCGAAGTCCTCGATGGCGCCGACACCTACGTGATCGAAGCGATCCCCCGCACGGACGCCGTGCGCGAGCACAGCGGGTACGGCAAGCGCAAGCTCTGGATTCGCCGAGACAACTACGTCGCCATACGTGGACAGTACTGGGACACGGGGGACACTCTCCTGAAGGAGCTCGAGGCTGACGACGTGCGCGAGATCGACCCGGCCAAGGCCAAGTGGCAGGCCTTCCAACTGCGAATGACCAACAAGCAAACCGGGCATGTCACCGAGTTCCGCGTCAGCGATCTTGAAGTCGACATTGGGCTCGACGACGCCCTCTTCAGCGAGCGCTACCTGGACGAAGAGGACTGAGCCGATGCGCACGCGACGGGGCGTGGGGCGACGGTGCCTCCGGGACGGCTCCCGAGCGACGGCGACTACCTGGACCAAGGTCGCTGCGCCGATACGGTCGCGATGGCGCGGTGAGAGCGGAGGCCTCAAACTGAGCTGTCGAGCAACGTCCGTCGCGGCTCTCCTGGGGCTGCTGGTCGTTCCGTTGACCGGGGCGGCGACGGCGGCCGACCTCTCACCGGCCCGCCTCGGGTTGAGCGGCGCGATCGCGCTCGACTACTTCAGCTCGAACCACGATTTGGATGATCGGCAGCACTTTCCCGGTTTGAATCTGACCCTCGAGCACCGCCAGCGCTTGGCACGTGGCCTCCGATGGTACGGTGAGCTCCGAGTCTTGGCCCAGCAGGTCGGGCATGAACACGAGGATGCCGATCACTGGTCGGCGCGCGCCCTTCGCTACGAGGACGAGGTCACCACCGAGTTGCGCGAGGGCTACGTCGAGTTCGTACGGGACACGTGGGAGCTGCGCCTCGGCCGGCAGATGATCGTCTGGGGGCGCGCCGACGAGATCAACCCGACCGATGTCGTGACACCAAAGAACTTCCGGCTCCTGCTCCCGGAGGGGCAAGCCGACCAACGCTTCGGCGTGACCGCAATGCAGCTCGACTACTTCCTGAATCCGCGCTTGCGGATGAGCGGCGTGTGGGTGCCGATCTTCGCCCCCTCCGACATACCGTTGTCCGCCCCCGCAGGAGCCCGACTCGAATCACGGCCGCCACCGATCTCCATGGAGCAGGGTTCGGCCGGCTTCAAGCTCGATCACAGCGGAGGACGTGTCGATGGCTCGCTCTCCTATTTCTATGGATTCAATCTCCTCCCCGAAGTTCGAGTCCAGACCGCCCGCACCAATCCCGCGACGGGTGACCTCGAGGCAGACGTCGCGCTCCGCCACTCACGCCAGCATATGATCGGAGGCGATTTCGCGACTGCGGCCGGCCGCTTCAGCTTTCGCGGAGAGGCCGCCTACGTTCATACCGACAACCCCAATGGCCGGCGCCTGGATGCGATCACGCCGTACTTCTTCTACGTGCTCGGCGTCGAGCGGACCTTCAGCGGAGATCTCAGCCTGATCGTGCAATACATCGGCCGCTATGTCGTCGATCGCATCGACCCCGACCGCGCCCTCTCCGACCCCGACCCCGCCCGAGGCATCGCCCGCTCCATCGCCGCCCGTGAGACCGCCACGATCAATCAGCAGCTCGATACAGTCCAGAACGGATGGTCCCTACGCCTCGCCAAATACTTTTGGAATCAGACCCTCCACTGCGAACTCCTCGGGGTCCACTACTTCGAACGCAACGACTTCTTCCTACGCCCCAAGCTCACCTACGCCATCGCCGACGGATGGGAGGCAACCATAGGTGGAGAAATCTTCCATGGCCCCACCCACTCATTCTTCGGCCGAGTAGAAGACAACACCGGCGCCTTCACCGAACTGCGATATAGTTTCTAATTCAAGGGCAGAAGCAGAGGCGCGAGCCCCCGGGAATTCGCGGCCCTCTCGCGTCGCATGCGTGCGGCCTTGAGAGCCGCCGCTCGTGCTTAGGCCCGCACGAGCAGGACGGCCGGTGGGGCGTGGCGGGCACGCGCGAAGCGCGTCCACTTCCCCTCGCTACCCGCTCTTGATTTGAAGAGCGGGTGGTTAAGGAGGCGGTAGCGGACGGGCCGGACGGCGGGCGGCGTGGCGCCGGAGGTGCGGTGGAGGTACGCGAAGCGCGTCCACTTCCCCTCGCTACCCGCTCTTGATTCGAAGAGCGGGTGGTTAAGGAGGAGGTAGCGGACGGGTCGGACGGCGGGCGGCGTCGCGGCGGGGCGCGGGGTAGGTGCGCGATCGCGTCCACTCTCCCTCGCCGCCCGCTCTTGATCCGAAGAGCGGGTGGTTAAGGGGACGGGAGCGGACGGGCCGGACGGCGGGCGGCGTGGCGCCGGAGGTGCGGTGGAGGTACGCGAAGCGCGTCCACTTCCCGTCGCTACCCTCTCTTGACCTGAAGAGCGGGTGGTTAAGGGGGCGGTAGCGGATGAGCAGGACGGCGGGCGGGATCGCGGCGGGGCGCGGCGGAGGTGCGCGATCGCGACCACTCTCCCTCGCTACCCGCTCTTGATCTGAAGAGCGGGTGGTTAAGGGGACGGTAGCAGACGGGCAGGACGGCGGGCGGGATCGCGTCGGGGTGCGGCGGAGGTGCGCGCTCGCGACCACTTCCCCTCGCTACCCGCTCTTGATCCGAAGAGCGCGCAGCTAAGAGACAGTTCGCGAGAAGTCGCGACTGTGCCCGCGCCCCCGCTCAACCCGGGACGTCCGCGGGGTCCAGGA
>JAJCZP010000108.1 GCA_029262315.1 Deltaproteobacteria bacterium | reverse complement strand
CCCACCGTGTTCGAGGTACACCATGGCTGACGCCGACGTCGTCATCATCGGGGCCGGCCTCGCGGGGCTGTCCGCGGCACGGACGCTCCGGCGCGCCGGGGCATCGGTCGTCGTCCTGGAGGCGCGCGATCGTGTCGGCGGACGGACGTTCAGCCAGCGTACCGAGAGCGGTGTCATCGATCTCGGCGGGCAATGGATCGGCCCGACACAGCTCCGTATGCAGGCGCTGGTCTCCGAGCTCGGCATTGCAACCTTCCCGACGTTTCACGAGGGCCGGAAAGTCCTCGAACTCGGTGGCCGCCTTTCCACGTATCAAGGAGAGATCCCGTCGCTCGCCCCGCACAAGCTCGCGCTCATGCAGTGGGCGCTCAAGTACCTCGATCGCAAGATGAAACAGGTACCGCTCGCCGACCCCTGGAACGCCGCACGCGCGGCGGGCCTCGATGCCGTCACGCTGGACACCTGGCGCCGGCGCCGGATGCCGAGCCGCGACATCCGCGGAGTCCTCGATGTCGGGACACGCGTGGTCTTCGGCGCCGAGGCCAGCGAGATCTCACTCTTGTACTTCCTGGCCTATCTCCACGCGGGCGGCGGGTTCATGAAGCTGGTGGGAATCAAGGACTGTGCGCAGCAGGATCGATTCGTCGAAGGCGCACAGACGGTGGCGCTGCATCTCGCCGCCGAGCTCGGCGACCGCGTCGCGCTTGGCGCACCCGTGCGCGCGATTCGGCACTCGCCAGAGGGCGTCGTGGTCGAAACCGAGGGCCGCACCAATGGCCAGGCGCATAGACGCACCTGGGTCGGGCGCCGCGCCATCGTCGCGATTCCACCGATGCTTGCGGGGCGCATCACCTATGACCCGCCGATGCCGGCACTCCGCGATCAGCTCACCCAACGGGTGCCCATGGGCGCTACCATAAAGTGCCACGCGCTGTACGAGCGACCGTTCTGGCGCGAGCAGGGCTATTCCGGCGAGGCAGCTTGCGACGGCGATCCAATCACCGTCGTGTTCGACAACACCAGTCACGACGATCTCCAACCCGGGCTGCTCGGCTTCATTGTCGGCCGGGCCGCGCGACTCTGGAGCGGGCGCGATCCGGAAGAACGACGCGCCGCCGTCCTCGCCGCCTACGCGCGCTTCTTCGGCCCCGAAGCCGCGCGACCGATCGAGTATGTCGAGAAGGATTGGTCGGTCGACCCGTGGGCAGGGGGATGTCCAGTGGGCGTGATGGCACCGGGAACCCTCACGTCCCTTGGCCCAGCGCTGCGGAGACCGATCAGCCGGCTGCATTGGGCTGGAACCGAGACCGCGCTCGAATGGACCGGGTATATGGAGGGCGCGGTCGAGTCAGGCGAGCGCGCCGCCCGCGAGGCAGCCGCCGCCCTCTGAAGCGTGGACCTCGCGCGCGAGGTCCCGACATCGGAGCCAGGAAGTTCCGCGAAGGGACCGCAATTCGGCAGTGACGTACTGTACCAGGAAGTGTACTTAACCCCGGACTCTGGTACTGCTAATGCTTATCAACGATCAAACACTCGCCCGCCCGCGCCGGCGTTCGGCCCGCCAAGAGGAACTGCTCGACGCCCTGGAAGCAATCGTTCTCAGCGAAGGGTTTGGCGGTCTCACGGTTGGCGACCTCGCGAACCGACTGAGTTGTTCGCGTTCGACCCTCTACGCGCTCGCACCAAGCAAAGAGGAGCTTTTCTTGACCCTCGAGGAGCACTTCCTGACCCGAGTACAGACGAACGCGCTGGCATGCGCCGCGCGCGAGACCGATCCCGCCAATCGATTGATTGGCTATATCGCCGGCGCAATCGAGAGCGTTCGGGACGTCGGCACGCCGTACCTTGCGGAAGTGTCTGCCTACACACCCGCGCGGCAACTGCTGGCGGAATTCCAGCGGACGACCATCGGTCATCTTCGAACTCTCATCGAGGCCGGCATCGCCGATGGCGCGTTTCACGCGCTCAACGCGCGGATAACCGCCGAGGTACTCGACGCAGCTGTCAGCAGGATTCAAGACCCACGCGTTCTCGCCGAAACCGGACTCACCGCCAGCGAAGCCCTCGAACACGTCAGTCAACTCCTCACCCAGGGATTGCTCAAGCCGCCCTCACCCCGGCGGCGCTGATCACACAAGGAGGCCCCATCATGTCCACGATCGAGAAGTTCGCCCGTCCTGCCGACGCGCCCGCGTGGCACGTTCCGCAGAGCTTCGACACGACCTTTCCCTGGGAGTACGAGGACGGCCGCACCAAACTCCTGAACCTCTATGAAAAGGGAAAGAAGATGCAGTGGAACGCGCAGGAGCGTATCGACTGGTCCCAGGATCTCGACCCGGAGAATCCCGAGGGCCTGCCCGACGAAATCATCCCGATCTTCGGCACCCCCATCTGGGATCGCCTGACGACCCAAGAGCGCGCGAACGTCCGCCGACATTTCCAGGCGTGGCAAACATCGCAGTTCATGCATGGCGAGCAGGGCGCGCTGATCTGCACTGGGAAGATCGTGCAGCAGGTGCCGCAGATGGACGCCAAGTTCTACGCGGCAACGCAGGTCGTCGACGAGGCGCGCCACGTCGAAGCCTTCTCGCGACTACTCCACGAGAAGTTCGATCTCACCTATCCGATCAACCCGCCGCTGAAAGCGCTCCTCGACGACGTGCTGAGCGATTCGCGATGGGACATGACCTATCTCGGCATGCAGGTCCTGATCGAAGGCGTCGCGCTTGCCGCCTTCGGATTGATCCGTGATCAGGCGCAGAACCAACTCGCCGCTTCGGTGAACGCCTACGTCATGCAAGACGAGGCACGGCACGTCGCCTTCGGACGGCTCGCACTGCGCGACTACTATCCGGAACTGAGCGACAAGGAGCGCGACGAACGCGAGGAATTCGCCGTCGACGCATGCTACCTCCTCCGCGACCGCTTCAAAGCCGAGGAAGTCTGGGAGACGCTCGGGCTACCCGTCGATGAATGCGCCGCGATCACCGAGCATTCCGAAACGCTGCGTACGTTCCGAAGCCTGCTGTTCACGCGCATCGTCCCAACCATGAAGGACATCGGCCTGTTCGGCCCGCGTATCCAGAAGGCGTACGCCGACATGGGCATCCTCGGCTTCCAGGATGCCGACCTCGAAGCCGTGTCCGCACACGACGAAGAGGTGGCCACCGAGTTCGATCATCGACACCAGGAGATCGTCCAAGTCGCAGCGATAGCCAGATAGACACGCTGGGGACCCAACATTCAGTCGTGCGGTACGCCGGGAAACTCCCGAGCGGCGCTCAGTGTACACTGGGCGCCGCGGGCTGTTCGAGTGGCACCCGCACGGTGAACGTCGCGCCGAGCCCTTCTTCGCTCTGGACGTGAATGCGCCCCCCGTGTTCGTTGACGATCTGACGGGTCACGGAGAGCCCGAGCCCAGTGCCGGATTCCTTGGTCGTGGAGAACGGCTCGAAGATCACCTCATGGCGGTCGGCGGGCACGCCGGGCCCGGAATCCCGCACCGCGAACTCGGCGAGCTTCGCACCGGTCGCATCGACGTCGGTTCGCGTCCCGATCGTCACGGTCGTGCCCGGTGTCGACGCCTCGATGGCGTTCAAGACGAGATTGAGCAGCGCTTGCTTCAATCGAGCCGGATCCGCCTGCGCGCGGGGAAGAGCGTCGCCGACGCGCCGCAGCTCGACGTGACGACGCTCGGCAGCAACGCGGAGGAGCCGCACCACCTGCTCAACGACATCGTCGAGCGGCGTCGGCTGGAACGTCACCGTTTGCTTCCTAGCCACGTGCAACAGCTCAGTGAGAAGCTTCGAAACACGCTGGACCTCGCCGAGGGCAACCTTCCGGAAGTCGACCGTGATCTCGGGATCGGTCAATCGATCGGGCAGCACCTGCAGGAACGTCTGCACGGCAGCAAGGGGATTGCGGATCTCGTGGACCAGACCCGCCGCGAGCGTCCCGACCGTCGTCAGTTGGCTCGCCCGCTGGAGCATCTGGCGCGACTCGGAGAGCTTGAGATTCGACGCGTCGAGTTCTTGATGCAATCGCGTGTTGTCGATCGCCATCGCCACCTGGTTGGCGAGCACCGACAGGAGCTCGATGTGATCGCGTGCGTACGGCTTGTCGGCCCGACGTGGACCGATCACGAGCACACCGAGCGGGCCCGTCTCGGTCTGTAGCGGAAAACAGATCCGTCCACCGAGGCGACGGAAGGCCTGGTCAAGACGATCCCCACCATCCCCCGCGCACCGGACGAAGCGGGGGCTGCCACCCGCGTCTGCCACCCACGCATCGATGACGGAAACGTCGGGCATGGCGATGATCGCTCCGTGCGTCTCCGACCCGGATCCATCGGCCAGACGATAGGAGCCACTCGCGTCGTCGCGAAGCCACAAGCCGACCGCGTCGACGTCGAGCGCTTCGTGCAAGCGCTGCCGAAGCGTCTGCGCCAAAATCTGCACATCGAGGAGAGCGGCCACGTCACGGATGGCGGTTCCAAGCGCGCGGCGACGACCGCTCCGCTCCGGAAAGATCGCCCGGTCCAAGCGCTCGTAGGCCGCCTGTCGCACACCGGGAAACACGAACGCGGCCAGCACCAGAAGTGCCGCCACGACCAGGGCGCGCCCCGCCACCATCTCGGCGGGGAGCATCCCGTCGGCGGCGATGTACACCACAAGGCTCGGCGCCAGAAGCGTCCCGACCACCAGCACCTGGATACACGCAACGCGAAGTGCACTCGGCAACTGATACCGTGTGCGGCGCACGACGCGGCGCGCAACCGCGGCAATGTCATCTGTCATGGGAAATGAGTTCGGCATTGTCTCGAACAACCAGCGTCTGCCGCTAGAAAAGCAAATCCGCTGCCAGGCGACGGAACACCGCCAAAGCCCCCGTATCGCCGAGCATAGCGCTCCCGCCACGGCACATGCCCATGCGTCCGTTTTGAGACAGTGTGCCACTCGCAAACGCGATGGCACACCACGATGCCAACGGCGACACACCCCTGGCACACCCCCACAATACGAGCGTGCGGTCGTCGACAGCCTCGGATCGCTCAGGCATGAGAAAGCGCAGGAAGGATATGTCGGCTCTCGGAAATCTACTCGATCGCCTGCTGACCGCGCTCCTTCGGCGCGCGAGCCCGGCGCTCGGACGAGGGAGCCCGGTCCTCGACCTCCACGGTCTCGGTGTCAAAGACGCGCTCGCCGCTACCGAGCGCTTCGTCCGCGACGCGGCCACCGACGGGCATCGCGACGTGCGCATCATCTATGGAAAGGGTCGGGGCAGTCCGGGCGGGCACGGGATTCTCCGCGAAGTCGTACCGCGTTGGCTCGCGAAGGAAGGGCACCGTTGGGTCGAGAGCGCGAGCCCCGATCCCGACGCGCGCGGCGAGGACGGCGCCATGCGCGTGCGGCTGCGCCCCGGTGGCGATGCCTGATGGGAAGCCTGCACCGGATCCTTTCAGGTAGCGACTCGAGCGCCTCTGTCGCTACCTCGTCCGGCGACCGCAGGCGCAGGAACGCGTCGGTGGGACCGTTGCAGGCGTGTTGCCAGACCCTGAGGTGTCTCATAGATAGGTGTCAGGCCACGCAACGGGAACCGTGAGCCGACAACCTCCGTTTTCTTCGGGAGACTTGAGAAGGATGGCCTGATGGACCTCGATCAAAAGCGCCTGAAGCAGATCGACCCCCTGCACCCGCAGGGCACCGTGGATTTCGATGCCCAGAAGGGGTCCTCGCCCTTCGATCCACCCGATGAGTACGCGCAGCCAGTGAACAACGGTGTGACTCCGGAGAACATGCATCCGTACCTCCGGACGTTTGTGGAGGAACACGCGCAGTATTCCGAGCATCTGGCACGGCTCGAATCCCTCGTCGCCGAGATTCGCCGTGAAGGCGAGATCTCGGAACAACGATTCGCCGAGATCAAGGTCTTCTTCGACTACTTCGACTCCGACGTGGTTGGCCACAATCGACGTGAAGAGCGGGAGCTATTCCCGATACTGCGACGCAAGATGCTGGAACGCGGCGAGCACAGCTGCGGCCCCAACCCGGTGACCCCGGTGTCTGTCCTCGAGGGGGAGCATATCGAAGCGGTACGAATCAGCGCGCTGGCGATGGGATTCTCCGCGCTGGCGTACCGACTACAGGATCCCGCTTCGAAAGGGATCGTCCTCTCGATCGCGGTTGAACGATGCGAAGCGCTTATCAAGATGCTACGTCTGCATATGTTCCGTGAAGACCGGATTGCCTTTGCGTTGGCGCAGGAGTTCTTGAGCGAGGATGAGCTCGAGAGTCTTGCGCGCGAGTCGGACGCATCCAACCCCACACGGGCCGTCTCGCCGACGCAGGGGTCGTAGCGGATGTTGGTTCAGGACTTCCGAGAGACATGCTCGCAGTATTCGAACTTCGAAATCTGGGAGGTCGACAGCATCGCCGCATTCTTCCGTGGGTCCGAGGCGCTACCGGCCGCATTCGAGCACCTCTTTCAAATGCCCTTCCTCGAGTTCGAGGAACGTCGGAGCGAGATCGCGCATACCGACATGGAGATCATGGAGCAGATCTTGGATCGGATAGGTGACAAGTTTTTCTTTAGGTTTACCTACCACTGCCCGAACCATGCGATTCTCGTAGATCTCCAGAACCACAACATCATAAATTTCGGCGTTGACATCAACGAGGTGCGCCAGGATTGCGTCTACATCTGCATCATGGACAAGGCGGCGGCCATAGGCTGACGCTCGCCGTCAGGTGGTAGCGGCCTCCGGGGGCTCGAGCTGGAGCTGCGGGGGCTCCAGCGACATCAGGTATTCGAACTCCTCGCGAAACTTCTCGAGGGACATCCGTGCGGTTGCGGCGAACTTCGCAAGCTCGTGTGGATCCTCGAAGTCATCACGCCGAAGTCGGATCATGAAGCGCCGACCGATCGCGTAGCGGACGGACGAGACATCCACTGCGCGGATCCGCGCACGGCCGGTCTCTGCATCGAGCATGGAAGCGAACGACACGGCGACGAAGCGACCTCCTTGCAGAGACACCATCGACGCATTGCCGCCGTCGAGGAGATGCTTGGCGGCGCAGTACCCGAGGTCGCGGGTGTACTCGAGATCGTCCGGAATGGGGTCGGCGCAGCGCAGCTCGTAGCCGATGTTCTTGGCTACGATGGTGCTTTTGACTTCCAGCTCACGGAGCCGGACCTGCACGGCCTTCTTGAGCGTTTCGCCGATATCGACCTCGGCGATGCGCAGGTTGCCGTGCGCATCGCGTTCGACGTCGGGGAGGTAGGCCATGTCCTCGGGGTGCATCCCGAGGACGACACCCTCGGCGACGACCGCTACGCCGTCGCGCCGGCCATAGCTGAGACGCTTGATGATCGCGCCCACCAGAGTGTCCACGATCGCTTTCAGGCGAATGCCATCCGGCCCGAACTCTTCTGGAATCAGGGTGACGGTCGCTCCGGCTGCTTTGCCAATGCCGAGGGCGAGGTGGCCGGTTTTGCGCCCCATCGCGATGATGAAATACCAGCGCGACGTCGTCTGGGCGTCGACCATGATGTTCTTCACGATCTCGGAACCGAAGTGGCGGGCGGTCCGATACCCGAACGTGTCGATGTCCGGCGGGAGATCCAGATCGTTGTCGATCGTCTTGGGAACGTGCACGACCCGAATGCGCCCGGCGGAGCGCTCCGCGAGCTTCATCGCCGAGAAGGCCGTGTCGTCGCCACCGATCGTGATCAGCTGTGACACGTTCAGTCGGAGCAGGGACGTCACGACGTTCTCGAGATGCTCCGGGTCTCGCGTCGGGTTCGCGCGCGAGATGCCGATGTACGATCCACCGCGAACATGGATGCGACTCACGTCACGAATGGTGAGCGGGCGCACGTGATCGATGTCACCGTGCATAATCCACTCGAACCCATCGCGTATGCCGAGAACGTCGACGCCCCCGAGCACGGCGCGAATTGTCGCGGCACTAATGACTGCGTTGATGCCGGGCGCCGGCCCGCCACCCACGAGGATCGCGAGCTTTTTACGATTCGCCATGACTGAGCCCCCGTCGCACTATGTAGCGGATTTCTGCTTGATGCGAGAGCCCTCAGCGCGCGAGAGCGGTGCTGGGACCGGGCGGCGGCCCGAAAGCATCCGGCCGCCCGCGTAGCTCGGCATACGAGAACACCGGGCCGTCAGTACACAGGCGGCGGTGGTTCAGATCGTCGTGCCCACCCGCTCCGGTGGCGCACTCCATGGAGTGCTCGACGGCGAGATGCACCTGGGAGGCGTCGATCCCGGCGCGGATCAGCGTCTCCGCAATCGGCCGTAGCATCGCGGCAGGGCCACTAATCGCCGCGCGGGTCGGCCGGGCCCGGGCGAGCGCGTCGGGTAGGTGGTCGACGACCGTGCCGCGTCGGCCTTGCCACGCGTCATCAGCCTCCTCCACGCATTCGAGCACGAGTACGTTCTCGGCGTAGCTCCACGCCTCGAGGGCCGATCGGAGCACGCGGGCATCCGGGGTGCGTGCGCCGTACACCACGGCGATGTCGGTCGCGAACGGTCGCGTCGCGATGTGAAGGTCGATCGCGGCCTTGAGCGCCGCCAATCCGCAGCCCCCCGCGACGTAGATCGTCGGCTGCGCGAGATCGCTGCGCGGAAAGCCGCACCCGTACGGGCCCCGGACGCCGACCGTCGCTCCCACGGGGAGGTCGAGCAGCGCCGCGCTGAGGTCACCGGCGCGGCGAACTGTCACGACGACGCTTCCAGGCACGCATCCCACCGTTCCGGGGAGACTCCCCGGACCCGGCAGGCTCGAGAGCACGAACGCCGCCTCGCCGTGTCCAAAGACGGACACCACGATGAACTGACCAGGACGCGCTGCGTCAAGCTCGGGGGCGGGCGACTGCAGCACCAACACAAGCGTGTGGGTGCTTGCCGACTCACGGATGATCGAGCCGATCTGTGCCACGCGGGGACTCGGGGTGTACGCAAGATCGCTCATGGCTTCTATGAGACTGCAACTAGCGTACCCGTATCGTCCGCTGCTCGACGCTCGTGGTTGCGCGAGATGCGGGCGTGGGAACTCCCGGAATCTCAATTCCAGGAACTGCCGCGAACGCACGCCTCCCAGTTCCGCGAAGAATCCTCGGGCTCCCTACCGACGGGCACGGCTCGGGTCGGTCTGACGGGCGGGCGCGCGGCGCTTGGCGCCACGTTCGCGGTCGAGCCGATCGATCAAGCGAGCGTACTTGACCAGGTGCCCGAGTCCGAGGAAGCGCTCACGCACACGTTCCTCGGCGTTCTTGCCGAGGTGGGCGGCGAGCTCGTCGTTGTCTAGGATACCGGCCATGGCGTCCGAGAAGGCCTGGAGGTCGGTCGGATCGCGCAGGAGCACGCCGTGCACCCCGTCGACGATCTGGTCCTGAATGCCCCCAACGGCGCTGGCGACGACCGGGCGTCTCTTCCACATCGCCTCCGTCACGGTCAGACCGAATCCCTCGTGCAAGCTCTTCTGCACGATGATGGCCGCATGTCGTTGCAGTGCGTTCACCATGGCGGCGTTTTCCTGGATGTCTGCCATGGGAAGCGACGCCAAGTGTACGCGCTCCCTGATCTCGGCGGGCAATGCCCCCCAGGCGGCGACGACCTCTTTGAAGGTCACAGCACCCTCGGGATCATCGGTGACCGCGCTCACGTTCGGGCCGGCGAGCACGAGATGCGCCCCGAGCGAAGCATCGGTCTCCGCCAGTCGCGCGAAGCCGTGCATGACGCCGGCCATGTCCTTCAAGGGGTCCCACCGCGACACCTGTACGACGAGCGGGGTGTCCCAGCTCGGGGCTCGCCCGGACCGGACGACCTCGGCACGGCGATTGACGTCGGCGGACGTGCCGTCGTTGCGTGTGAAGGTTGGCGATCCGGGACCCATGGGCCCCTCGACGAGCCCGGTGTGCACGAGAATCGCGCGCGCGGTATCGTCGTCGAGCTCTTGGTTCTTCGGACAGAACGCGTCGATACTCGGCGTGATGATCGTCGTTCGCGACTGGTACTGTCGCGGCACGTAGGCACGGCGCGAGAACACGAAGGCCGGAACGTCACGGAGGTAGCGGTCGAGGAAATGCCATCCCGCCTCCACCTCGGCGTCCCTCCCGTCGTGGCCGATATGACATCGCCAGATCACCTGCGCACCGGCCTCCATGAGCGGCGCGGCGAGGCCCGCCGTCTGCGGGTCGTGGAGCAGGACGATGTCTCGCGGGCGCACCCGGTCGAGGTAGGGAAGGTTGGCGCGGGCGCACGCGTCGTAGATCGCGTGCGCGTCGTCGTCCAGAGGCGAGCCGTCACCGAGCGAGCCATGCAATGCGTGGTGCAGGCGCTTCGTGACTCGAAAGAAGTCCGGATCGCCGTCCATCACGAGCCAACGGGCATCGGCACCGGCGCCGCGAACGTAGGGCAGGAGCACATGGAGCATCTCGGCGACACCGCCACCGGCGGCAGTCGTATTGACGTTCCAGAGGGCGCGGCCCTCGAGGCGCGTCCGAATCAGCTCGGCGATTTTGGCGGCGCGATAGTGGCGGTGCCGGCCGACGATCGGGCGGAACCGGGACAGTTGGTCGGATCGGATATCGACTTCGGTCATGGAAGGCTCTCCGCGGGGCGGCTTAGCGCCAAGTATGAAGGATCTCGGTGTAATTGGTGCGTTCGTACGCGCTCGGATCGGGGCAATGAATGAGGCTCATGCTGCCCTGCATCTGCTGCAAGGAATCGTATTCGTGGGTCTCCAACCACTCCGCGATCTCCTGGCGTATCGTGCGCAGTTGATCCGGCCCGCGCCGGAGGAGGCCGGACACCATCTGCACGGCATGGGCGCCGCACATGACGGCCTTGATGGCGTCAAGGCTGGAATGCACTCCGCCCGAGCACGCGAGGGACGCACGCACGTGGCCGTCGAGGATCGCGAGCCAGCGCAATCGCAGTGGTAGCTCGCTCGAGTCCGAGAGATGCAGCCGACGATCGACCTCGAGAGCCTCGACGTCGATATCGGGCTGATAAAATCGATTGAAGAGCACGAGGCCGTCGGCACCGGCACGATCGAGCTCGCGCGCCAGATGCGCGAGCGCGGAGTAGAAGGGCGAGAGTTTGACCGCGACGGGAACTGGCACCTGCGCCTTGACGGCGCGGAGCATCTCGACGATGCGCCCCTCCACCATGGCGGCGTTCTCGTCGGGGTCCGTCGCCAGGTAGTAGACGTTCAGCTCGAGCGCGTCGGCCCCCGCCTCGACCATGCGCCGGGAGAAATCCAACCACCCCCCCATGCTCGTACCGTTCAGCGAGGCGATGACCGGCACCGCGACCGCCTCTTTGATACGGCGAATCTTCTCGAGGTACTCATCGGGGCCGAGCGCGAAAACGTCGGTGTCGGGGAAATACGACTGTGCCTCGGGATGGGAGCCCGCATGCAACTCCATGCTGTGGAAGGCCCCGAGTTGCTCGGCCGTGATCTGCTCCTCGAACAGCGAACGCATCACAATCGCCGCCGCGCCGGCGTCCTCGAGTTCTCGGACCGTGTCGAGATTCTCGATCAGCGGCGATGCCCCGGGCATCAGTGGATGCGGGAGCTGGAAGCCGAGATAGGTCGTCGCAAGATCCATAGGGTTCTACGCGGCTGACTGATCCGCATCCTCCTTCGTCCGGTCGTCGCTCCGCGGTACTTTCAAGCCCGCCAGCTGCTGGTAGATGGCGATCCGTCTCTCCGCGTCACGTGAGGCCAGCGCCTGAAGCAACTTGAAACGTGCAGGGTCCTGCTTCTCGACCATCCGAAAGCGTGCCTCGTTGCGCATGTAGCGTTCGACGGAGACCTTGGGTGCGCCTGAGTCGAGATGGAGTGGCGGCTCTCCATCTTCGACGCGCCGTGGATCAAAGCGGTAGAGCGGCCAGATTCCGGAGTCGACCGCGAGCTTCTGTTGCTCAGCGCCATGCGCCATATCGTAGCCGTGAGCGATGCAGTGGCTGTACGCGATCACGAGCGACGGTCCTGGAAAGGCCTCCGCTTCACGGAGCGCGTTGACCGTCTGGATGTCGCGGGCGCCAAAGGCAATGCGAGCGACATAGACGTGGCCGTAGCTCATGGCTTCGAGTCCGAGATCCTTCTTGGCGATGCTCTTGCCGGCCGCGGCAAATTTCGCCGCGGCGCCGAGCGGGGTCGCCTTCGATTGTTGGCCTCCCGTGTTCGAGTAGGCCTCGGTGTCGAGGACCAGAACGTTCACGTCGCGGCGCAGACTGAGGACGTGGTCGAGCCCGCCGAAGCCGATGTCGTAGGCCCATCCATCGCCACCGACGAGCCACACGCTCTTGCGAACGAGGTAGTCGGCGAGGTGTTCGAGGCGACGTGCGTCGACGCCTTCGAGGTCGCGGAGCTTCACACGGAGGGCTGCCACCCGCTCCCGCTGTGCGGCGATCCCGGCCTCGCTCGATTGATCGGCGGTGAGCAAGGCCTCGGCGAGGGTCTCACCGACCTGGCCCGCCAGCGTACGAAGCAGGATCGTGTCGTGATCAATGTGGGCATCGAGCGCGAGCCGCATGCCGAGGCCGAACTCGGCGTTGTCCTCGAAGAGCGAGTTGGACCAGGCCGGGCCGCGCCCATCGCGATTGGTCGTATATGGTGTCGTGGGAAGATTCCCACCGTAGATCGAAGAGCAGCCGGTCGCGTTGGCGATCAGCAGTCGATCGCCGAACAATTGGCTGAGGAGTTTGAGGTAGGGGGTTTCACCACACCCCGCGCATGCACCCGAGTACTCGAAGAGAGGCTCCAGGAACTGCGTGCCCTTGTTGTCGAGCTTCACCACGCTACGGTCGACCTCGGGGATGGACAGGAAGAATGCGTAGTTCTCGCGCTCTTGCTCCCGCAGAGGCCCCTGGGGCGCCATGTTGATGGCCTTGTGCCTCGGGTTCGCCTTGTCCTTGGCCGGGCAGACGGCGACACAAAGCTCGCAGCCGGTGCAGTCCTCGGGCGCGACCTGCAAGGTATACTGGGCTCCCTTGAAGTCGGAGGCTCGATAGTCGGTCGTTGCGAAGGTCGAGGGAGCACCCTCGAGCGCGGGAACGTCATAGACTTTCGCCCGGATGGCCGCGTGCGGGCAGGCCAGGACACACTTGTTGCATTGGATGCAGACCGCGTCGTCCCACACGGGGATCTCGAGCGCGATATTGCGCTTCTCCCACTTGCTCGTTCCCGTCGGCCACGTACCGTCCACCGGGAAGGCGCTGACCGGAAGGAGATCGCCCTGATTGGCCAGCATCACGGCCGTCACGCGTTGCACGAAGTCCGGCGCCTCCTCGGCTACCATCGGAGGGCGGTCATGTGAGGCGGTAATCTCTGTGCCGGGGGCGAGGCGATGCAGATGAGCGAGCGTGGTGTCAACGACCGCGAAGTTACGTGCGACGACCGCCTCGCCCTTCTTGCCGTAGGTCTTCGCGATGGTCTGTTTGATCTTGGCGATTGCGTCGTCAGGTGGAAGTACACCCGAGATCGCGAAGAAGCATGTTTGCATGACGGTATTGATGCGACGTCCCATGCCCGCCTCGCCGGCCACGCGATACGCGTCGATCGTATAGACGTCGAGCTTCTTCTCGAGAATCTGTTCCTGGACCTCACGTGGAAGGTGATCCCAAAGCTGATCGGGCGGGTGTGGCGCGTTCAACAGCAGTGTTGCGCCTGGCGCGGCGTACGCCAGCACATCGTAGCGCTCCAAGAAGCCGAACTGATGGCAGGCGACGAAACTCGCCTCACGAATCAGGTAATGGCATCCGATCGGGCGCGGACCGAAGCGGAGATGCGAAATCGTCATCGCCCCCGCCTTCTTGGAATCGTACACGAAGTACCCTTGCGCGTAGTGATCGGTCTCTTCGGCAATGATCTTGATCGAGTTCTTGTTCGCACCGACCGTCCCGTCGGAGCCAAGGCCAAAGAATACGGCGCGCACGGTGTCGTCCGACTCGATGGCGAAGTCAGCGTCGACCGGAAGCGAGGTGTGGGTGACGTCGTCGACGATGCCGACGGTGAACCCGGTGCGTGGTGCGCTGGACGCCAACTCGTCGAAGACCGCCTTGGCCATCGCCGGCGTGAACTCCTTCGAGGACAGGCCGTAGCGCCCGCCAACGACGCGCAGGTCTGCCGTGTCGCGAAACCGTCCGCTTGCCACCAGCGCGGCAACAACGTCCTGATACAATGGCTCGCCAACAGCACCAGGCTCTTTAGTGCGGTCGAGGACCGCGATGCTACGCGCCGAGCAGGGGAGCGCTTCCGTGAAGGCCGCCACCGAGAAGGGGCGGTAGAGGCGTACGGTAACGACGCCCACTCGTTCGCCCGCCGCGACCAACCACTCCACGGTTTCTCGGACTGTGTCGGCGCCGGATCCCATGACGACGACGATCCGGTCGGCGTCGGGGTGACCCGCGTAGTCGAAGAGCTGATAGCGGCGGCCGGTGAGCTCTGCGAAACGGTCCATCATTTCTTGTACGATGGCGGGGCAGGCGTCGTAGAAGCAGTTGGCAGCCTCGCGTGCCTGAAAGAAGACATCCGGATTCTGGGCCGTCCCTCGCAAGACGGGTTTGTCGGGCGTGAGCGCGCGCTCGCGATGGGCGCGAACGGACGGCTCGTCGATGAGGCTGGAGAGGTCGTCCTCGCTCAGGGCCTCGATCGGCGCGACTTCGTGGGAAGTGCGGAACCCGTCGAAGAAGTGCAGAAACGGCACGCGGGCGCGGAGCGTCGCGGCGTGTGCGATCGCGGCGCTGTCGTGCGCCTCCTGGACGGAGCACGATGCCAACATCGCGAAGCCGGTCTGACGACACGCCATGACGTCCGAATGGTCGCCGAAGATCGACAGGGCATGCGTCGCGATGGTGCGCGCCGCTACGTGCATGCAGTAGGCAGTCAGCTCACCCGCAATCTTGTACATGTTGGGGATCATGAGCAGCAGGCCCTGCGAGGCCGTAAACGTCGTGGTCATGGCGCCGGCCTGAAGTGAGCCGTGGACGGCTCCAGCGGCGCCTCCTTCGGATTGCATCTCGACGACCTGCGGGATCGTGCCCCAGAGATTCGTCCGCCCCTGCGTCGACCATTCGTCCGCCAACTCACCCATGGGTGACGATGGCGTGATGGGATAGATGGCGATGACCTCGCTCGCTCGATGAGCCACCAAGGCCGTCGCCTCGTTGCCGTCGAGCGCGACGACACGTCGCGCGATCATCTGCGAGCGGTACTCGCGCGACGCTTCGGCAGCGGGACCGTCAGAACGGGCCGGCCGGCGTGTCGTACGACCCGCTCGGCGACGCTTCCAATGAGCACATGAGCCAGGCCGGTGCGGCCGTGTGTGCCGACGACGATCAGATCGGCGCGTTCTCGTTTGGCGAGCCGGCAGATCTCCACGTCGACGGGTCCAGCTAGCAGGTGCTGCGCAATCTTGACCCGCGGACCAAGGCGCTTCCGCAGACGCGTCGCGGCCGTACTCAACGTCTGACGCACTTCGCGAGTCCGGTCCTTATCGTAGGCGGACCAGTACGCACCCGGAGGCGCGACGAAGGTCAGGGGCTCGAGGGCATGCACCAAGTGAATCGTCAGGCGGGTGTCCTTCGACCACAAGCGTGCCGCCGCACGAAGCGCGGCCTCGCTCCCCGGGGAGAAGTCGGTTGCAACGACGATGACTGGACTCGTTTGGCTCATGTCATTCTTGAGAAGCAAAGGTCGCACCATGCTTGCGGGTACGCACGACGGTGAGTGTTTCCCGTTTTTGGGAAACCCCGAGCGTCTCGATTTGCAGTTGTGGCAACGTCGCCCTTCGGCCTGCCTGATTCGTGTCATTCGCCGCGGTCTCGCGATGGCAGGACCCTTGCTGATCTATTGGTTGAGTTGCGTGGACTAGCAAAGGAGCGTGGTGGGATGTCGCAAGAGAAAAGTGATCGAGGCCTTGAGGATCTGGTATGGCAAGCGCTGAGCTGGGACTCGCGCGTCGAAGAGGACGCCCTCGGCGTTCGTGTGCGCGACGGTATCGTGACCCTATTCGGGGCGACGAGCAGCTACGCCAAGAAGCTCGCCGCCGAAGAGGCGGCACACCGAGTACCGGGAGTTCTCGATGTGGCCGATCAGGTCGAGGTCGTCGTTCCCGGGGGCCGTCGGCATCCCGACGCCGAGATCGCGAACGCAGTACGCGCCACGCTCGAGTGGAATACACGTGTTCCGGACGAACGTATCCAGTGCACTGTGGCTGACGGCTGGGTCACCCTCGGCGGCCGCGTTGCGCTGCTGCGGGAGAGCGACGATGCCGAGCGCGCCGTGTGCAGTCTGGAGGGCGTGCGAGGGGTGCTCAACAACATCGAGATCGGCATGCAGCGCGTTGATCCGGATGCCATCCGTCAGGAGATCGTCGATGCACTCGAGCTCCACGCGCAGCAGGAAGCCGCGGGCCTCGTGATCCGGGTCGATGACACGGACGTGACCCTGTCGGGAAGGATCGACTCCTGGTCCGAGAAGCAGGCCGTTCTGGGTGTCGTACGCCATGCTGCTGGAGTGCGCGAGGTCCATGACGCGCTCGTCATCGACCAATATGGTACTGCCTCCTCCGTGCGCGAGACCGGGTAGTCCGGGTCGGCACGGCAGCCGTGGCATGCGAACCGAATGTCCTGGAGTGGAGGAGGCACCATGAAAGTACCCGTCCAGATTACCTTTCGCGGCGTGGAGCCGTCGGCCGCCGTCGAGGCGAAGATTCATGAAAAGGTCGAGAGACTCGAAGCGTGCTATGCGGGGATAACGAGCTGTCGGGTCGTCATCGAGACCCCACATCGTCACCAGCAGCGTGGCAAGCTGTACCATGTACGCATCGACCTGGCCGTCCCGGACGCAGAGCTCGTCGTCAGTCGCGATCCGGCAGACCAGCAGTCGCACCGGGATGTCTTCATCGCGATTCGCGACGCCTTCCACGCGGCACGACGCCAGTTGGAAGACTACGCCAGACGCCGGCGTGGTGAGGTCAAAACACACGAGGTCAAGGCCTCCTGAGCAGTGGACTCCCTAGCACAGGAGAGGATCGTCGCCGCCTTGGCGGATCCGAGCTTTTATCCGCACCGCCCGGAGCGGGTGGAGCACGTGCAAACGCATATCTCGCACGTCTTCTTGGCCGGCCAATACGTGTACAAACTCAAAAAGGCGGTGTGCTTCTCGTTTCTCGACTTTGGAACGGCAGAGCGGCGGCGCTACTTCTGCGAGGAGGAAGTCCGCCTGAACTCGAGGCTCGCACCGGGCGTGTATCTGGGCGTTGTACCAATCACTGAGAATTCCGCTGGGCAGGTAGTACTAGGAGGCGCGGGGACGCCGGTCGCCCACGTCGTGTGGATGCGCCGCCTGCCAGCCGAACGCATGCTCGAGTCGCTGCTGGAGCGGGGAGCGGTCGGGCCAGCACTCCTCGCGCGTTTGGCCGAACGCCTGGCGGCCTTTCATGCCGAGACGACACGCGATTCCACCATCGCCGCGTATGCGGATCCAGAAGCCTTGCGCGCGCTGTGCGAGGAGAACGCCCTCGTCGAGGCTCCGTTCGTAGGTCGAACCCTGTCCGCTGAGGATTACGAGATCTTCGCCGACTTCGGGCCGAGCTTCATCGCCCGACACGAAACTCTTCTGCGTACCCGTCAGGCGGGCGGGCACATCCGTGAGGGGCACGGCGACCTGCACGCCGAGCACGTGTGCGATCTCGAGGTGGCACTGCCGGCGATCGACGGCTTGCCGCCACTCGAGCCCGGACTCTACGTGTTCGACTGTATCGAGTTCTCTCCGGCTCTCAGAGCCAACGACGTTGCGTCCGAGGTGGCCTTCCTGGCGATGGATCTCGAGCGGCTTGGCCACCACGACCTGGCGGAGCATTTCACCGCCTCCTACGTCGCCGCGTCCGGCGATCAAGACCTCGAACTCCTCGTACCGTTCTATGCCTGGTACCGTGCCTGCGTCCGCGGCAAGGTCGCATCGCTGAAGAGCGCGGAGGCAGAGGTTACCGCCGACCAGCGCACCGCAGCCGCGGCACGTGCCCGCGACTATTTCGGCTTGGCGGGGCGCTATGCATGGCAGGATGGCGAGCCGGTCGTCATCGCGTGTTGCGGGCTCAGTGGCTCGGGGAAGACGGCGCTTGCCGAAGCCGTGGCCGCGGCATCCGGCTTCGCGCTCGTGAGTACGGACGACATTCGCCGGCGAGCGTCCGCCACCCCAGCGCCCGGCGCGTACGACACCGGTGGCTACTCGAGGGGGGCCCGTGATGCGACCTACGCGCAATTGCTGGACGAAATCGCCCGCACACTCGCCGCGGGCCGCAGCGTGATAGCCGACGCTACATTCGCGGAACGGGCGCACCGCGATGGCCTCGCACGCGTGGCACGGCAATCTCGACGTCGTCATCTCTTCCTGCACTGCCAAGCGGATGAGGTCACGACCCGTCGTCGCCTCGACGCGCGGACCGCCGCGTCCGTCTCGGATGCGCGGTGGGAGACCTACGTCGGTCAGCGTGCGGTGGTCCAGCCGCTGGCCACGGACGAGCCGACGATCGAAGTCGATACCGGCGGTGAGTTGGCACGAGCCCGCGCGGCCGCGCTCCGGGCGCTCTGGCCGTGGCGGCGAGGACGCCGACCGGAGAAGGTGGCGACACGCGGGAAGGACGGCAGGCGGACGTTGCCGCATCGAAGTGAGTGCCTGTGATGGTGGCGCCCACCCGCCTGGACGACAACGCCGTACTGAGCGCGCGTGTCGATCTGAGTCCGACCCTTGCGATCTTTCGTGTTCGCCCGGACGACGGCGTTCCAGTCGGAGACGCCTGGTTCACGCCTGGGCAGTACGTGACGGTCGGGATCAACAACGATGCCCGACCCGAGCTTGGTGGAGTCGAGCGTCCGATGTCCATAGCCTCGGCGCCTCACGAGCACCGCTTCCTCGAGTTCTACATCCGGCGCATCACGGATCCCGTCTCGGCGAATCCGCTGACCCGCCTGCTCTGGGGGTGTCCGGTCGGAAACCGCCTCTTCGTCCGGCTTCGCCCCAAGGGACGCTTCACGATCGACGATACGGTCGATCGCGACGATCGACGCATGCGTGTGCTGGTGGCGGCCGGAACCGGTCTCGCGCCGTTCATGAGCATGGTGAGGAGTGCGGCCTATTCGGCGGAGCAGACCCTCGAGCGCTACGCTGTCCTGCACGGCGCCAGCTTCGCGCACGAACTCGGCTATCGAGAAGAACTCGAGGAGCTCTCGAGATCTCGCGGCCTGCGCTACCTCCCGACGGTGAGTCGGCCAGATGACCAATGGCACGGCGACACAGGGCGGGTCGATGACTTCTTTCGACCGCAGCGCATCGGCGCTACCGAACACCTGTTGGGACTGCGGGACGGCGCGCTCGGGCCCCGCGAGGCGGTCGTCTACGTATGCGGGTTGCGCGGGACAGTCGAGCAGGTCCTACGCCGACTCCTGACACGGGGCTTCATTCCAGGCGACCGGCGCCTCCGGAGCGCGCTCGGCTTTGCCGAGAGCGTTCCTGGAAGCCTCTTCTGGGAGCAGTACGATCGTGAGCCCATCACAGTGAGTTTGGACGACACCGACGCGCGCAGGCAACACGCGAAATAGAGGAGAGTGCAACGTGAGCAAGATGACACCGGTCGTGCTGATCGCAACGGACTTCTCACCTGGAAGCGACGCGGCACTGCGAGGGTTCGAGGCATTGTGGCCGAAGGGCGCACGTGTGCGCATTCACCTGGTGCACGTGATCGAGCCGATCATCGTCGCCACGACGCCGGTGCCGGCGTCGTACTTGGCCGGCTATGAAGAGCAGCGAACGCACGAGGCTCGCGTCGCACTCGAGCGTCTGGCGCGGCAAATAGCCAAGCACTTCGCGCCCACGGCTAAGGTGCAGATGCTCGTTCCCTTGGGCTCGGCGCATGCGCAGATCTGCAAGGTCGCTGCGAAGCTCGAGGCGGATCTGGTCATTGTCGGGACGCACGGGCGCACGGGCCTGCGCCACGTCCTGATCGGTAGTGTGGCCGAGCGCGTGGTGCGACACGCGGGCCGGTCCGTGCTTGCGATTCCGACACCGCGGTCCTGATCGAGGGCTACGGATACGCTGAGCACGAGCATTGCTGTGATTCCTTGCATTGCCAACCTGGCTGCGAGTAGATCGCGCCAACCCGCCATCTGGGCGCGGAGGACACACGTAGTGCCAACCCGTACGACTATTCGCGCATGAGCGCCGATTCGACCGCCACCATTCTCCTCACGCTAGGACTCATCTTCCTCGCGGGCCTCACCGCGGATGTCCTCGGCCGGCGTACGCGCTTGCCTCGGGTGACTCTGCTGCTGCTGCTGGGTGTGTGTGTCGGGCCGCTGGGCTTGGGCGCAATTCCGGCATCGAGTGCGGAATGGTACCCCTTCATCACCGACCTGGCGCTCGTCATGGTCGCCTTTCTGCTTGGAGGTGAGCTCACGTGGACGCTGCTGCGGAAGCAGGGCCGCGCGATCCTCGTGATCTCCCTCGTGGTCGTGATCGTGACGACCGTCGTCGTCGCCGCCGGACTGCTTGCGCTCGGGTGGCCGGCACCCGTTGCGCTCCTGCTCGGTGCCATTGGGACGTCGACTGCTCCGGCCGCCGTGAGCGACGTCGTGCACGAAACCGGCGCGCGGGGACCCTTCACGAAGATGTTGCTCGGAATCGTCGCGATCGATGACGCGTGGGGCATCGTGATGGTGAGCATCGTGTTGGCCTGGGTCCTTGGGACCCAGAGTCCGGATGCAGCGAGTCACGCCGTGATGGACGGCGCCATCGAGATTGGAGGGGCGATCCTGGTTGGCGGTGCGCTGGGTGTCCCGATGGCGTTTCTCACCGGTCGTGTGCGGGCCGGCGAGCCGACCCAAGCCGAGGCGCTCGGGTGTGTCTTCTTGTGCGCTGGCGTCGCGCTGCTCCTCGAGGTCTCATTCCTCTTGGCCGCGATGACCATGGGTATGGTCGTCGCGAACGTTGCACGCCACCACCTCCGGCCGTTCCGGGCGATCGAGGGCATCGAGTGGCCCTTCATGGTGCTCTTCTTTGTGCTCTCCGGCGCAACGTTCCGGGTCACGGACCTTGGCGCGACCGCCACGCTTGTATGCGGGTACGTTCTTCTGCGCGTAGTTGGCCGTGTCGCAGGTGGATGGCTCGGTGCTGTTCTCTCCGAGCGCGTGTCGTCAGCGCCCGCGATCGGCGCGGCGCTGCTCCCGCAGGCGGGCGTTGCGATCGGGCTGGCTCTCGTCGTGTCTCAACGCTTGCCCGAAGTGGGAGGTACGATTCTCACGGCGACCGTTGCCGGCACGATAGTATTCGAGATCGCCGGGCCGATCCTCACGCGCTGGGCACTAGTGCGTGAGGGAGAGGCGAAGGCGCATTGACGGGTAAGTTACGAACCGAGGTGACGGAATGGAAACGCTGAATCCCTTTGCGATCGCGCAGGAGCAGTTCGATCATGCCAGCCGCTACATTCTCGGGCTTCCCGGTGGGATGATGGATTCCCTCAAGCATCCGCGGCGCGTGGTCACGGTTGAGTTTCCCATCGAGATGGACGACGGCACTGTTCGGACATTCATCGGTTATCGCGTGCTGCACAACCAAGCACGGGGTCCGGGGAAGGGGGGCATCCGCTTTCATCCCGAGGTCACCGAGGACGAAGTACGTGCGCTTGCGAGTTGGATGACCTGGAAGTGCGCGGTCCTCGACGTGCCCTTCGGCGGGGCGAAGGGTGGCGTAATCTGTGATCCGAAAGCGATGAGCGAGGGCGTGCGTCGTCGGATTACACGACGCTACGTGACGGAACTCGGCGATGCGATCGGTCCGGCCACCGATGTGCCGGCGCCCGATGTCAACACCGACGAGCGCACCATGGCGTGGATCTACGACACCTACGCGATGCTTCATCCCGGCCAGAATAACCTCCCGGTCGTCACCGGGAAGCCGCTCGACATGGGTGGCTCGTGGGGGCGGCGCGAGGCGACCGCACGGGGCGTTCTGACGGTGACCCGCCACGCCCTGGCCCAGGGAGTGGCGCCAGGGCTCTCCGGCATCCGGGGGTCGCGCATCGCGATCCAGGGGTTCGGCAACGTCGGCGGGATCGCCGCGAGGCTGTTCGTTGAAGCCGGAGCACATGTCGTGGCCGTCAGCGATAGCAGCGGTGGCATCATGGCGCCCGACGGATTGGACCTTGCCGCTGTCGAGCGACATAAAAGGGAGACCGGCTCCGTAGTCGGCGTGACCGATACGACGACGATCAGCAACGACGAGCTTCTCGAGGTCCCGTGCGACATTTTGATCCCGGCGGCGCTCGAGTGTCAGATCCGCGCCTCGAACGCACCCCGGATCGCGACCCAATTGGTCGTGGAGGCGGCCAACGGGCCCACCACACCGGCGGCGGACCGCATCCTTTTCGCGCGCGGCATCCCGGTTCTTCCGGACATCCTGGCGAACGCGGGAGGAGTGACCGTGAGCTACTTCGAGTGGGTGCAGAACTTCGAGAACGAGCAGTGGGATCTAGACGACGTCAATCGCAGGCTCCGGCGGCGGATGGAGCGCGCCACGGACGCGGTGATCGCGAAACAGCAGGAGTTGAACTCGGTCATGCCGAAAATCGAAGGGGCGCTCGATGCAACGCCCACCGAGCAGCCTGTCGACGCCACCCCGCTCGAGCCTGCCGACCTCCGGACGGCAGCGTACGTCCTCGCCATCTCGCGCGTCGCCAACGTGACCCTCGAGCGTGGCGTCTGGCCCTGACGTTGGCGCGACTCGCCTCGAATGAAGATTCACGTCTGACCTCACCCTCAGCCAGGAGTCCGCGTGAAAGTCGCTGTTTTTGATACGCACAACTACGACCAGGCGGCTCTAGCCGAGGCGAACGAGGAGTTCCATCACGAGCTCTCGTTTCTCGAGCCGCGCTTGACCGAGAAAACCGCGGCGCTCGCGCTCGGGCATGAAGCTGTCTGCCCGTTCGTCAACGGCCAGCTCGATGATGCCACACTCCGGATTCTCAAAGAGAGCGGGGTCCGCGTCGTCGCCCTTCGCTCGGCCGGTTACAACCATGTCGACCTAGCGGCTGCAGAGCGGCTCGGCATCTCGGTGCTGCGCGTCCCCGAGTATTCCCCGCATGCGGTCGCGGAACACGCGGTGGCCCTGGTGCTCGCGCTAAATCGAAAGGTCCACCGCGCCTACGCACGGGTGCGCGACTGGAATTTTTCTCTCGAGGGTCTCGTGGGCTTCGACCTGTTCGGAAAGACCGTCGGTATCATCGGCACCGGGCGCATCGGCTATGTCGCGGCCCGCATCTTCCGGGGATTCGGCTGCCGGGTGCTCGCACATGATGTGCTGGAGAATCCATCTATCGTGTCGGAGCTCGGGGGCGCCTACACGTCGCTCCGTGACCTTTATCGCGAGTCCGACATCATCTCCCTCCACGTACCGCTCACGCCCAAAACCAGACACATGGTCAACCGGGAAGCGCTGGCCGTCATGAAGCGCGGTGCCATGATCATCAACACCGGGCGCGGCGCACTCATCGACAGCCGCGCCCTCGTCTCGGCGCTCAAAGCCGGCCATCTCGGCGCTGCGGGACTCGACGTATACGAGGAAGAGGAGGGCATCTTCTTCGAGGACCTGTCCAGCGAGGTCCTCCAGGACGATGTACTGGCGCGGCTCCTGACCTTCCCCAACGTCCTCATCACGTCCCACCAGGCGTTCTTGACCCACGAGGCCCTCCACAACATCGCTACGACAACGCTGAGAAACATCACCGCATTCGAGCAAGGAATCCTCGAGAACGAAGTACATCGTAGACGGACATCGTAGCGCGAATGCGCCAGCGATCGGGGCGCTGTCGTTCTTGCGACTCGCAGCTCGGATTTCCTATTCCTGAGAATGCGCAAAGGATGGGCGGCTCGCCGATCGAGGAGGAGGCGGGTCGCTCATCGCCGGTTGTCCCTTGGGTTTCGGCGAGATTGTTGGCCGGCGTCCGGGGCTCGCGGATCGCCCCTGGTTGTTGGTACGAGAGTTGCGATGGTCTGGAGGATGTTCAGCCAGCATGGGCTGTAATCCCGGAGCACGAGACGGAGGAAACAATGACGGATACGCGCCAGCAGCTTCAAGGGTTGACCGATGATGTGCGCCAACAGCGAGACGAGCTCAAACTCAAGCTGCACCTACTCAAATCGGACGTGCGGGACGAGTGGGGCGAACTCGAGCAACAGTGGGAGCACCTGGAGGGACGAATGAAAGTCGTGGGGAAGGAGGCTGGCCAGGTTGCACACGAGGTCGCCGAGGCCCTGAAGCTCGTTGGCGAGGAGCTCACGGCCGGATACGCACGCATTCGGAAGCTGTTGTAACAGGACGCTTGCCGGTCAGGAGAGACCTGGCTTGAATCATCGCGGGTCCGCCCTCGACGCGTCGCACGAGTGCGCGCGCGGCCAGGACATAGCAGCGACGGCCCCACAGCCTCCTGGAAACCCGTTGGCACCATGGGCGCTGGGGTGGAAGGAGATCGCCGCGTCGTTCGGCGTCGGCCTCGAGAGAGGGCTGGACGACGAGGAGGTATCGTCGCGGCGCACCCGCTACGGTGAGAACCGCCTGCGCACCGCCCGACCGGAACGGGCCTGGCGGGTCTTCGTGCGCCAGCTCGAAAGCCTCATCGTGCTGTTATTGCTCGCCGCCGGTGGGTTGGCGTTGGCGTTCGGAGAGGCGCGCGAGGCCGTAGCCATCGCCGCCGTCGTCGTGATCAATACGGCGATCGGGTTCGTCACAGAATTGAGAGCCGTGCGGTCGATGGAGGCCTTGCGGGGGCTTGGCGAGGTGCAAGCGCGGACGCGCCGTGCGGGTGTGGTTGTTCAGCGTGCCGCTTGGGAACTGGTTCCGGGCGATATCGTAGTCCTCGAGGCCGGCGATCTCGTGCCGGCCGACGTACGACTCGCCACGGCGTCGAAGCTCCAGGCGGATGAGTCCATGCTCACCGGCGAGTCGGCGCCGGTGAGCAAAGCGATGGAGGCGCTCGATTCGAAAACCCCGCTCGCCGAGCGCAGCAACATGCTCTACCGGGGAACGGCGCTCACGCGCGGATCAGCAGAGGGAATCGTCGTCGCGACCGGCATGCAGGCCGAAATCGGACGCATCGCGGCGTTGGTCGAGGAGGCAGAGACCGAACGGACGCCGCTCGAGCGACGCCTCGATCATCTGGGGGCGCGCCTCGTCTGGGTAACTCTCGCAGTGACCGTCATCGTCGCCGGCAGTGGCGTCCTCGCCGGCAAGGACATCCTGTTGATGATCGAGACGGGAATCGCGCTGGCCGTGGCGACGGTTCCCGAAGGATTGCCGATCGTGGCGACGCTGGCTCTGGCGCGTGGCATGTGGCGCATGGCTCGGCGAAACGCCCTCGTCAATCGCCTATCAGCAGTCGAGGCACTCGGCGCGACGACGGTCATCTGCACAGACAAGACGGGGACGCTCACCGAGAATCGGATGACGGTAACGCGTGTGATTGTCGACGAACACCAGATCGATGTTCGCGATGACACCGCCGCTGTGGGGGGTCGCTTCGAGAGCGCTGGGGCGGCGCTCGACGCCGGGGCGTCAGCGTTGTTGCGGCGGACGTTGGAAATCGCAGTGCTCTGCAACAACGCCGAGGTGCCCGACGCGGCCGATGATGCAGCCGATGACGCGGCCGACAGCCGCGGCACCGGTGACCCGATGGAAGTGGCGCTCCTCGTCGCGGGCCTCCGCGCAGGGGTGCGTCGGCCGACGCTTCTCGAGCGCACTCCGGAGGTCCGCGAGGAGGCCTTCCTTCCCGAGTCGAAAAAGATGGCGACCTTTCACGCCGAGGACGGTGCCTTCCGGGTAGCGGTCAAGGGCGCTCCCGAAGCCGTCCTCTCATCGTCGTCGCGCGTGCTGACGGGCGACGGGGAACGCCCGCTCGACCAGAGGGCACGCGCGCAGTGGCTCGAGCACAATGCGCGCTTAGCCGACGACGGGCTCCGCGTGCTCGCGCTGGCAACCAAGACGGTCGCGTCGCCGGACGAGGCGCCGTACGAGGATCTCGTGTTCGTGGGCTTGGTCGGTTTGCTCGATCCCCCGCGCCACGACGTGCGAGGCGCCATCGACGCATGCCGGACGGCGGGCATTCGCATCGTCATGGTCACCGGCGATCAGGCGGGAACGGCACGGGCCATCGGGCGGGCTCTGGGCCTCGTCGCCGAGGGCGGCGCTCCGGTCGTCCACGGGGACGAACTCGAGACGCTGAGCCGGCACTCGCCCGAGGGGGTGAGGCGCATTCTCGGCGCGGCCATCTTCGCCCGCGTCAGTCCCGAGCAGAAGCTGAATCTGATCGCCGCCCACCAAGAGCAGGGGGCGATCGTGGCGATGACGGGCGACGGAGTGAACGATGCTCCAGCACTCAAGAAGGCGGACGTGGGCGTGGCCATGGGCAAGCGCGGGACCCAGGTCGCGGCCGAAGCGGCCGACGTCGTGCTGCTTGACGACGCCTTCTCGACGATCGTCATGGCCATCGAGCAGGGGCGCGTGATCTTCGACAACATCCGCAAGTTCGTGCTCTATCTTCTCTCCTGTAACGTCAGCGAGGTCATGGTGATAGCCGTCGCGTCGGTTGCACAGATGCCGCTCCCCATTACGCCGTTGCAGATACTGTTCCTCAATCTCGTCACCGACGTGTTTCCGGCGCTCGCGCTCGGTGCCGGCGAGGGCGATCCTGCGATCGCCCGCCGGCCGCCGCGTGATCCCAGAGAGCCGATTCTCGCCCGTCGGCACTGGCTCACGATCGCCAGCTACGCGCTCGTCCTGACACTCTGTACGCTCGGGGCAATGCTGATCGCGCTCTGGGTGCTCGACCTCGGCCCCAGCGGCGCCGTCACCGTCTCGTTTCTCACCCTGGCCTTCGCGCAACTCTGGCACGTGTTCAACATGCGGGGACGACGATCCGGTGTCCTTCGGAATGATGTCGTACGGAACCCGTACGTGTGGGGAGCGCTGGCGTTGTGCACCGCACTGCTCGTCGCGGCGGTGTACATCCCGCCCGTCGCCGCCGTGCTCGACATCGAGCCCCCCGATGCCGCTGGGTGGGCGGTGATCGCAGGTCTCAGCTGGACGCCGCTCTTGATCGGGCAGCTGGTAAGACTAGTGCCGACACCAGCACAGAATGCGGGTTCCGACACGAGAGGAGAGGGTGCGAGCAGATCTGTGACACCATCCGAGCCGTGAGACGCACCACCATCAAAGTCCGAGGTTTCGACGTCCCGATCGACGGCGCGCCTCGTCAGCAAATCCATCGTGGACCGGAGGTGGGTACCGTCGGGTTGACGGGGGCGGACTATCCTGGGATTCGCGCGGCCCTGCGCGTGCGGCAGGGGGATTGGGTCGAGACCGGCACGGCGATCTTCGTCGATCGTCGCCGTCCGGCGATCGTGTTCGCCGCTCCCGCGTCCGGACGAATTCACGAGATCAAGCGCGGACCGAGGCGCGCGCTTGAATGCGTGACGATCGCTGTCGAGGGAAACAACGGTCGGAGCGGCACGAGACCGCCACGTACACTGACCCGGGGCGGACTACGAGAGCTTCTCTGTGCGAACGGCCTGTGGCCGGCCTTCCAGGCCCGACCCTTCGGCTACATCCCCGACCCGGACGCCGTCCCCGACGCGATCTTCATCACCGCCCTCGACACCCAGCCGCTCGCGGCAGACCCAACCGTGGTGATTGCCGAGCACGCCGAGGCGTTTCGTGCGGGCGCACGCGCACTCCAACACCTCACCGATGGTATCGTCTACATCTGCCAGGCACCGGGCCCTGCCCTCGGTGACAACGCGGTCGCATTCGCCGGGCCGCATCCCGCCGGCTTGCCCGGCACCCACATCCACTATCTCCATCCCGTGGGCGGGGGCCAGGTGGTGTGGCATCTCGGTTACCAGGACACGATCGCGATCGGATATTTGATCTCGACTGGCACGGTGTGGAACGAACGCGTGGTGTCCCTGGCGGGGCCTTCGGTGCGCGCACCCCGCCTCGTGCGCACCTGTCTTGGCGCGAGCATCGACGCCTTGGTCGATGGCGAGTTGCTGGCGGGGCCCAGCCGCATCCTGTCGGGATCCGTTCTGGACGGGCGCCGTCAGACCCATCTCGGTCGCTACCACCGACAGGTCACCGTCCTACCCGAAGAGGAACGGGCGGTCGCGGTGTCGTTCCGTCGGCGGGCCAGCTCTACAGCCCTTGGGGGGACACCCGGTCCTATCGTTCCCCTGCGGGCGCACGACCGCGCTCC
Organism: Deltaproteobacteria bacterium; assembly: GCA_029262315.1. Taxonomy (GTDB): domain Bacteria; phylum Desulfobacterota; class Binatia; order UTPRO1; family UTPRO1; genus JAJCZP01. The sequence continues at coordinate 60,339 of JAJCZP010000108.1, read as the reverse complement.
GAGTCTACGTGCTCCGGGGGTTCCGCTGCTGCGGGCGTTGAGTGTGGGCGATGCCGAGTCGGCCGCGCGCTTGGGCTCGTCGGAGATGGTCGAAGAGGACGTCGCTCTGCTCAGCTATCTGTGTCCGAGCAAGACCGACTACGGCCAACTCCTGCGCGGAGTGCTCGAGCAAAGCCGTACAGGTCGTGACGTTTCCAGGCCAACCGTCGAGAAGCTTCCCGCTACGACGGCGGCGCCCCACGTGCGCTCCGCCCACAGCGACGCGCGGGTCACGTTGCTCTATCTGCTGGCCCTCCTGCCCCCGCTGGGCTGGGCATTCGGCCAAGCCGGCATCCCGTTGGCGGCGGCCCTCGGTGTCAGTGCCATCACGAGCATAAGTTGGCAGCTGTTGTTCACCTGGGCACGCCGCCGACCGTTCTCGGTGGGCGCGGTCGCGCCGCAGATCACGACCGCCGCGACGATCGCGCTCATGCTGCCACCCGAAGCGCCCCTCTGGCAGGTGGCGTTGGGAACGAGCTTCGGCGTCGTGATGGGGGAACAGATCTTCGGCGGCCGGGGGTACAACTTCCTGCATCCCACCGTCGTGGCCCTCGCCTTCTTGGCGTTCTCCTTTCCGGATCTGGGCTATGGCGCCGGAGGCGATGTGGTGTGGGCGGCGACACTACCCGGAGCCGTGCTGCTGGTGGCGGCGGGGATCATCTCCTGGCGAACGCTCGGCGCGATGGCCGCCGCGACCGTGGCCGTCTCCTATGGAACCATCGAACTTCTTCCTGACATCTTCGACATCAATATGCTGACCTTTGCCGCGGTCTTCGTGGGCACCGACCCCGTCGCCTCTCCGGTCACGCGGATCGGGCGCGTACTCTACGGCCTTCTGGTCGGCGTCTTGTGGGGATTGGGGGTCTCCCAGGGAGACATTCCGGTCGTGTCCGCGTTGCTGTTGGGCGGAATCTTCGCGCCCCTCATCGACCACCTCGTGGTGCTAGGCCACGGCGCGTGGAGGCGCCAACGCCATGCCTAGCATTCCCGTACCGTCATGGTGGCGACGGTTCCTGTCCCTGCCGAACGAGAGCCCCGAGAAGACGTTCGGTATGGCGCTCCTCGTGTCCGCGATCTGTGCGGTGGTCGTGTCGGCGAGCGCGGTACTACTGAAGCCCAGGCAGGACGCGAACCTGCAAGCGGAGAACAGTGCACGCATGATGCAGATGCTGCGCGGGGCTCCCGGCATCGGACAGTTGTTGCAAGGAGTCGGCGCCGAGGCGCTGGAGGTGAGCGTCGTCGACCTTGCTTCGGGTGCCTTAGCCCCCGATCAGGATCCGACCGCCTATGACGCCCGCCGGGCCGCGGAAAATGAGCAGACGAGCATCGCCATCCCCCCCGAACTCGACGTGGCCAGACTGGGCCGGCGCGCCAAGTTCGCGACCGTCTATCTGATTCGCGACGACGAGAGGCTCGCCTCCGTGGTGCTCCCGGTCTACGGCAAGGGCTATCAATCGGTGCTCCGCGGCTACCTCGCCCTCGAAGGGGATCTGAATACGATTGCTGCCCTCACCTTCTACGAGCAGAAGGAAACCCCTGGAGTCGGCACCCGCGTTACCGAACCGAAGTGGCAGGCCCTGTGGTCTGGAAAACGCGTCTTCGACGCGGAGGGGGACGTGGCGATCGCGGTTGCCGAGGGGGCGGGACAGGGACCGCATCGAGTGGATGGAATCACGGGAGCGACCCGGACCAGCCTGGGGGTGACGCATCTGCTGCGCTACTGGCTGGGGCCGCACGGGTTCGGTCCGCTCCTGGTGCGACTGAGGGGCGTGTCGTGATGTCGGGCAACCTGCGCCACCTCACCGAGCCGATCGTCGGCAACAACCCCATCACGATGCAGATCCTCGGCATCTGCTCGGCCTTGGCGGTAACCACGTCGCTCTCGACCGCCCTCGTGATGTGCGTCGCGCTCACGGTGGTGCTGGCCACGTCCAACGCACTCATCAGTGCGATCCGTCACCACCTTCCCCGCTCCATCCGCTTGATTCTGCAGATCACGATCATCGCCTCCCTCGTGATCGTCGTCGACCAGGTGCTGCAGGCCTACGCATTCGGCATGAGCAAGCGCCTGTCGGTGTTCGTGGGCCTGATCATCACCAACTGCATCGTCTTGGGACGGGCCGAGGCGTTCGCGATGCAGAATCCACCCTGGCCCAGCTTTCTCGACGGCCTCGGCAACGGCCTGGGGTACAGCGCCATCCTGGCCGCCGTGGCGGCGACCCGCGAGCTGCTCGGTGCGGGAACCCTACTCGGGTTGACGGTGCTACCGGCCGCGGGAAACGGCGGGTGGTATCGGCCTCTCGATCTGATGCTCCTGCCCTCGAGCGCGTTCTTCCTGCTGGGCTTGATCGTGTGGGCGGTGCGGAGCCGGCGACCCGAGCAGATCGAGGCGACCGAATTCGTCCTGCGGACCGGCGGACGTCGGGAAGAGCGATGATCGAACTCTTCCTGCAGGCCGCGTTCGCGGAGAACCTCGCGCTGTCGCTCTTCCTGGGTATGTGCACGTTCCTCGCGGTGTCCAATCGCGTCGATACGGCCTTGGGGCTTGGAGCAGCCGTCATCGTCGTGCAAGCGCTGACCGTGCCCGTGAACAATCTGATCTACACGCATCTGCTCGACCAGGGGGCGTGGGCGTGGGCCGGGCTTCCAGACCTCGATCTTCGGTTCCTCAAGCTCATCAGCTTCATCGGTGTAATCGCGGCTATGGTGCAGATCCTCGAGATGCTCCTCGAGTCGTACGTGCCGCGCCTGCATCGCGCACTGGGAATCTTCCTGCCGCTGATCACCGTCAACTGCGCCGTGCTAGGCGGCAGCCTGTTCATGGTGGAGCGCAACTACACGTTCGGACAGAGCGTGGTGTACGGCGCGGGGACCGGTGCGGGCTGGGCCCTGGCGGTGATCGCCCTGGCCGCAATCCGCGAGCGCATTCGCTACGCCGACATCCCAGGGGGCCTGCAAGGGCTGGGCATGTCGTTCATCCTGGCAGGGCTCATGTCATTGGGATTCGCGGCGTTCGCAGGGATCGCATTGCCGTGACCGCTATCGTGTCGGGGAGCGTGCTGTTTACCAGCATCGTCATCGTGCTGGTGTTGCTCGTGCGAGGTGCGCGCCGCGTGTTGCGGCCGCAGGGGTCCGTCACGGTGACGGTCAACGATGACACTGCGCTACCAGCCGAGGTCGGTCAGAAGCTGCTGGCGGTACTGAACGACGGCGGGATACGCGTGCCTTCGGCCTGTGGTGGCGCGGGCACGTGCGGGCTCTGTCGCGTGACGATCCCCGGCGGCGGTGGCGAGCTGGCGCCCATCGAGCGCTCGCGTATCACGCACGCGGAAGCCAGAGCGGGCTGTCGGCTGGCGTGCCAGGTGTCCGTCCACAGTGCGCTGGCGGTGCGCGTGCCCGAAGAGTTGTTCGGAGTGGCGTCCTGGGAATGCGTGATTCGTTCGGCGTATACTGTCGCGCCGTTCATTCGAGAGCTCGTGCTCGAGCTTCCACCAGACGCCGAGATGACCTTTCGCGCCGGGGCCTTCGTGGAAATCGCGGCGCCACCGTACGCCGCGTCATTCGCGAGCTTTGAGGTGTCCCCCGAGCACGAAGCCGTCTGGCAGCGCTACGGATTGCGGGAGTTGGCGATCGACAATCCAACGCCGACGACCCGCGCCTACTCTTTGGCCAACCGCCCCGCGGACGAAGGAGCCCTTGTGCTCGACGTTCGCCTGGCCCTGCCGCCGCCCGGAAGCAGTGCACCCCCCGGCGTCGTTTCATCCTTCTTGTTCAGCCTGCATGTTGGCGACGCAGTAACGGCATCGGGACCGTTCGGGACGTTTCACGTGCAGCCGACGGAGCGCGAGATGGTGCTGATCGGAGGCGGGGCCGGCATGGCGCCGCTGCGGGCGATCGTTCACGAGCAACTCGAAAGCGTCGGCACACGACGAAAAATGACGTACTGGTACGGTGCCCGTAGCCGAGTAGAGCTCTTCTACATCGAGGAGTTCGACGCGCTGCAGCGCCGGCACGAGAACTTCAGCTGGACGGTCGCCCTGTCCGAGCCAAAGCCCGAGGACGGATGGGAGGGGGCCACGGGGTTCATCCACGAAGTCGTGCTGGCACAGCACCTCGACGATCACCCTGCTCCGGAAGACTGCGAGTACTACCTCTGCGGGCCCCCGTTGATGGCCAAGGCCGTGCTGGCCATGTTGGATGATCTTGGTGTGGAGCGCGAGCAGATCTACTTCGATGACTTTGGCAACTAGAAGATCAGGAGGAAGGACATGACGACGGTTTTTTTCGCGCTCATCATCGTGCTGCTCTCCGTGGGCGGCCTGAGCATCGGGGTGTTGTTCGGGCGTGCCCCCCTTCGGGGTACGTGCGGCGGGCTGGCGGTCTTGGGGGCCTGTGAGGCCTGCCCCAAGCCCTGCAAGGAGCACGGATAGATGGAGACACCGACCGTCGCCGATTGCATGGCGACCGATCTCGTCACACTGACGGCGGACATGGAGATCAACAAGGCCATGGGGGTGTTGCTCGCCGAGCACATCTCGGGTGCGCCTGTCGTAGACGATCGGGCGCGGCTGGTGGGCGTGCTCTCCAAGAAGGATTGTCTGCGGGTCGCCTTCAACGCGAGCTATCATCGCGACTGGGGCGGCACGGTCGCCGAGTACATGACGAAAGATGTGGAGACCCTGCATCCCGATGCCACCCTGATCGAAGCGATCGAGAAATTCCTGGCCGGCCCGTACCGACGTTTTCCAGTCCTGCGCGATGGGCAGCTCGTGGGGCTGATCTGCCGTACCGACGTGCTGCAAGCCCTCGTCGATCAATGGGTACCCGAGCACAAGCGTCGTTGATGCTGCTGGTCGCCCTTACGCTCGCCGATGCGCCGGCGTGGGGCGACTTTGCCAGTGTCGTACGTCGCCAGGAGCACATGGCGACATGGGTCACCATCACTGTAACCGCGCCTCGGACGTCAGAGGTACTGCGCGCGATCGACGGTGCCTTTGGCGAGATCGCGCGTGTGGAGGCGGCGCTGTCGGAGTGGAAACCCGGCACGGACGTCGCCAGGATCAACGCGCAGGCTGGGGGACAGGCCGTCAGCGTGGGGCCCGACGTCTTCGACGTCCTCCGAGTCGCCCAGCGTGTGTCTGTGGATTCTGGTGGCTCCTTCGACGTGACGATCGGCGCGCTGTGGGGCGCCTGGGATTTCCGGTGGCAGGATGCGCGGATCCCCACCGCCGCCGAGCTCGCGGAGCGCGTCGCGCTGATCAACTACCGATGGGTGGAACTGGATGCCCAGGCGCGAACCGTGCGCCTGGCTCGCGAGGGGATGAAGCTTGCGCTGGGGGGGATCGCCAAGGGGTACGCGATCGACCGCGCGAGTGCGAGCCTGCGTGGGTCGGGCTATCGAGACCACCTCATCGAAGCCGGTGGTGACGTGTACGCCTCGGGACGCAACGGGAAAGAGCGGTGGCGCGTGGGCATTAGGGATCCACGCGGCGACAACCTGTACGGGAGTATCGAGATCGAAGACGAGGCCCTGGCCACGAGCGGCAACTACGAGCGCTTCTTCATCAGGGACGGCAAGCGCTACCATCATCTGTTGGACCCCGGGACCGGCCTCCCTGCTCGTGGTCTGGCATCGGTCACGGTGCGCGCCTCGAGCTGTATGCTTGCCGACGCCTACGCGACCGCGGTGTTTGTGGCCGGCCCACGAAAGGGACTGGCGCTCGCGCAGGCGCGCGAGGACCTGGCGGCGATGATCACCCTAGATGGCACCTTCGAGGTGCGGGGCGCCGCGACATTGTTGGAGCGCGTGAGAACGACGGATCCGCGTGCACGGTGAGCACGACATCGGGTCGGTGCTACGTGGCTACTTGGGATGGCACGCCGCGCACTTCTTCAACGCTTTGGCTTGGCGAGCGGGGAGCTGCTTGTGGCATCCTTCGAAACATTGGGTGTGCGCAACCAGTGTCTTGATGTCGAAGACGCCGGGCTTCTTCTCGACGGCGTATCGTGGCGGCTCGACGCCCCCGTGCGTCGCCATCGGCTGATTCGGTAGGGCATGGCAGCTAACGCACGGTTTGACCTCGGCATCGTCGGCGGTGAGCGTGTGGTGACAATCCCGGCACGCGATGGTGGCTCCACCGGGACCCTTGTAGTCGACCACGTGGGCCTGGTGCGGCAATACGACCGGCGCGCGTTTGCCCTCGAGATACTTGAGCGTCACGGTCTCGGGGTTGGCGCCGGCGCCGAGCGCGAGCAAGGCCACTGCAATCACTAGCATTCGCTGCTTCCCTGAATTCACCGGCCAATCCCCGTTCGCATCCCACCTGAGTGTCCCCGTATGAACGAACGACTGCAAGCACGGAACGCCAAGCGCCAAACTAGGACGGTGCCTCGCGCTCCCACTCCGCGGGCGCGGAGGCCTGGGAGGCTGCGATCAGCCGTTGCAAGTCGGCAAGCGTGCGTAGGCCGTGCCGGACCCCGTAGGCGACGAGCTTCGGTCCGGCGATCACGAGTAGGCCTAGGTAGCCGTGTCGGGCCAGACGCCAGAACGGAGCCACCACGCGAAAACCGATACGTACGTCCTCATCATCGTTGGCGATCAGATCAAACAGCACGACGGCGATGTCGGCCAGGTCTCCCTGCGCCTCGGCCAGGCGCTGAATCGCGATCGGCGTGAAGCGAAAAGCGAGATCGGGATCATGCGCCGCGCCGGGCAGGATCAGGCTCTGGCCGTCTCGACGCACGAGATGCCAGTGGTCGTCGGGCCGATGACTGAAGAACACCTTGCTCGACGCGCCTTCCGCGATGTGCTGCGCGGCCGCACGCCAGGCGGGATGCTCACGGAAGAGTCGAGCGAGCGAACGAATATGCGGATCCGAGGTCGCGCGCACGACAGGTCACGACGCCGGCTATCTACGAGGCGGCGGCCTGCGTGCTCGCGGCCAATTGCGCCAATCCTACGTATGCGTCCAGGACGTCGCTGCGCGCCACCATGCCCACGAGCCGCCCGTCGGCAACGATGGGAATAGCGCCGACGCGCTCCCTGCGCATGAGACGTGCGGCATCCGCCATCGAGTCTTCGAGCGTCAGGGTGAGGACGTTCGCCGTCATCACGGTCTCGACGCTGATCCGACTCGGGTCGGCATCGGCTCCCGGTGGCTTCCCATCCCGGAATACTGACGGAAAGGCATCCCGCAGATCACGATCGGTCACGATACCGACGAGTCGCTGATCGACGAGCACGGGTAGTTGGTTGACCCGGTGCTGCACCATCAACTCACGTGCATGCTGGATCGTATCCAGCGGCTTTACGCCATGTACTGGGTGCGTCATGTAGGTTTCGATCGACATGTGCTCACTCCTTCGCCATGGGCATTGCGCGCGTTCGCCGCCGGGAGAGGGCCGCCCATGTGTTCAGTCGCCCAGCGCATGAAGTCTTCCTCGGTGATGATGCCCTTCAGTTCCCCGCCAGCTCCGACGACGGGGAGACAACCAATTTTGTGGCGGACCATGCGACGCCCGGCCTCGGCCGCCGAGTCGTCAGCCGTGACGGTACTCACGTGGGCCTCCATGACGTCCTCCACGCGCACCCAGGGCCGCAGCCTCGGACGTGCCGAGCCCTCGGGAGAAGAGAGCGTGCTGTCGGCCGCCGCCAGCAAGTCTCGATGCGTGACGACGCCGACGAGGCGTCTCGTGTGGTCGATCACCGGGAGGTGACGGATCCGATGACGGTTCATCGTCTCCCAGGCCCAGGACACCGGATCTTCGGGTTCGAGCGTAACCGTATCCCGCGTCATCAGAGCGGCGATCGTTGGAGTCAGGTCAGCAAGCGTGGGAGCCGGAGCGTTCGCGGGCTCGACGTCGAGACGTGCGCGCAGTTCGGCCGCGGAGTACGCGAGGGCATCTGCAATCGCGTCGGCGTCAGGGACGAGTCCGGCATCCGCGGTCGCGCAGATCGAGAGCGTGCCGCCGTAGCTCAAGATCGCGAAACCGAGGCCGACGCCGACGCCCAGGGGGACGATGGGGTGCATCTCGCGCACGGGGCACCCCAGGACGTAGCGAACGTGCGGAGACCCTGGCACATTCGTGCACACGGTGTGCACGACCGGCCAGGATTCGGCGAGGCGCGCCAGCGATGCCCCGACGGGAGCTGGGAACACCCCGGCCGCGGCGAGTAAAAAGTCGAACGCTTCCCGCTGTCCGCGGTCCTTCAGTGCGCGCGTTTCACGGGCGATCGCCTGCAAGCGTTCGAGGGGATCCGCGATATCGAGAGGCAGGGTGGTGATCATCGCGCTCACCCGGTTGCCGAGCGTGAGGTGCTCGCCCGCGCTGCGAACGCTGACCGGCACGAGCGCACGTACGCCGCGCTCGTCGATCGTTGCGCCGTGGCGCCCCAGGTAGCTCCGCAGGGCGCCGGCGATCACCGTCAGCACGATGTCGTTCACCTTGCAGGTGGCGGCCCCGCGCATGGCCAGGAAGTCGTCGAGGGGAAAGGTCGCCCAGACGACTCGCCGGCCGTGCGAAAGCGGACCGTTGATCGGAAGACGCGAGATGGGCTGGCGCGCAAATTCCCCTACGACGCCGACGGCCCCCAGGGCGCTGCGTGCGAAGTGGAGAACGTCTGCCGGGGCAGCGGCCGCAGCGCTCTGCCACCGCGACAACGTCGAGACACTCGACGACACCAATCCGCTGCTATGCCCCCGACCGTTGCCTCGAACCGGCGACGGAGCCGTAGACGCGTCCGGCGTGGCGTCGGTCATCACTTCCAAGACCTGCGCGCCGCTGACGCCGTCGATCATGCAGTGATGCACCTTCATCAGCATCGCGGATCGACCGCCCTCGTAGCCGTCGATCAAGTAGATCTCCCAAAGGGGACGCCGCGCATCGAACGGAGCGGCGAATAGTTCGTCGACAACCCGATGGAGTTCGGTCTCGCCCCCGGGCGTCGGTAGCCTCACGTGCCGAATGTGGTAGCTGGGATCGAACGCTGGATCGGCTTCCCAGATAGGCAAGATCAGATCGAACGGTGGTCGAATCGGTCGCTGACGGTAGCGACGTAGTCGGCCGAGGCGCTGCCCCTGCGTCTCTCTGAACGACTCGAACGGCACGCAACCGTCGAGGACCGCCAGACACCCGACGTGCATCGGCTGTCGCTGCTGCTCGAGATAGAGAAAGGCCGCGTCGAGCGGGGACAAGCGCTCCTTACGCGGATCCAGAGCCTGAAGATTGCCGAGCACGTAAACCTTAAGCACGGAGAATGCCGCCGCGGCGGATGGTAAGATCCCTTATTGTTCGGTGGGCTTCCTCCGAGATTCGAGAAGCTCGCAGGAGGCGATTCGCGATCTTGGGAAGAGTCGCGCTCCCGTACGTGTGCTTGACGTCGGGGACCCTATCCGCACACTCTTGCGCGTGCCTCGATCCTCGATCGAACGCCTGCTCGGCCCTGTGGCGCTCGTGGCCTACGCCACGGTCGGGGTCATGGTGGCGTTCGAGATGACCAAAGAAAGCCTGTTTCCCGGGATGAGCGCATGGGGCTCGCACGCGATGACGATCTGCTTCACGTCTGCGTTCGTGACTGTCGCCGGCTACTTCGTCCTGCGCTACCAGCGAACGCTCAATCGGCGCTTCGTCGACAGAACCCTCGAGCGGAGCGAGGCGAATCTCAAGACCGCGCAAGAGCTTGCGCATCTCGGAGGCTTCGAGATCAGCATTCCACCATCATCCGACGACTACTGGTCCGACGAGATGTATCGCATCGTCGGAGTGGATCCGTCGCGGCCGCCACTATCGCTCGAGGCGTTCGCGCAGGAACTCGTCCATGCCGGTGATCGCGCTCATTTCGAAGAGCATGTCGGCGCCGGCCTACGCGACGGAACCGCGTTCGATTTCTCCTTCCGAATCCGACGCCCGGACGGGAGCGTCCGTTACGTGCAAAGCGTTGGGCAGCCGGTTCGGGATCGGAGCGGCCGGGTGGCGAAGGCGGTCGGCTCGATGCTCGACGTGACCGCGCGACGGCGTGCGGAGGAGGGGCTCCGCAAGAGCGAGGCGCAGGCGCGCGCGTTTCTCGAGAGCGTCGGCGAGACGGTAGTGGCCATCGCTCGCGACGGGCGCATCGTCCAGGTGAATCAGCGGCTGGAGGAGATGTTCGGCTACCACCGCGAGGAGGTCCTCGGCCAGCCACTCGAAATGCTGTTGCCCGAGCGCCTTCGCGGCAATCACAAGCGCCATCGGAGCGGCTACTTCGCCGCACCTCGCGTGCGTCCGATGGGGCAGGGCCTCGATCTCGTCGCCCAGAAGAAGGACGGGACGGAGTTTCCGATCGAGGTCAGCTTGAGCACGATCGAGGCGGACGATGGACCGCTGGGTCTTGCCTTCGTGAGCGATATCTCGGAGCGAAAACGGACGGAAGGCGCGCTCAGGGAGGCGCAACGCACCGCGCACCAGCAAGAGCGCTTGGCCGACGTGGGCGCTCTTACGTCCAAGATCGTCCACGATCTCGGAAACCCGTTGGCGGGCCTTTCCATGTCCGCACAGCAGATCGCACGTCGGCTGGCGCGAGCGCCGAACGATCCTCTCGAAACGGTGCGGCCGCCGGCAGAGCATCTGGTCGCGACGGTGCGCCGACTGGATACGCTGATTGAAGATTTCAAGACATTCGTCCGCGACCAGCGACTCGACATCCGGGACTTGGATCTTGGCGACCTCCTGCGAGAACTGGTGTCGGTCTGGCAGCCAGAAGCCCGGGCGCACGGCATCGAACTCGATCTTGGACAGGCCGGCGACGGTCAGATCATCCAAGCCGACCGCGCGCAGCTCCGGAGGCTGCTCGACAACCTGGCAAAGAACGCCCTCGAAGCGATCGGCGAGGGGCCGGGACGGATCGGGGTGGCTGCCGCGGTATCGACGCCGGACCGCGTTCGCATTTCTGTGGAAGACACGGGGCCCGGTATTCCCGAAGGTGCGAACGTCTTCGACCTGTTCGAGACGACGAAGCCAGACGGAACCGGCCTCGGCCTTGCGATTGCCAAAGAAATCGCGGTGGCACACGGCGGAGGCATCGAATTTGCTGCGGTAAGGCCGAATGGAGCAGTCTTCACTGTTGAGTTGCCACGGAATGGTCCGACCCTGTAGCAAGATGCCGATTGTCCTCGTCGACTTCGACGATCCGTTCCGAACTGGTCTAGCTCAGATGCTGCGCGACGACGGGCACCAGGTTCTCGATTTCGCAAGGCCTGCAGATGTACCGCCGCTCGAAGATCTGCGCCACGTCGAAATGGTCATTGTCGAGTATCTGCTGCCGGGGGAGCACGGCATCGCACTCGCCAATCGCTTCCACCGCGTACATCCACGGCTCCCCGTTCTGCTGGTGAGTGTCTACCTCGGGGGGCGCTTCGCCGAGCCGGACGACCGAGGGCGCGACTTCGTGCACACGCTCAGCAAGCCCATCGACTACGATCACCTGCACCAGCAAATCCACCGGCTGGTGCGCTAGCGTCGCATAGTCGCGAGCGCGCCCCGAAGTCACGATTCCCAGAAATGGGAGAGTGGAGTGTCGACGCCTCCGCATTTCCGCGACAACCCGTAGTTAGCGGCCGGTGGAACGGTTCCTGCACTGGCTAGACGGCTATGGAGACCGGAAAGTCGCTGGGACGACGCCCCCGTCGCGCGAGCGCGACCCCTACAGAGATCCTCAGCGCAGAGCACGACTTGATCCTGGATGTCGTCAAGACCCTCGAGCATGGACTCGACAAGACCGCCCAGGTCGATCGAGACGTCTGGCGAGACGCCCTCGTGTTTTTGCGGTCGTTCGCAGCTCAGCACCATGCCAAGGAGAACATCGTCCTGCTCGCGGCCCTCGAGCGCCAGGGACTAGCATCGTCGGAGCCGTCGCTCCAGAACACTATCGAGGAACATCGGGAGGAGGCAGCGTTGCTCGACGCGATTGCCAACCTTCTGCCCGAACTCGCCTCAGACGATCCGGACGTTGCCGCCCGCTTTCGGCAAGCTGCCCGGGCCTATTGTGCGCATCTCAACGCGCACATGGAGCAGGAGGCTCGCTACTTGTTTCCGATGGTCGAAAGGGAGCTTTCGGAGGAAGACGAACGCGATGTCGTGCATCGCTTCTTGCTGCATCGACACGCCGCGGACGGCGAAGACGGGTACGACCGCTTGCTCGCGCTCGCGAGCCACCTCAGGAGGGAAGCATGACTGCCCATGCGGCGATGAACGAACAGAAGATCGGGATGCGTGTGCGTGACCTCATGGCTCCTGCGGTCCAGACGCTCGGACGAAACGACGAACTCTCGCTTGCCGACCAGGTTATGACACAGAAGCGTTTTCGGCACCTGCCCGTCTTGGACGAGGACGGTGCGGTCGTCGGCATCCTCAGTCAACGCGACATGTTTCGGGGGGCGCTCGCCAAGGCTCTCGGCTACGGAACGGTTGCGCAGGACAAGATGATGGCGAGCCTCGCGATCAAGGAGGTCATGACGACCGACGTGACCACGATCCGCCCCGACGCTCCTGTTGCAACGGCGGCCGCCCTCATGTTGCAGCACCAGATCGGCTGCCTCCCGGTGGTCGACGCGGGAAAACTCGTGGGCATCGTGACCGAAAGTGACTTTATCGCGCTAGCGCTCGTCGAGCGGACACCGGGCGACGACACGAGCCCGGAATGATCGCCGCGGCGATCATACTGGCGACTCTCGACACGCGCGTCCGACCACCACCGAATGAGATCGACAACGGCTGAAGGGACCGATCCTACGATGGCATGGCTCGATGGATTCTTCGCCGGAAAGGTGGTTGCTGTCACAGGCGCCTCCAGTGGAATCGGGCGTGAGACGGCACAGGCGTTCGGTGCCGCCGGTGCACGGGTGGCCCTGCTCGCACGCCGACGTGAAGTACTCGATGACGTTGCGACGACGATCAGAGAACGCGGCGGCGATGCGTTGGTCGTTCCCGTCGATGTAACCGACCGTGCCGAGGTACGGGCCGCGCTTCACGAAGTGCAACGCCACTATGGGCGTATCGACATCGTCGTCAACAACGCTGGCGTCCTGATTCCCGCGACCGTGCTCGATCTCGAGGCCGGAGACCTGCACGCGATGTTGGCGGTAAACGTCTTCGGCGCGCTGGCGGTCATGCAGGACGCGGTCGCCATCATGCAAACGCAGCCCGACGGCGGTGTCGTCGTAAACGTCGACTCACTCGCGGGGCGCCGTGGGGTCAGCCCCCTCGGCGGCTACGCGGCGACGAAGTTCGCACTCGTGGGCTTGACCGAGGCGCTGCGCACCGAGTTGCACGATAGCCGCGTGCACGTCGCGCTCATCATGCCGGGAGTCGTCGATACCCCGATGGCCGAACAGGCAACCCAGAGCGAGGTCGTGCGCTCCCTTTGGCCTGCGATGTTCGACATGTCGCCGGCCTGGGTAGTCTGGGCGATTTTCGCCGCGGTGCGCTTCCGTCTCGTCGAGCTAGCCGTGCCGCCCGGCGCGGCCACGCTCGAAAAGCTAGCGGCCCTGACGCCCGGCCTCACAGACTCGGTCCTGCACTGGGGCATGTCGTTCTCCCGTTGGCTGTCGGGAAGTCGCGAGTCGGACTCGCCCACGGAACCCCGTCGATGATCGCCCGACCTTCGGGGAGGCGTCGCTCGCGTTCCGGAAGGAAGTCGCACATCACGCGCTGAACACGCGCGATCGAGCGGATGGCAATGGCCTACCGGAGATACGACCGACTATCGGCAACCGATGCGGCGTTCCTAGCGATCGAGGACGCGAGCGTGCACATGCATGTCGGTGCCGTGGCGATCTTCGAAGGCGAGTCGTTGCGGACCGAGGCGGGCGCAATCGACACCGAACGCATTCGGACGTTCATCGATCTCGCGCTGCATGATGCCCCGCGGTTCCGTCAGAAGCTCGCGTGGATTCCGCGCTTCGAACACCCGGTCTGGGTCGACGATCCCCGGTTCAACCTGCGCTACCACGTGCGCCATACCGCACTGCCGCCGCCTGGAGACGTCCGTCAGTTGAAGCGCATGGCGGCGCGACTCTTCTCGCAGAAACTCGATCGCGGCAAGCCCCTCTGGGAGATGTGGGTCGTCGAAGGACTGCGAAACGGACGCTTCGCGCTCGTCTTGAAGGCGCACCACTGCATGGTCGACGGCATCGCGGGCATCGACATCCTGGCCGCCATCCTCCGACTGGAACCCGGGACCGCAATGCCGCCGAAGCATCCCTGGATTCCGCAGCCGCAACCCAGTCGGAGTCGTCTACTTGGCGACGAGATCTGGCGTCGCGCGTCGCTACCGTTCGACGTGGCCTGCGCGGTGCCCCGAGCACTCAGTCGGCCGATCGAAGTCGCGAACTCGGTTCGGGAATCCGTCCTCAGCGTGGGCGAAACCATGGCCGCCGGCTTCTCGGGTACGACCGATACGCCGCTCAACGCGGACATCGGTCCCTATCGGCGCTACGACTGGACACGGTTCGACATCGCGGAAGCGCGCGCGCTCGGCAAGGCGGCTGGAGGAACCTTGAACGATGTCGTGCTGGCGACCGTCGCTGGGGCGGTGCGCCGCTTTCTTGGCTGGCGGGGACACCGGGCGACTCCCGAGAGCGTCTTTCGCGTCATGGTGCCGGTCAGCATTCGAGGGTCCGAGGAACGCGGCATGCCCGGCAATCGCGTCGTAAACTTTCTGGCGCCAATTCCCATCGGGGAGTCGTCCCCTGTGAGACGATTGCAACGTACGATCGAAGTGACGGCGCGCTTGAAGCATTCGCGGGTCGCGCACGGAGCGGAACTGATCGAGGAAATCGGCGATCGCGTCGCCACCGGACTCATTGTGCAGCTCGTCCGGTTCGCGGCCAATCAGCGCGCCTACAACCTGGTCGTGACCAACGTTCCCGGCCCCCCGTGCCCGCTGTATCTGCTCGGGGCGCGTATGGTCGAAATCTATCCTCTGGTACCGCTGTTTGGCGGCCAGGCGCTCGGTATCGCGCTGTTCAGCTACGATGGCGGATTGCACTGGGGCCTGAACGCCGACTGGGAGGCGATGCCGGACTTGCACGATCTCGTCGGCGCCGTCGAGGAGGAGTTCGCGCAGTTGCAAAACGTGTCACCGTCGCCAGTGCCTACCCCCGGGGGCGGCGGAACTGGGTCAGGCCGTCGCTAGCGTGCTCGCGCGGGGTCGTGATCGCTCATTCCTCCGTTTTCGAATCGCTACACCCAGAGTTCGAGCGGAGCGCGGTTGATCAACGCGCGGAGGATGTCGCTTCGCGTGATGATCCCCACCAAGGCTCCAGCAACGTCAACGATCGGAATCGCACCGAGATGCTCTTCGAACATCACCCGTGCGATCTCCCGCACCACCGTCTCGGGATGAGCAGTAAGAACCGGCGTCGTCATGACCTCGGCAATCAGCGCGGAATCGGCTAGCACGCCGTCGCGCAGAAGGTCACGATCCGAGAGGATACCGACGAGCATGCCGGAGGGTTCGCATACCGGCACGTGGCGGAAACGATGCTCGCGGAACAGCGCTACGGCGGTTCGGAGAGACGCTTCGGATGCCAAGGTGATGACCGGAGCCGACATCAAATCGGCGGCGGTCGCTGCTGGACGCCGCTTCGGATGCGTCTCGCTTGCTGCTTCATAGGCTGCGGCGTGCTTGGAGTGACGCGGCGCACCGGCGGAGGCCCCACGCTGTGACGTCTCCGAGGTCGCATCTCCGGCGACGTGTTGTCTGGCAGGAAGGCTTCGGCTGGC
This sequence comes from Deltaproteobacteria bacterium, assembly GCA_029262315.1. Taxonomy (GTDB): domain Bacteria; phylum Desulfobacterota; class Binatia; order UTPRO1; family UTPRO1; genus JAJCZP01. The sequence goes on along the minus strand of JAJCZP010000108.1, from coordinate 44,541 downwards.
CGGGGCGACGCGCAGTCGGCGCTCGGGACTCTTTGGCAGGTAGGGGCTGGCGGCTGTCCCTACTCCCCAGATAGAGAACATGGCCCGAGGCTATCACGCCGATCCCGCCAACGAGAAAGGCGTGCGCAGGTTCAACGCGCGCTGCTCAGTGCAGACCTGACTCCCGCTCGGCGTGTGCGCGGAACATTGGCTCGAGCTGTGCCCGCATGGCCTCCGCGGCCTTCCGCGCGCGTGCGGTTTCGGCCGCCACGGCTGCGTCCGTGCGATAGTACTGCAACGATTCGCGCTCCCGGCCACGGACGACACGCGAACCCTCGAGTGGGCCGCTACGCTCCGTGACCACAGTCGCCTGGCGGTCCGCACCCTCGTCCTCGGCGTAGATGATGACCCAGTCGTGCGTCTTGTTGAGCGTGTGCGCACGCGCGGTGTTCGAGAACAAGGCGGTATAGCGACGGTCACCGCGCTCGGTGTGGAGTATCGGTAGCCATGCCCGATGCTGAGGATTGAATCGCCGAGGTGTGACGAGGTGTAGGTTGCCCGCTGCGGCACGACTGCGATACTCGCGGTCGACGTCGAGCAGTTCCGCGATCGGCAGCGCCGCGCTGGGGCGGAGTCCGTGCAGGCGTGCTCGCCGCAGGCGTTGTGCGAGCGAATCTTTGAGGCTCTGCACCCGTCGCGGGCCGAGGCCGGCGAGGTGAGCGAGCCTGCCATCGTGGGCCGCGCTCTCGAGTTCCTCGAGACTATGCACTCCGAGGTGTTCGTGGATGCGATGAGCCAGCGCCGGGCCGACGCCAGGAATGGTCGTAAGCAGGGCCTCGGTGTCGACGTGTCCCCGAAGCCACTCGAGCCGGCGTAGACGTCCGGTCGAAACGAACTCGGCAATGGCGCGGGCCAAACCCGCACCGATGTGTGGGAGGCGCGCCAACCCCTCGCTACCACGCGCCTCGAGCACGTCGGCGACGGGCATGTCGAGCGAACGCACCGTGGCGGCGCCGCGGCGAAAGGCTTGGGAACGGTAGGGCTTCGCCTCCTGGGTCGCGAGGAGATCCGCAACCTCGTCGAGCACTCGGGCAACCAACTCGTTCTCTGGGAGGGGTGCGGCCGGTGTCGATTGGAAATCCACGTCTACATTGCGAGCGACTGCAATCATCGTACGGCCTCCCTGTACGGTAAGCTGCAAGAGGCGCGCCACGTTGAAAGCCGGACCGCCATGGGAAAGATCGCCGATTTTCGCAGAACTGCGAGATCCCCGTAGGGCTGACATTCCGAACCTGCGAGCATGTTCCGGCGGGGTGCCGCGCGGGATCTCAGGACGGGAACCGAACGAATGCTTTGATCGTTCCGTGACGCGTCCCGGATCGCGGGCCGGAGGGGCGCAGCGTGTAGGGTCCCACCGCGCCCGGGATGATGAAGGTCTCGGCGTAGTGCACGACGAAAGGGGCGAACGCTCCGTCGGGCGATTCGACAGTGGCCTCATCGCCTGCGACGAGATTCAGTACCTGCACCTCACCGTGCGTGTCGTGTGTGACGCGTTTCCGGAACCAGTGGCGGTGCGTCTCGATGAACTCCGCTTCGTGCAGGCCGGTTCGTTCCGCTGTCCAACCGTCGCCCGCGTCCAAGGGCACGATCCTGTTGATGAGTTGGAGACGAGCGTAGGCAGTGTCACGTTCGAACCGAATGTTGCGCGCTCCGTGGTCCAGATGGACGGGCCGCGGTCGACCGTCGAGGCCGAGCCGATTCCAATCCCAGAGCTTGAACGTAAAGATGAACGGGGTCGCGCTGATCTCGAGGACCAGACTGCCGGCACCGGAGCCATGAACAGTGCCCGCGGGAATCAGGAAGTGGTCGTGGCGGGCGGCTGGAAATCGGTTGGCGTATCGCTCCACGGGGAAGGCTGGCCCGCCATCCTGAGCGGCGCGGAGATCGGAGAGCATCGCCGCGGGGTCGACCTGCGGACGCAGGCCGAGGAACACGCTCGCGTCCTTTTCCGCGTCGAGAAGATAGTACGACTCGTCCTGGGTATAGGGCACGCCGAAGTGCGTATGCATGTAGGACGCTTCTGGATGGACCTGTAGCGACAGATTGCCACCGCCCATGGTGTCGAGAAGGTCGAAGCGAATGGGGAACTCGTCACCAAAGCGCGCGCGCGTTCGCGCCCCCAAGAGCGCTTCCGGCTCGGCGAAGACCAGGTCGATGGCGGGAATCTCAACGCGGTGACGGCCGAACGCGAGCAGAAGGGCATTCTCCTCCGGGACGCAGTCGAAACACCAGCCATAGTTCGCGGTCGCGCGAGGGAGGTCGCACACTTCCTTCATCCACTGACCACCCCACGGCGCGGGATCGAAGAACGGGACGACGCGTAGGGGTCGACGAGCCGCCACTCGTAGAGCGCGACGGATCGTGCTCCAGCCGACGAGGTGTGGTTCTCCGTCCAAGGTCGTATCGAGCAGGAAGTCGATGCGATCGAACAGCGCCTGCTTCTGGCGGTCGCAGAGGCGCCAGTCGACGAAGTAGCCGCGCTTGTACTTGGTGGCCGGTCGCGCGTCGACGCGGGTGCTTCCAAGGCTGGCTGCCTCACCGCGCCGCTGGCGCTGTTGGATCTCCCACCGTGCAAGGTCGGCGTATACCAACACGTCGCCGGGAGTGATCAAGGTGGCGCCCACGCCGTAGACAACCACTCGCCCAGAGCTTGCTGCCACGCGCGTTCGCATCACGGCCAAGGAAGCGGGGTCGAACAGGTCGTCGAGCGTGCGATCGGTCATGCGCCCAAAGACCGGATCGTCGGTGAGAGTATTTTGGAGCATCTTGTCGATGGCGTCTTCCGAACGAAAGGCGTCGCTGGCGCGAACGACGAGAGCAGCCTGCAACATGCCCGCGAGTTGCCGCAGGTCGGCGTCTCGTATTCCGTCGTACGCCTCGATCGTGATGACCCGAGCTTGGGTGGCCAGGAGGCGCGCCGCAATCGCCGGCCACCCAACCGTGCACGCACTGGCGGGGCCGCCGGGAAGAACGGGGTGCTTGTCGTAGTTCGATGCCCGTCCTGTCCGATGTGCTGGCGCCGTCATTGGATGGGTGCGGTCGCGCCTGGCCGATCGCGTGCGTCGGGCAAACAGGCCAGCGCGGCGAGACCCACCAACGCGGCGCGATCACCGAGGATCGCCGGCACGACTGCGACGGAGTACCCGGGCCAGAGTGCGGCGTTCACCTGCGCCTCGAGACCGACCAGAAGCGGTGCCTCTGGGAGGGCTGGACCACCACCGAGCACGACTACCGACGGTGTGTGCGCGTGTGCGAGCGCCACGAGCGCGCGTGCGAGATCACGCTGATACGCGGCGATGCCACGACGCGCCGCCTCTTCCCCGGCTTGCCAGGCAGTGTACACGGCGGGTACGGACGTTGCGGATCCCCCCGCTGCGCGTACATGGTCGACGATGCGCGCCGCGGCACACAACGCCTCGATCGTACCATGCCTCCCGCTCGTATCTGCTGGCCCGCCCGTGGCCGGCGCGATTGGAATCTGTCCCCCGAGAAGGCCGCCACCGAGTGCCCCTGAACCAATCGGCGTGCCGTGCTGAAGCACGCAGCAGCCGATACCGGTTCCGATCGTCACCACCACGGCACGCTCGTGTCCGCAGGCGGCGCCGTAGCGTGCCTCGCCAACCCCGAACGCGATCGCGTCATTGCGCACCGTCGGTGTCAGACCGAAACGCTGGCGGAGCCAGTCGGAGATGTTCCGTCCCTCGATACCAGCGAGCTTGCCGGGCAGAGCGAGGACGCGGCCGTCGTCGGCCAGCAGGCCCGGGAGGCAGAGGCCGACGGCGTCGACCGTCGTCGCCGTGCGTAGGCGGTCGCCCACGGTGCCGACCGCGGCCAGCGCCGACTCGACGTCGGGTGCCGATTCCGTCACTTCGAAGCCAGTCACGACTCCCGTTCCGCCTTCGACGATACCGCTCTTGAGACGTGTGCCCCCGAGATCGAAGGTGAGGACACGTGAGGCTGCTGACTCGGTCACACGGCGCGCTCCTGTGCGTGCACGCCCGAGGCATCGATCGTGTAGAGCCGCCCCTGATAGGGGACGTTTCGCAGGCGGGCCGCGGGATCGAAGGCTTTGATGCGTGGCTGTGCCGAGAGCCCCTCACGCAGGCTGGCGTCGACGCCGAAGATGCCCTCGACGATGAGACGTACCCAGGAGCCTCCCGCGACGCATGCCCAATCAGTGAGAAACGGGAACTCGGATGGAGCCTTGCGAGCCCCGTCCGCCTCAGGGGCGACAGCGGCCTCGACGAAGTGCGCCTGGCCGAACGGGCCCTGTCGCGCAGTACGAGCGAGGCCACGGATCCAGTCTCGTGCGAGGGTGACCTCGCCTGCGCCCAACAGTGCCGTGGCCGCCTCGGCGGGCCATGCGACGTAGGCACCGGTCCACTGATGGTCAGGCCGGATGTCGAAGATGGCGTCGGCATCGCGCGGGGAGAGCGCGTGCATCCAGGTGGGGGTTTGCAGGTCTTCGCGGAAGAAGCGGACCATCTCGTCTCGCTGGCGGGCGCTGAGATCACCGCCGATGGTGTTCAGGATCGTGTGGAAATCGAAGCAGTGTCGCACCGGCTCGAGGCGGCCGTCGCGGTGGCGTGCGCACCAGAATCCCTCACCCTCCCGGTACAGGGTCTGGATTCGCGGGAGGAGTCGCTCGGCCTCGTCCACGAGTCGACGCGCGTCGGCGGAGCGACCCGTCGCGGCGAGCATGGCCGCCACGGCCCGGAGTCCGTACACGTTTGCGGCGTTCAGACCCGCCACCTCGTGGGTGTAGGCGGCCACGCACTCGAGCAGGTTGCTCAAACCACCGTAGTCGGCGAGCCCGGCAGGAGTGCGGAGTGTCTGCCAGTGCTCAGCGTAGCTCTGCAACCGGTCGATGATGGCGTGCGAGGTGCCGGCGGCCGTCGTTACGTCGCGGCCGAGCCAGCCCTCGTCGCCAGACCATCGCACGTAGTCGTGGGCGATCTTGATGATCGCGTAGTCGTTGATCGCGTAAGCCGAGCCGAGCCCCTGTCCCGTCATCCAGTTGGTTCCCATGATCTGGTGGATGTCGAGCGCCATCCACTGCTCGCACATTGCTCGTGTCACGGACGGGTCGAGCATGACGTGGGCGATGGACGAGAGCTGATGGTCCCAGAGCCAGCTGATTGTTTGCCAGTAGCGCGGCATCAGCGTCGTATACGTACGTGACGTCACGGCGCGCGGGGTCTCACGCTTGAAGTAGACGACCCCGAGCATGCCTTGATGGTAGAGGTGCTGCAGGTCCTCGTCGGCGGTCTCGAGGCGAGGCAGGGCGCCAGAGTAGCGATCGTTGCCCGGCGTGAACGCCGCCGCGAGTTCGGCATTCCAGTCGTCGCGTGCGCGCGCGAAGGCGTGCTCTGGCGCCTGTGCCAGTGCGTCGTAGGTCGCACGCGCCTCGTCGCCGTCTTCGGCGATGACGTTCAGGTAGTACAGCTCCCAGACGGCGCCCGATCGCAGGGTGCGGGAGACCTCGACGCCGTGCGCCCGCACCGCGTCCGCCAGTGGCACGCATCCTTGGAGACTGACCGCCGTGCTATGGCGCGCCTCGAACAGCAGTGCCTTGCGCGTCGCATCGGCACTCACCTCGTTGTCGAACTCGGCGGGTGCGATCGGGCGGTCCCAGTCCGACGTGTTCATCGTGATCGTCGCCTTGAACCCGAACCGCAGATGCACGCGGCGTGACGCGCCGCTAACGTTTCTCACCCGTAAGCGAACGATCGCCGCGGTCCTCCCCATGGGAAGCACCGTGTCGGAGCGTAGCCGGAGGCCGTCGTACGTGGATCGGCGCACGATGCGGTCCGGACGCCAGACGAAAGTGACCGGCTGGCCGGTGGACGCGAAGTACCGACCGTCGACGAAGAGCGCGCCCGTCACCGAATCGGACCACGTCACGGGTGGAAACGTGTCGGAAGTGGCGAACGGCGGGAAGTTCAGACACCGGATGGCGGTGATGTCGATCGCAGCCTGCACGCTGCCGCGAAAATTGGTGAGCGCGGGTGGATTGAAGAGGTCCCCGAACCGGTGCGTCAGCGGCGCACTCGTCAGGTCCTCGACCGTAGGAATCACGCGCGTCTAGGATCGCTGCGGCGAACGGCGACGAGGCTCGGTCGGCCCGTTCTTCATGACGAAGCGGTGATCCTCGACGAGTTTGATGAGATCGAACGAACTCACGATGCCGACGACCTGCTTCTCGTGCGTTACGACAACATGGTGCAACCCGTGGTTCCGCATGATGCGGGCCGCGATGTGCACGTCGGCGTAGCGCGGCACGGTGAACACGCCCGTGCTCATGATGTGCGCAACGGGCGTATCGGCGGGTGGCTCCGCGACGAGGTCGGTGGAGGTAACGATGCCGATGGGCTCGCCCTCTGGACTGACGACCGGGAGCGCGTGAATCTCTTCGCCCAACATTCGCCGGCGGATCTCTCCAACGGTGACGTCGGGTGTGGCGACGATCGCGTTCGCGATCATGACATCGTCGATCTTGGCATTCATACCTTCAGGCAGAGCAAGAGCCGCGCCGGGCCTCCGTGCTCACAATCAGGCCGTCGGTTCTCACGGGTGAGAAAGCCTTCGAGTGCCGTTCCCAGGGCTGAGAGCCGCTTGCGGGCCACGACGGCGCATGCTGAGGTTGAAGCGGCCTTATGGGACTCGACATCGATCGCGAGCACTTCGACGCCAGCGACCGCTCGCGCTTCCAAGCGAAGCTCGCGCAGGGGTTGAGCGCCCTGGAGGCACTACTCCGCCGGTCGGACTTCGGAGTCGGCCCGGCGTCCATCGGCGCCGAGCTCGAGGTCTCGCTGGTGGATGAGGCGGGTGCTCCACTGCCCATCAATCGGACGGTCCTCGCCGCGACGCTCGATCCGAACGTGACGCTCGAGGTCGACCGTTTCAATCTCGAGATCAATACGCAGCCGGTGGCGCTTGCTGGCAAGCCGTTCACGGCCCTTGGCGAGGAACTGACTCGTGGGATCAATGCCATCGGCCGCGCAGCGGCCGACCATGGGGGCCGTGTCGTCACCATCGGGATCGTCCCGACGTTGGCGGCGAGCGACCTGACGTCGGCGGCGCTCACCGATTCACGGCGCTTCCGTGCGTTGTCGGCGGGCCTGCGCGCGCTCCGTCGTGCGCCGTTCGATGTCCATATCGAGGGTCTCGATCGATTGGCGGTGGCCTACGATGACGTCACGCTGCAGGGGGCGAACACCTCGCTGCAGCTCCATTTGCGGGTGGCACCAGCGCAGTTTGCGGCAACCTTCAATGCGGCACAGATCGCGACCGCGCCGGCCTTGGCCGTTGCGACGAACTCGCCGATCTTTCTGGGGCAACGGCTGTGGGAAGAGACGCGCATCGCACTTTTTCGCCAGTCGGTGGACGATCGCCGTGGGCCCACAGACGACGATTGGCGGCCGGCGCGTGTCTCGTTCGGACACGGCTGGGTGCGTGCGGGTGCGCTCGAGCTGTTCGCCGAGAGCGTCGCGTTTCATGCCCCGGTCCTACCGGCGATCGGCCCCGAGGATCCCGAGGCCTGCGTCCGTCGGGGCGAGATTCCAACGCTGGACGAGCTGCGCCTCCACCATGGCACGGTGTGGCACTGGAACCGCGCGGTCTACGACGCCGCCGCCGGCGGCCACCTCCGGATCGAGTTGCGTGCGTTGCCCGCCGGACCGACCGTTGCTGACATGACGGCGAACGCCGCGTTTCTGCTCGGCGCGACTCTCGGGATGGCGCCCGACATCGAGCGCTGGCTACGCGGCATGACCTTCGGCCACGCGCGGCGGAACTTCTACGCGGCCGCACGCCACGGCCTCGATGCGGAGCTGCTCTGGCCGTCCGCGGCCGGGGACTCACCGCACCCCCGGACTGCCATCGCGGTCGTGGAGGAGCTGTTGCCGGTTGCACGACGCGGACTCGTCGCCGCCGGCGTGGATGCCGACGAAGCCGATGGCTTGCTCGATACGATCGCCCGCCGCGTCGCTGCGGGCGTCACCGGTGCGCGCTGGCAGCAACGCGCGCTGGCAGCGCTCGAGGCGGGGACCAGTCGGCGCGAGGCGACGAGAGCGATGCTTGCACGGTACCGACAGAACGCGGCCTCGAACGTCCCCGTCCATCTATGGGAGCCCGGAAAGTATACGACGTGAGTGGGGGGCCGCTTCGATACAGGGACGCCCCGAGGCGCGAGGACGTCGGAGCGTCCGCCGAGGACTTTCTCGCCATGCTCGACGGCCCGACAGTGTTCAGGATTCCGGGCCGTGACAGAACACGCACGCGCGCGCTCGTAACGCTGCTACACGGCAACGAGCCGTCGGGTCTGCGTGCCCTGCACTCGTGGCTCCGCTCTGGCCCCACACCCGCCGTGGATGTTCTCTGCGTGGTTGCAGCTGTCGCCGCCGCGCGGCGGCCGCCCGCGTTCTCGCACCGCATGCTGCCAGAAGAGCGCGACCTGAACCGCTGCTTCCGTCCGCCATTCGTCGGTACCGGGGGCGTCCTCGCCGAAGCCATCGTCCGCATGGTGCGGAGTTCACGCCCGGAGGCGCTGGTCGATCTGCACAACAACACCGGGCACAATCCAGCGTATGGCGTCGCGATGCGCGCTGGCGCCCCCGAGTTGGGCCTCGTCACCCTCTTCGCTGAACGCGTGGTCCTGAGCGATCTGACCCTTGGCGCCCTGACCGAGGTCTTGGCCGATGAACTCCCTGCGGTGACCATTGAATGCGGACGCGCCGGTGATCCTGCGTCGGACGCGATTGCGCTCGCGGGACTCACGCGGTTCGTCGAGGCCGTCCGGCTACCGCTCGATGCGGTTCCCTCGGGGTTTCAGGTGTTCGAGGAGCCAATGCGCGTCGGTGTGCGACCGGGCGTGCGCCTCGCGTTTGCCGAGGCGCCGGCTGTCGATGCCGACCTCACGCTCACGTCAGGTGTCGACCAGCACAATTTCTCCCTCCTCGAGGCCGGAACGGTGCTCGGGTGGGTACGACCATCAATCCAGCTACCAATCGAGGCGCGCGGTGCTGCTGGCGACGATCGCGCCTCCGATCTGTTCGAGATCGTCGATGATCGTTTGAGGACCCGCGCCGCGCTCGTACCAATCATGATGACGACCGATATTCGCATCGCGGTCCAGGATTGCCTCTTCTACGTCGTCCGTGATCGCGCGGGCTGAGCTGCGCCGGTTGCCTGCATGGTCACGACTCGCTATCTGGGCGAAGGCGACATCGGGTCGCACGACAGGCAAAGGAGCAATGGATGAGACGCCTCGCTGCAAGCATGCTCTTCATCGTCCTGTCGTCGGGGTACGCTCGTGCTGCCGACGGCCAGGCGCTCTTCGTGTCGTACGGCTGCGACAAATGTCATGCCGTGTCGACGCACGGTATCACAGCGACGGCCAAATCCGAGAAGATGCGGGGACCCGATCTCGCAGAGGCGAGTCCGAAGCATGATGCCGCTTGGATCGTTCGGCTCGTGACCAAGCAGGAGCTGCTCGATGGCAAGAAGCACAAGGGGAGCTTCAAGGGCAGCGACGAGGAGCTCGGGGCGATCGCCGAGTGGGTTGCCGGATTGAAGGGAAACTGACGGCGAAGGCGGTCGACCCGTGAAGTATACGCTCACAGCGCTGATTCTGCTCAACCTCGGACTCATTGCGTTCGTGCTTGCGCGGCCGAGCCATCTGGGCAGGGTCGCGGGCCGCGTAGTGGCGTTCGTCGCCCTGTTCCTCCTGCCCGGAATCGCCCTTTCGCGGGGCTTTTCGCTGCATTTGGAGGAGTCGAAGACGACCAGCTTCTGTCTGTCCTGCCACGTGATGACGCCGTACGGCGAGAGTTTGCATGTCGACGATGCCGACTCGCTCCCAGCCCAGCATTTCCAGAATCGCCGCATCGACGCGGATGAGGCCTGCTACTCGTGCCATACGACATACGCCATGTTCGGCGATTTCCAGGCGAAGCTCGGCGGGCTCCTACATCTGTACGTGAACTATCTCGGTACCATTCCGGACGAGCTGGAACTCTACCGGCCGTACAACAATCGGGAGTGTCTCCATTGTCATACCGGGGCCAAGTCGTTCGAGGAGAACGACATGCATGTCGATGAGCGCGAGGCGTTGACCGCCAATGAGACGTCCTGCCTCGACTGCCACGACGTCGGGCACCTGCTCGGCGAGGCGAGTTCGGATGGAGCAGGAGCGTGAGTCCGACGTTGCGCATGCTGGCAGGGCGTGTGCGCGGAGCGGCTACTCTCGTTGGAGCGGGTCTCATCGTGGAGCTCGGTTCGCTGTACTGGAATGGTGCCTTGTCGTTCATCGTGTTCGGCGGCGCGGGTGCGTTGCTCGCGGGTGCGGGAATCGCCCTCTACCTGTACGCCGTTGCCACGCGAGCGTAGCGGAGACGCGCGGAATTCCCATGATCGAGAATTCCAAAGAGTAAGAACTTCGTTTTTCAGAGCAGGTTCTTCTTGCACTCGAGCCGTGTCACAATCTATGTGAGAGAATACTGCCAGTGACGCTGATGCGTCGGCAGCAACATCCCTCAGGATGCAAGGTGGAGGACGCGCACGATGAGCGAGCAAGCGACTGGGTGGTGGCGACGCGTGTTGGTGGTTGCCTGCGTTGCAACGATGACGTCGGCGATGTGGCAGTGTGGGGGTGGTAGTGGCGACGGCAGCCCCGAGACGGGTCCGTTCCCGGACGGCTTCCTCGGGTTGGTGAACGTCAGCCAAAACGTCACCCAGTGCGGGGAGTGTCATGCGAACGAGCAGGGGCGCTGGGCGCTGACCGGGCACGCCGTAGCTTTCGACACGCTGGCCGCGATCGGCCGCGAGAGTTCCGAGCTTTCCTGCGCCCCGTGTCACAACATCAGCGAGAACGGGAACACACTCATGGACCCGATGGCGGGCTTCGTCGGAACTCCCGTTGCCGAGCTCCACAACGTGCAGTGCGAGAACTGTCATGGCCCGGGGGCGATGCATGTCGCCGATGTGAAGGATCATCCCGACGCCAGCATTACCGTGTCGCTCAACGATGGCTGCGGCGAGTGTCACCAAGCCGCGCATCATCCGTTTGTGGAAGAATGGATGGAGTCGGCACATTCCGAGTCCCATCTTTCGGGCCAGGCGTTCGGCTTGAACGTCGCCGGCGACCCCGCGTGTGCGTACTGCCACGTGACGCAGTCGTTCATTCGATTCGTCGAGACTGACGGCGACGAGCAGATCATCACCACCAATCCCGAACCGATCAACTGCGTCGCCTGTCACGACCCACACGGGAACGGCAACGAGCACCAGGTACGCGTCGTCGGCGACGAGCCCATCGTGTGCGGGCAGTGCCACAATCAGGGCCCGACGATGATCGGCGAGACGCCACACCATCCCCAGCGTGATGTGCTGCTGGGCGAGGCCGGCTTCGAGTTCCCGGGCGAGGTATTCCCCGGCGCCTCGACGCACGGCGACCTGACGCTGAATCCCGATATCTGCGTCACCTGCCACGTCGTGACGCGTCCGTTTCAGGGAGGCGAGTTCCCGATTCCGGCCCAGGTCGGACACACCTTCGAGCCGATTCCGGTGATCGACGAGGCGACGGAGGAGCGCGACTTCTCGAACTGCGCGGACTGTCACGCCGATACTGCGACGATCTTCACGGCCTTTCGAGCGGAGATCGATCCGCTGGCGGCCGAACTAGGTACCGCGCTCGACGCCGTGCCGGAAGCGAAACGGGGTAGCGAAGAGTACCAGGGCGCACTCTTCAATCTCGAGACCTTCGAGAATGACAAGAGTCACGGCGTGCACAACCCGAGTCGGATGCGTCGGCTGCTCGAGGCGTCGTTGGAGAAGTTGAGCGAGTTGTAGGATCGACGGGCGCGGATGCGGCAGCTGATCCAGCTGGTCATGGGGAGGCGTCTCCGACGTGTCGGTGTGGCGTTCGGCCTCGCGACCTTGTGCGCGTGCCCGTTGCTGCGAGACGACGCGCCGCAGCCGATCCCCGTCATCGAGAACGCAACCATGGCCGGGACGGCGGCGTGCCTCGAGTGTCACGAGGAAACGCTCGAGGCCTACGCTGGCACCCCGCACGCCCATGTCATGCAGACGCGCGAGCACTCCTGCGAAGTCTGTCACGGGGCGGGAAGTCGCCACGTCGACACGCTCGAGATCGCCGACATTCTTGGGAACGACGTCTTGCGAGGACTCGATCCGATGCAGCGCTCGACACTCTGTCTCGACTGTCACCGCGGGCAGGCCGGGTCGTTCGAAGCCAGTGCGCACGGCGATGCCGGCGTCTCGTGCTGGGACTGCCACGCCGATGCCCTCCACACCCGTCCCCCGGCGACGGAACTCGTGCCCGTGGTCGAGTACAGCTGGCGGGCGATGTCAGCGCATCGCGATGCGGACCCGCACGTGACGGTGGGGGAGGGCCCACGCGAGATGGAGTTCTGCGTGCAGTGCCACGGAGAGGTCGCCGCCGATTTCGCCTTGCAGTACCACCATCCCGTCGCCGAAGGGACGATGCGCTGCACGGATTGCCACGACATCCATGCCTCCGCGCGCTGGGGGCAGCTCGAGGGTGATGATGCCCGTTGCTTCGAGTGTCATCAGGAGGTCCGCGGGCCCTTCCTCTTCGAGCATTTCGCGCTCGAGGAGGGGTGCGTGGTCTGTCACAATCCGCACGGCTCGGTCGTCGAGAAGCTCCTGGTCCAGGCCGACAACGGCCTGTGCGAGCAGTGCCATTTCGATGCGAACTTCCCGCTGATCGGCGCTGTCGATCACACCGGCTTCTTGTCCGCAGGCGCCCGATGTTTCGACTGCCACTTCGAGGTGCACGGCTCGAACACGAACGAGAACTTCAGTCCGCTCGGGATCGAGGAGCTCCTCCGCGGGGGACGGCACCCATGATGTGGATCCTGCTCGTCGTCCTGGTGCTCGGGCTTCCAGCTTCCGTGGTCGCGGAGCCCGACGGGACGGATGGGTCGACGTGGACGATGAGTATGACCGGGCGCGCCGTCGGGCGCGGTACCGGCGTCGATGGGAGCGAGGGCGCATTCCGTGAGGACTACGACACCCTCGGCAGCGGGGGCGGCGCCGAAACCCGTTTCGACGGGCACGACGAGCGTGGCAACTACTTCGAGGGTGCCGCGAGCATCCAAGGTATCGAGGATGCCCGCGGCGTCGGCGGCGCCACGATCCATGTGCGTGGGGGCCGCCGGGGCCTCTACACCCTGACGGGCGCGTTCAGCCGTTCGCAAAGCTTCTTCGACGATCATCTGCGCCGTCCGGGTGCTGGCAGAGCGGCGCCCGGGCAGCTGGGGCGGGAGTTCGAGCTGGTGCGGACGAACGCCGATGTGGCCGCGGATGTGCGACTCGGCCCCCGTAGCAACCTGCGCCTCACCTACGCGCATCGCGCGAGCGACGGCGACGAAAATCTGCTCAAGGCCTCGGTCGTCGAGAGCTTGAGTCCGTATGCCTTCCGGTTTCCGGCGTTCCAGGCCATCGACACTCGCTCCGATACCCTCGATTTCGAGGGGGTGTTTCCGGCCGGTCCGTTTGATGTGCGATTGCTGGCCGGCTGGACCGACGCGTCGAGTCGCAGCACCACGCATCAAACGAACGTACGTACCGACCTGACGCAGGAGGCCGTGCGCTTCACGGACGATATCGACACGACCACGGTGCACGCGGGGGCCGACATCGCCACCCCGACGACGTGGAACGTGCTCGGACATGCGGGCTACCGGTACTATTGGGTGGACGCGGACGCCGATGCGTCGCAGCAGTCAGATTCCGTCCTCGAGCGGACGGCAAACGGCATCTCCGTGACGCAACAGAGCCACGCCGGTCACAGCGGCCTGGCGTTCTCACCAGCGCGCCACCTGCGCGTTCGTACGACCTATACCATCGTCGATCAGCATCGCGATGGCGACGGGTCGGAAACGAGGCGGCGTGGAACGAGCGTGGTCGAGAGCGATACGGACAAGCAACTGACTCGGCAGCGCGCACGTCTGGATGTGAGCTATACGGGCCTGACGCGGACCCGGCTTCGCGGGATGTATCGGTACGAACACGCACATCGTGATCTCGACGTGTCGATGCTCGGGGCTGCCACCGATCCCCTGAGCGGGATCGATCGAATTCAGGAAACGGACCAGAAGCGCGACGTGCACCGGTTGTTGCTCGAGGCGCGTATCCGGGCCGACCGCTCGCTGCTCGTCAAGGCCGGGTACCGGTACCGCCGCGAGGACATCGACGAGGACCGTGACGAACTCCTGAACGAGTATACGTTGGGGGATCGACACCGCGAGACCCACACCGGATTCCTCGGGGGACGGTATCGATGGGGCCGAATCACGACTTTCGAAGCGCGCGGCGAGTTCGCGCACGAGGACTACGAGCGGACGGACATTGGTGGGGATTCCACGACCTCCGTGAATGTGCAGATTGGCCAGTTGCGTGCCGTGACCGTCCCCGCACCGGGCCTGGTCGTGACCAGCATGCTCTCGTTCGTGAACCGGAAGTACGAGGTCGGCACGCCACGGCGCGATCTGGGCGCCTTTGCACCGATCGAGTTTCGCGGACGGTCGTTGAGCACGGCGCTGGCGGCACGATATCGCGTGAACGACCAGACGACGCTCGGCGGACGCTATACGCTGGTCGACGCGGGCGGCTCGCTCGACAACCTGACGCACCGGCTGTTCCTCGACGGCGGCTATCGGGTCAACGACCGCCTGAGCTTTACCGGCGGCTACGCATACCTCAGCTTCGACCAGGGGCTGTACGATGGCCGCGACTACGACGCCCATCTCGGGTGGGTTGCCGTGCAGCTCGCATTCTCCGCCGGCTGAGGCGTACACACGACGTCCCCCGATCGCGTCGACGAGACCGACGGCGGGCAGCAACCCGCTATCGGGATGTGTACTCGACGACGAGGCGCATCAGGTCGGTGCTGGTCACGATGCCAACGAGGAATTCATCTTCGGTGATGAGGACACGATGCACGCCATTGTCGAGCATCGTGCGCGTGACCTGCTGCACGGACGCATCTGGGCTCGCCGTGATCACGTCCCGGATCATGACATCGCGCACCCGCAGGCCACGGAAGTGGTCGGTTGCGGCGCTCGTGATCCATTCGTCCTCACGGAGCGCGGCGCGCGGCGCGTGCAGTGCGCCATCGTGTTGATAGTCCACCAGGATGTCCGCGAGACCCCGATCGAGATCGAGCTGGCGGACGATGTCCGAGCGCGAGACGACCCCAACGAGCTGCTGGTCGTCAACGACGGGAGCACCTCCCACCTGATGTTGGAGCAGAAACCGTTCTAGCTCGACGAGCGACGCGTCGGCCGAGATTGTCAGCAAGTTGGTTTGCATCACGTCGCGTGCGGTGCGGATTGCGTCGTCCATTGGCGTCTCCCGTTCCTGCTAGGACAACAGCAAACGACGTGCCCACTCGTCGCAACCCACGTTCGGGGCCATTGAGACTTCGTATTCTCAAGACTCGGAATCAGTCACAGATGGGCGCGGGTCACGGGACCCGGCGTCGACGGGAGGATTCAGCGCTTGACGCCGGCGCCGGAGCGGCCTTCGCCGCCGGTAAAGCGCGCCGCACCACGACTCGCTTCGTCGAAAACCGCACGACCGTGGCGGGCCTCGATGGTGAGGCCATGCTCGAGCGAGGCGCCGAGACCCTCGTAAACCGCGGCGCGATCGGACAGAAGCGTCGGCCATGGAAAGCGCGCCAGGGTCTCCGCGAGTTCGAGCGCACGTGTGACGTGCGTGCCGGGCTCGACAACCTCGTTGGCGAGACCGATGTGATGAGCTTCCTCGGCATCGACGGGACGTCCGGTGAGGATCATCTCGAGGGCACGCCCGAGACCGACGACGCGCGGCAAGCGCTGCGTGCCACCATCGACGAGGGGGACGCCGAAGCGACGCTCGAAGCAGCCGAAAGTCGCCCCACGCGCGACGATCCGGAGATCACACCAGAGCGCGAGCTCGATCCCACCTGCCACGCAGTACCCCGAGACGGCGGCGATCGTCGGCTTCGACGGAATGAGGCGTGAAATGCCGAGCGGCCCCTCGGCGCGGTCTTTCAACGTCTCGACGGCTTTGAGGTCGGCGCCCGCACAAAATGCCTGCTCGCCCGCACCCGTGAGCACGAGCACCTTCGCATCCGCATCGCTCTCGAACTGTCGATAGCTTTCAAGCAGTCCGCGCGCGGTATCGCCGTTGACGCAGTTTCGCACCTCGGGACGATTGATCGTCATGAGCGCCGCGGCACCCCGCCGCTCATACAGAACGAGGGGCTCGGCCACGCTTACCGCCCTTGCTCGATGAGTTTGGCGACGCTGAACGACGCGGGCATCCCACCCGACGGCTTGTATTGTGTCGCAGAGCCCGCGCCAGAATCGAAGTACCACCCCTCGTGTCGAGCGGGCTTGGGGCCGGGATGCGGCACGTAAGTGGCGTGCAGGAGCTGCATGTCTACCATCGCCAATCCTGCGTAGAAGTCCTTCTCTTCCTCATACACGGTCGCCCCGGGAAACGCCGAGCGCTTGAACTGGTGGTTGTCGATCCACACCTTCCAGAGCTCGTGGTTGCGATCGTAGATGTCCGAATACGACACGACCATCGACTCTTTGTCAATGAAGATCACACGCTTGCCATACGCGTACTGCGGCAGCTTGGACACGCCCTCGATCACATACATCGTGCGTTTCTCCCAGGCGTCACAGAAGAGGAAGTTCGCCGCGCCGGGACACCGCTGCATCGGGTAGTGCTCGCCGTGCAACACACCGAGCATCTCCCTCTCACCAAGAAACTTCCAGTCGGACCAGGCGATGTGCCCGTTGTAGCCCCAGTAGGAATCCGGATCGGTGTCCTGGCCGAACAACGCGTCGGAACGCTGCGCGGTCGATAGCCGACGTACCCGGCGGAGCGTGGGCACGTACAGCCACGTGTCGTCCTGTTTCTCCGCATCGATGTACCGATACGAGAGCGCGCCGATGCCCTTGAGGTCGAAGGGTGCGACCAACGGGCCGAGCACTTCTTTGAATCGAATGCCGTCGGGGTTGGGAAGCTCGGGCTTCGGATCGATGCGCAAACGCGCGTTGTAGTACAGGCGCCGCGACTCACCGATCCAATAGCGACGCTCGACGTCCATCGGCTTTCCCTGACCGACGGCACCCGTATCTGCCGGGAAGTCGTATTCGACGAAATCGTCCGTGCCAGGGAACGGACGATACTCATAGTTCCACATGATCTTGACGGCCGCTGCGGGGTCTTTGGTATCGATGTTCGGGAACGGCGCGCCGGCGACGTGATTCTCGAGCGCCAGGCCGTTCTCGGAAAGACTGACCTGCCCCGCGTACTTCTCGGTGGCGGCAACGTAGGCCTGCGGCCAGGTGATGCGCTTCGGCTCGATGATCTTCATCGTCATGCCGTTGCGCACGCACCACTTGATGGCCGGTGACACGAGATCAGCGACCTTCTCGATGTTGCGCGCATCGACGGTGTCGCCTGGAACGACATCCGCGTGGACTCCGGGGGCGAGCCCAAACAGCATCACGATGCTCGCAATGCGGAGCATGTGGTCCATGACTTCTCCTCCCCTACCGCGAACCGGATTGCGGCGCCTCAGGTACGTACGCGAATTGTCAGGCAGGCATCGCGGACCGTCTAGCCACGAAATCGCCCTGCCCAGCTCGGTCGTGTGTCAAGGATCCGACACCACGCCGCGGGAAGCAGCCTGGCGTGCCCCAAAACGAGTTGATAAGTACCCTTTGGATGGAATTTCGCGAGCTTGCGCGCATCAACGGCGGCTACGCCGAGGCCCGAATTCTACACACTGCCGTGGAACTCGGGATCTTCGACGCGCTCGACGCATCCGGCCATACCGCTCCCGAGCTCGCCACGCGACTCGACACCGACTCCGGCGCCACCGAACTACTGCTGAACGCGCTAGTCGCGATGCGCCTGGTCCGTAAGAGTCGTGACACATTTCGCGAGACCGACGTTTCGCGAACGATGCTCACGAGCGAGGCCCCGACGTCGTACGCCAACATGGTGCGCTTCGATTCCGCGTTGTGGCCGTTGTGGGACCGTTTGCCCGACACCATACGCAGAGGCACTCCGGCACGCGAACCTGACGCATTTCAGTCGAATACGGACGACACTGCTCGATTCATCGGCGCCATGGACAGCCTCGTACGCGCGCGCGGCGATGCGAGTATTCTGGCCGAACATCTCGACCTCGCTGGGGCCACACACATCCTCGACGTCGGCTCGGGACCGGGGACGTACCCGATCGAGCTTTGCCGGCGCCACCCCAACCTGAAAGCGACGATCGCGGACCTACCGGGCACCCTCGCAGTCACGCAGCGGTACGTGGCCGCCAGCGGGCTCGAAGATCGCATCACCCTCGTGCCGTGCGACTATCGGCGCGATCCGCTACCATCGAACTGCGACGTCGCTTTGCTGTCGAACGTGATCCATGGCGAGGACGACGCCACCAACCGTGCCCTCATGCGGCGCGTTTTCGACGCACTTAACCCGGGGGGACGCATCTTGATCAAGGACCATATCACCGACGAGTCCGGGACCAGTCCGGCCGTGGCCGCGATCTTCAGCATCACCATGTTGCTCTTCACGCGCGGACGCGATTACAGCTTCCCGGAAGTTCGCGATTGGCTCGTCGAGGCTGGCTTCGAACGCGTAGAAGTCGACGCGCTCCCGCCTGGGCTCGCGTCCAGTTTGGTGGTGGCCTACAAATGACCAGCGAACCCACAACCGCGAAGTTCTGCTCCAAGTGCGGCGCGGCCCTCGGCACAGGAGCGCGTTTTTGCTCCGCCTGCGGCACGGCCGTCGGCGCATCGAGCACTCCGAGCGACACGGTCCCGCGTTCGTGGCGCGAGCAGCTGCCCGGATTGGCCGTGCTGACGACGTTTCTGGTTGCGGGACTCGTCCTCTGGATCGGCGTGCTCCAAGATACAGGACCCAGGTCGGCGACAGCACCCCGACCACCCGGACCCCCTGCGGGCGCTGGCGACGGGAGTATGCCGTCCGACCACCCGCCTGTCGGCCTCACCGACGAGGCGAAACAGTTTCTCGAGCAACTGACGGCCAAGGCTGAAGCCGCGCCGTCCGATCCAGCCGCGTGGACGAATCTCGCCCAAGTGCAAGCACGTGCCGCGGCGCTCGATCCCTCGTACGGCGTGCGCGCGGCGGAATCGTTCCGCCACGTGCTGAATCTCAGGCCCGACGACGCCGACACGATTCGTGCCCTGGCCAACGTCTTCTACGATCAGAAGCTGTACGCGGAAGCCTCAGCCCAGTACGAGCGCTACCTCGAGCTTCGACCCGACGACACGAACGTGCGCACCGATCTCGCGACGACGTATCTCTATCGTCAGGAAATCGACCGCGCGATTGCCGCGTACAAGGACATCATCGCCGCCCGCCCCGATTTCTTGCAGGCACAGTTCAACCTCGGCCTAGCCTACGAGGCCAAGGGCGATCGCGAGCAGGCACTCGCAGCAATCGGCAAAGCGCGAGAACTCGCCACGGACGACAAAACCCGAGTGCGCATCGACCGCGTGGTCGAGGAGTTGGAGAACCGCGCCCCGGGCGCACAACCAGGGAGCCCGCCCGCCGGAACGCCAGGTGGAGCGCCCGGCGGAGGACCGGGTGGGGCGCCAGCCGCCGCGACTGACGGCGCACCGAACGCAGCAGCCGAGAACTACCGCGCCGCAGTGGAGCAGGGGCTCCGCGCCCATCCCATCCTAGGGCTCAAGATCACCCGTTTCGAGTGGCCGGACGATACCCGCGTGCGCGTCCTTGTCGAGAAGTTCCCGATGGACAAGATGCCGGATTCGGTTCGCAATCTCTTCCGCGGGCGCCTCGAGACAATCATCTACGATGCCAAGGAGCAGTTCGAAATCGCGGAGGAGCGCACGATCGAACTCGTCGACGCGGCATCCGATACAGTAATGGATCGCGCAACGCAGTAGCACCACACGACACCATGGATCAGGACTTCTTCGCTGAATACGCCGTCATCGAGGACACCCATTGGTGGTTCCGTGGGCGCCGGAAGATCTTCGAGCGGGTGCTGGCCCCGATGGCGGCGCGTGACGAGCCGATGCGCATTCTCGACATCGGCTTTGGCACGGGGGCAATGCTGACGTTCCTCGCTCGCTATGGCGCGGTCATCGGCATGGACATGTCGGCGGAGGCGATTCGCTTCGCGCGCACACGCTGCGACCGCCCGATGCTGCTCGGCGACATCACGAAAGTGCCCCTCGCTGACGGCACCCTCGACCTGGTGACCGCGTTCGATATCGTGGAGCATGTGGACGACGAACAGGGCGCGCTCGCCGAGTTGGCCCGGGTGTGCAAACCCGGGGGTCACGTACTCCTCACGGTGCCCGCCTTCCAACTCCTCTGGGGGAATCAGGACGTCGTCAGCCACCACAAGCGCCGCTACCGCCTCGGCCAACTGCAACGCAGCGTGGAGGGCGTCGGGCTCCGCATCGTCACGCTCAGCTACTTCAATTCGCTGCTGTTTCCGATCGTCGCAGCCGTGCGTGTCGCGCGGCGTCTGCGCGGCGAATCGCACGACGGCGAGATGCCAAAGTCGGACTTCACCATGACCAAACCCGGCCTCGTCAACGATACGCTCACCCATGTGTTCGGCGCCGAAGGACGGCTGCTCACCCGCTGGCGGTTGCCCGTCGGGGTCTCACTGCTCTGCCTCGCCGAGCGGACTTGAGAAACATGGCTGAGACACCGGAACTGTCAGTCGTCGTACCGGTCTTCAACGAGGCCGCTGTCCTCCCGGAACTGCAGCGACGCCTGTCGACCGTACTGGCCGAGTGTGCGCCTGCGCATGAGATAGTTTTCGTCGATGACGGCTCGAGCGACGAGTCGCCGGCCATCCTCCTAGCCGCCTCCGACGCCGATCCCAAGATCCGCGTGCTCCGCTTCAGTAGAAATTTCGGACATCAGGCCGCGGTGACAGCCGGCATCGAGCATGCCGCGGGCGCCGCGATCGTCATCATCGATGCCGACCTGCAAGACCCCCCGGAAGTGATTCCCGATCTCCTGGCCGAGTGGCGCGCCGGCTCTCAAGTCGTGTCCGCGGTCCGTAGCGTGCGCGAGGGCGAAAGCCCGATTCGCCTGGCCTTGATCCGGATCTTCTACCAGCTGATTCGCCGCATGTCGTCGGTCGACCTCACACCAGACGTCGGTGACTTCCGATTGATCGATCGTCGCGTGGCCGATGCCCTGAACCGGCTCCCGGAGCGGAACCGCTACGTCCGCGGACTGGTCCGCTGGGTTGGCTTCAAACACAGCGAGGTACGCTACCGACGTGCTGGGCGCTTTGCCGGCCAGACGAAGTATCCGTACACGAAGCTCATCCAACTCGCGCTCGACGGCATGACGAGCTTCTCCGCCGTCCCGCTGCAACTCGTCACCTATCTCGGCTTCGCCGTCTCGGCGCTCAGTCTGGGGCTCGTAGGCTTCGCCCTCATCAGCCGACTCGCGGGCGGTCAAGCCCCAGCCGGCTGGACCTCGGTCTTCGTCGCGGTCGCGTTTCTCGCGGGAGTGCAACTCGTCGCTATCGGCATTCTCGGTGCCTACGTCACGCGCATCTTCGACGAGGTAAAAGGTCGCCCGCTCTACATCGTGGCGAGCGATTCCAAGCAAGATCCATCACCGCGGTAAACACCGTATGCGTTCGGGCCCCAAGGATCCGGCTGCCTTCTCCGAACGCATGGCGCGCGAGTTCGGAATTCCGATCGAGCCAATGAGATCGCCGGAAACCGCCGCGGGGGCACGCAGCGTAGGTCGTGACATCGACTTCCTCGGCTGAACCCGCGAGTCCGGCTACCAGACGGAGCAGGACCCGTTCGCGTTGCCGTCGTCGAGCAGATCGCAGTCGATCGCGCCAAGCTGGAACGACAGCGGGATCATGCACGAGCGCGTGCTGGTGCCGCTTCCGTCGGCATCGAAGAGCTCGACCTCGAGCATTCCCGTGATCGTATTGCTGGCGAGTCAAGTTGGATGCGACCCTACGACTTTCCGAGCACGCTCGCGCTTGGGCGGGCTGAAACCTCCGCGAACCAGCGCGACAGGTGCTCGTGCCGTGGCTCCACGGCGAACACCGAGGGTGTACCGAGATCGAGGGCGACCTGGGCCGTGATGTCGGCGATCGTGTAGTCGTCGCCGGCGAGAAACTTCCGGTCGGCGAGGGCACCGTTCAGCCAGTCGAGGTGATTCCGCGCGCTCGCCTTCGCGGTTTCGGCGTAGGCTGGGATCTGCACGATCCTCTCTTTGAAGAAGGGAATCGTGTGCTGGAAATAGTCAGCCGTGCTGCGGAACAAACCGAGTTCCACGCGGCGATTCCACATTTCGACGATGGCTTGCTGGAGCGGCCCGACACCGAGCAACGGCGGCTCCGGGTACTGCGCTTCGAGGAACCGACAGATGGCGACGCTCTCGGCGATACACGTACCATCATCCAACTCGAGCACGGGCAGCAGCCCGAGCGAATTCTTCGCGAGGAAATCCGCGCTCCTGTTCTCGCCCGCCATGACGTCGACCGTGCTGCACTCGATGTCGGCGTTCTTCTCCGAGAGAAAGATGCGCACGCGCCGGGGATTCGGCGCCCCGATCTCGTAGAGCTTCATGCGCCGTCGGCCCCGCTCGCTGCGCCGAGGTGCGCGGCGAGACAATCGAACGAACTCTCCCAGCCCTCGGTGTGTGCGCGGCTCGCAGAGGCAGTCTCGAATTGTTCGTGCCTCAGGGTAAGAAGCGATCCGTCTCCGACTGGATCGAAGCGTACCGTGACGCGCGTCTCGGCCTGCGGTTGACTCTCCCACGCCCAGGTCATGCAAATCTTCCGGGGCGGATCGAGCTCGAGAAAACGGCCAAGGACGACGACGGGGTTTCCGGCCGCATTAGCCATCGCGATGCGGTACTGACCGCCTGGGCGAGCATCGATCGCGACGTCCGTGCACGTGACTCCTGTGGGCCCGAACCACTGCGCCACGTGCTCGCGGTCGATGAAGCAACGGTACAGCTGCTCGCACGACGCCGGAAACGTGCGCTTCAGCTCGAGGGATTGCGGCTCGGATGCGACCGGTTCTGACAGATTGGACGCGGCATTACTCATCGTTGTCTCCTTGGGAATCCTTGTTGAGCTTGTCGACGTAGTCGGCGAGCGAATCGAGGCGGTCGGTCCAGAAACGGCGGTGATTCTGGAGCCAATCACCCGCCTCGTTCGCTGCCTCGGGGACGAGCCGACAACGATGAAACCGTCCGTTGACGGTTCGCGCGATCAGACCCGCCCCCTCGAGCACCTTGAGATGCCGCGAGATGGCTGGAAGCGACATGCCGTAGGGCTCGGCGAGCGTAGTGACATTCGCCTCGCCGGCCCGGAGCTGCGTGAGAATCGCGCGGCGTGCGGGATGGGCGAGAGCACTAAACGTAGTATCGAGCTGCTCGTACATAGTTAACGACTTAGTTAACTATGCGCCCACGTGAGTCAAGTCGTAAAGTGCACCTAGGCCACAACCCTTCGATTTCCGGGAGTTTGCTTCGCCCCCACCCCCCTCTTAGAATCCCTCGCGACCTATGAACTCTCCTTACTACCTTCCAATCGGCGACGAAGTAGAGATCTTCCAGACGGCCTATGAGAAGCGGCTCCCGGTGCTGCTCAAAGGACCAACCGGCTGCGGAAAGACGCGCTTTGTCGAGTACATGGCCGCGACGCTCCACCCTGGCGGGACCGACGCCGAGCCACTCGTCACCGTCGCCTGCCACGAGGACCTGACCGGCAGCGACCTGGTTGGTCGCTACCTCATCGAAGGTGATCAGACCGTGTGGATCGACGGTCCGCTGACCCAGGCCGTGAAGCGTGGCGCGATCTGCTACCTCGACGAAATCGTGGAAGCGCGGAAGGACACGATCGTCCTGATTCACCCGCTTACCGATCACCGCCGGATTCTCCCCATCGACAAGAAGGGCGAGATCCTGCCAGCGCACGCCGACTTCCTCCTCGTGATCTCGTACAACCCCGGGTACCAGAGCGTGCTGAAGGATTTGAAACAGTCGACCCGCCAACGCTTCGTCAGCCTCGAGTTCGAGTACCCGCCCCGCGACAAAGAAGCACAGATCATCGCCCACGAAGGGCCAGCCGAGATGCGAACGGCACTGGAGCTCGCCACCCTCGGGGAGAAGATCCGCAACCTCGGAGCGGGTGGGCTCTCGGAAGGCGTCAGCACCCGGCTCTTGATCTACGCGGCGCAACTGATCGCGGGTGGCATTGCTCCACGACGGGCGTGCACCGCAGCCATCAGCCGGTCACTCACCGACGACGTCGAACTCCGTCGGGCACTCGACGAGATGGTCGGATCGATCTTTCCTTGAGCTCCAGGATGCTCAGGATGTGCCGGCCGGCGGCCTCATGAGTCGGCTGCGCGGCCTGTGGTTCGATAGCCGGCACCTGGCCGCTGGCGCTCCTGATCTGCACGACGAGATCGCGGCGCTCGCCGAGAGCGCGCGTGAGGAAATGTTGACGACCGGCGATCGCCTCGCCGACGTCTCGCTCACGCTGGCGCAACGGTACTGCCGCCGTGCGCCCGCCGCACTCGATCACGGTATCGATTGGTTCCGCCACTGGGTGTCATGCGGCGAGCGGCTCGCACGCGTCGATACCGGCTCGCGCGCCGCGGCGGCGGCATACTTCGCCCTCGAGCCAGCGGACCTCGCCGCGGTACCGAATGCCGAGATCGAACGCTGGATCGCGCTCGGAGAACGTGTGCTCGAGACCTCGCGCCGGCTCGGTGAAGTCTTCGTGGCAGAGAGCGGTGCGATCCTCGGCACGCTCGATCGGCCGGCCGATCGACTGCGGCGCTGGGTGGACGAAGGCCTGTCGCTCCTCGGCAAAGATTCCTGGGAAGCGGAGATTCTGGCATTGCACTTCTTCGAGGCGACAGGGCTGGTCGTGCCGCTACTGATGCCCGACGACTACGCCGCCTGGGCCACGTTGGCGCGCGCCGTCGAACGCCTCGGCTCGGCGCGATCCGAGCTGTTCGCTTCGGTGCCCGCTGCGGCGCACGCGCTTCCGGAACGGGATCGTGGCGCGGCGCTCAACGTCGCGTGCGCGGCTGCTGCATCCGCACCGGTCGTCGCCCTGGAGCTCTACTTCTCACTACCGACGGTGCTCGAAGCGCTCCACGACGACGAGCGCGACGCTCTAAATAGCAGTGTCGCGCCCGTCGCGGCGGCCGCACCTTTCGGCCTCCGCGAACTTCTCCCGGTCCTCCGCGTCATTCTCGAAGCAACACCGGACGCGATCCGCCGCGACGTGCTGCGCCTGGCGAGCACGATCGCCTTACGATTCCCCGAAGGCGTCGTGCCCTTCTATCGCGTCCTCCCCCGGCTCCTCGAGCGCACCGGCCTCGAGGGTCTCGAACGTTGGGTCGAGCGCGGGCTACAGGTTGCCGATGACAGCCCGAGCGCCGGTCACGCCTTCTTCGGCCTCGACTCGCGCACGAGCCGCGCCGTCCTGACGACGGAATCGACTGCCGTCGACTTCGTCGAAGTGGAAGGACTGATGCGCCGCTATCTCCAGATGCTGACCGGCTCGACGAGGCAAAGCGGGCCGCCCAGCTCGCCCTGCTCACCAACGAAGGGCTGGCGCGTCGCCGGCGACGCGCACGCGAGCTATCGACCACCCTTCGCGATCGATCCGGAGCACGAGGGCGAAGCGATCTTCCCACTGCGCGTCGACATCTTCCCAACCGCCGAAGCCAACCTCCGCCTCTTTCGATTGGTCGCGGCACACCACGCGGGCCGTCGCGAGTTCGGTACCGACACGATGGAACCGCCCGTAGGCGAGTTTCTTGCGGGCTTCGATCACCCGGAGATCGCGACCGAGTTGCTCGCGATCTTCGAGGGCGTGCGCCTCGATGCGTGCATCGCCCGGGCTTACCGAGGTCTGGCCGCCGATCTTGACGCGCTCGGACACGACTGCGCGCGGAGCGAAATCAGGCTCCCAGGAACAGTCGAGCACTTCACGACCGTCCTGCGCCACGCGCGCCGCCCCGACATCGTCCGCCGACTCCCCGCCATCGCCGAGCGCCTGGCGGCGCCGACGGCGACCGTGCAGGACAGCGTCGATGCCACCCGCGCCGTCTATCAAGAAGTTCTGCGCGGCGACTTCGTACGGCTCTCGTCCGCCGATCCCACGGGGTTCGCGGACATGATGGCCGACTCCGAGATGGTCGACGCACGCCTCGAGCTCGACGGCGGCGCGGAGTCGCTATCGGGCGACCAGTCACCGAACGCCGATCCTGGCAGCGATGCCGCCCCAATCGACGAACGCCCCGAAGGACTGGAACTCGATCCCGACGAAGACGAAGGCGGACCCGGAGTCCCGATCGATCCCGAGGCGCTCCTCAAGATGCTGAAGGAGGGCGCCTCGATCTCGATCAAGCAAGGTGCCGGCGGTGAGCACGTCGAGGCACTTGGCCTCTACATCTCGGACCTCGGTGGTAAGCTGCCGCGCGAGCGCTTGCAGGAATTGAAGGCGCACCTCCGCCAGGCACACAGCGCCCTGGCCCAGGTGGCCGTCGGTATCGGTGACGGCGCCTTCGTCTACGACGAGTGGGATCATACCATCGGCGACTATCGCCACGCGTGGTGCCGTCTCGCCGAGATTCCGCTCGCAAGCGATACGGGTGAGTTCTTCCAACGGACACTCGCGGCGCATGCCGAGCTGCTGCCGGAGGTACGCCGTCAGTTCCAGCAGATCCGCCCCGAACGCTATCGGATCGTACACGCGCTCGAAGATGGTGAAGAGTTCGACCTGAATGCGGTCATCGATGCACGCGCCGACCGACGCGCCGGACACGCACCGTCACCCAAGCTCTATCAAGCGCGCCAGCGAGAGGAGCGCGACGTCGCGACGCTCTTCCTGATCGACATGAGCGCCTCGACGGACGAGCCGGCGCCCGAAGCACCCGAGCGCCGGGTGATCGACATCACGAAGGAAGCGCTGGTCGTGATGACCGAGGCTCTCGAGGAGATCGGTGATGCCTATGGCATCTACGGCTTCTCGGGACACGGCCGTCAGCAGGTGGAGCTGTACCTCGTCAAGCAGTTCAACGAGCCCCTCAGCCCGGCAATCAAGGGCCGGGTCGGTGCGATCGAGCCGAAACGTTCAACCCGTATGGGCACGGCACTCCGCCACGCTGTGGCGCGCCTGCGGGCGGTCGGCGCGCGCTCCAAGCACATCATTCTGCTGTCGGACGGCTTTCCGCAGGATCTGGATTACGGCGACGACCGCCGCTCGAACGTCTACGGGATTCAGGACACCATGATGGCCTTCCAGGAGGCCATGCGCGCGGGCATCATGCCGTTCTGCATCACGGTCGACAAGGCCGGCCACGACTATCTGAAGGATATCTGCGACGCCTCGCGCTACATCGTCATCGACGATATCACGGCCCTACCGCGCGAGCTGCCGAAGATCTATCAGCGTTTCGTCAAGCCCTGAGCGATCGCGCCGGGGCACACCGCAATCTTAGGAGGTAGGATGGCTCTGCTACGACGTCTGCTTCTCAGCCGATCTGGCATCATCGCCCTGCTCTGGCTGGCCTCGATCGTTGGCCTGCACTACGGTCAGAAGCGTCACAACGAACTCCACGTCGATCTTGGTGAAACCGCCGAAGTCGGCGAGACGCTGGTACCCGGCACCGCGCTAGCGACGACCGTGGCCACCCTGATCGACCACGAGTTGCAACATGGCTTCGGCTGGCGCCCGAATGACTTCTTCCTGTGGGGTCCGCGCTTGTGGGCGGACAACAACGCCAATCGCCAGCTCGGCATTCTCCAAACCGTCCGCGAGACCATCCGCGTGATGAAAGACCACCTCACCAAGATTTCGAGCGACGAGTTCGACGCGAATCTCCAGGAAGCGGACACCATGTTCCGGAACGATGCCGAGCGCCTGTGGATGCCTTCGGCCGAGAGCCGCTACCGGAAAGGCGTCGAACACCTTCACGAATACGTGCGCGGGCTGCAGCCGCAACTCGCAATCTCAAAGCCCATCAATCAGCGCCACATGGAGTTGATGCGACTCTTCCAGGCCTGGACCGATCTCCTCGGCGCCGCCCACGCCAACCTCTATCGGCGCGAGATCAACGAGACGCGGATCCGCCCCTGGGAGACCGATGATCTCTTTTACCGCGCGCAGGGCTTCGCGCATGCCATGGCGCACTGCCTCAAGGCCATCGAGCACGACTACGCACCCGCACTCGACGAGCGACCGATTCTCGCCGACCTCATCGCAGAGGTAAGACAGTCGCTCGACGCGGCAGCCCCGCTCAAGCCGCTCGTAGTCATCGACGACCGACCGGCCGGCCTGTTCGCCAACCACCGCCGCAACCTCGACTCGTACATCACCGAGGCGCGCCAGAAGATGTACTCGATCCGGGAGGAGCTGGAGAAGTAGGGGTCACCACAGCACGGGGAGGCCGTCCGCTCGCCTCGTGGGTGCGCAGTGTCAGCAGAAAGTCGGGAAAGCCCTCGAGACGCGAGTGACCACCTCGGCAGGGGAGCTCAGGCTGAGAAGAGCGAGCGGGAGACTCCGATGTTTCGCGTACCGCCCGATCGGCGCGGGCTCGTCTCGGCGCGAAAGATGCTCATCGGAGTCCCCTCTCTAGAGTGCTGGCCCGCTCAGCTCGGAAAATCGAGACTCAGGAAGACGGTGCCCCCCTGGACCACTTCGATGAGCTGCCCGCGAGGATCGAAGGTCAACAAGACCTCGCCCGGCTGATCGGGGTCGGTGTCAAAGTCGAGCTCGCCCTCCGGTTCGCCGAGGACCAGCGCAACCGTGATGGTCCCACGGTTCACACCGCCGACCACCAGATCGTAGTCACCGAGCGGGAGATCCTCGATCTCCACCCGAAAGTCGGCATCACAGTCGACCTCCTCGCGATACCGCGCCTTCCCCTTCGCATCGGGATCGGGCCCAACGTTCACGAGATCCGGCTCCTGATCGAAGTTGCTGCACACGGGCGGCGTTCCGCCGCCCGAGCCGTCGTCGAAGATGCGGCTCAGGAAGATCGTGCCACCCTGTTCGATCTCGATGAGCTCTCCCCGCGGATCGAAGTCGAGCAGAACCTCGCCGGGATCGTCGGGATTGGTGTCGAACTCGAGCTCGCCCTCGGCTTCACCCAGGACGAGGGCGACGGTGATACTCCCACGGTTCACACCGCCGACCAGCAAGTTGTAGTCGCCGAGCGGGAGATCCTCGATCTCTACACGAAAGTCCTCGTCGCAATCATCGCGTACGCGGTAACGAGCATCGCCATGCGCGTCCGGATCGGGACCCGTGTTCAGGAGCGGGAGCTCGGTCTCGGTGGGCGTACAGCTCGTGCCGCCTCCCGGACCACCCCCGAGCGTGAACGTGTCGTCAAAGAACACCGTCCCGGTCCCGACTTGTACGACCTGGACGCTTTGGCCGACCGGATCGAAGTCGAGCAGCAACTCCCCTGGATCGTCCGGATCGGTGTCGAACTCGACCTCGCCTTCGATTTCCGTTCCGGTGTCGACGACGGTCAAGGTTCCCCGCAGCGCGCCACCGACCAGCACATCATAGTCGCCGAGTGGGACGTCTTCGATTTCGACCCGGAAGTCGCGATCGCAGTCGTCGCGGACGCGGAAACGTGCCTTCCCGGTGCCGTCCGGATCGGCACCCGTGGCCGCGAGCGCACTCTCATCCTCACTGAACACGCACTGGGTAATGCCTTCACCCGGCGCGACCAGGTCGCCGGTGGCAATTACGTTCGCCCCCTGGCTGATGTCGATCGGCAATCCCCGCGGATCGAAGTCGAGCAGAATCTTCCCGGGCTCGATCTGCGAGTCGAACTCGACCTGGCCCTTGCCAGTGCCGGTGGCCACGATCGTTGCTCGCAGCACACCATCGACGAAGAGATCGTAGTCGCCGGGAGCAACTCGCTGCAGTTTCACCGTGAAGCGGGTCCGGCCATCCTTCTTGATGCGGAATCGGGCCTCGACCTTGGCAGCGGGCGCGATCGCCGTCGGCGTCAGCAGCACGCGCTCATCGACCAGGATGTCGTCTGGTTCCCCTACACCGGAGAACACGACCCCAAGTACGTCGGACACTCCGTCGTGCACCGCGATGAGCGCACCGCGCGGTTCGAAGTCGAGCGCGTTCCTCCCTGGTTTCGGTGGCCAGGCGAACTTGACCTTGCCTTTCCCGCTCCCCGAGGTTGTGAAAGTCGCCTCCGTCAGGCCTCCGACGACGAGTGAATAGGTCGTGTCGGACGCGAGATCCTTGAACTTCATCGACATCTTGGAACGGGTCTCCTTGATCGTGGCCACCCCCTTACCGCTCGCATCCGCCAGAATTCCCGTGTTCTCGAACTCCACCTTGATCTTGCTCTTTGACGACGCTGCGATGGCCGGGCTGCTTCCCCAGGCCAGAGCGACGAGCGCTGCGAGCACCGTTCCCACGACTTGCGATTGCTTCATGCTGACTCTCCTCCCTGTTGGTTCGAGCGCATCCGTGCGCTTTTGGATCAGAGCATTGCAAAGGCTCTGCCAGAGGGAATACGCCACGATATTCAATACTTGAGTCGGATATGTGGTGCGTGAAAAGACCCAGTGATGGGGGCTCACGCGCAATCGGAGGACAACTGCGCGATATGACCCATTCGGGGTGCCGGTTGCTCGCCTCGCTGCGGCATTTCACCCAGGCCAGCATCTTCATGGGCTACAACTACCTGATTAGGCTAGACCTCTTTTCTGGTGCGTTGTTTGCTGAGTTCGTGGATGTGGTTGGGCCAGAACTCAGCGCGGCGACGAGCCCCGAAACTAGAGACTGGGGACACGAAAGTGGCGCCCGTCGTCGGACAGCCCCAGGGTTGGGCCCGCATCGGGCACCCCTATGCTCTTCGATCGGCGTACCGCGAGACCGCGTGACCGGCGCACCATCCGCCACATCGAACAGCGGCACGGAGGTGCCGGGTAGTCGATCCAGCCGCCGCCGTTTGGTACGGTTTCCCGTGCTGCGGGCGGAGGCCGTACTCGGCAGCCGTCAGTGGCTCGGCTTCGTTGGGAGAGGTTGACCGGTGTTTCCCCTACACAGTGACGTACCGAGCAGCGTCCCGAGCTTTTTTGAAATGACCACTCCATCGAGCGATTGCGCCACGACCGCAGGACGGACCGCCTCGCGCGCACGCGTGACCGGAATTCACATCCTGCTCGTCGAGGACGAACCCGTGCTGGCAAAGAATCTTTGCCGTTCCCTCGAGAAGGCCGGGCACCACGTGCAAGCGGTCGAGAGCGGTGAGGATGCGCTCACACATATCCGATCGAGCCGGCCTGATCTCGTATTGCTCGACAACCGCCTTCCAGGCATGAGCGGAATCGATACGCTTCGCGCGCTGCGCGATCACGACGCCTCGATCCTCGTCGTGATGATGACCGCGTTTGCTACCCTCGAGGATGCCATCGACGCAATGCGCCTGGGGGCAGCCGACTTCGTCCGGAAGCCGGTCGGATTGGCCGAACTCGAGCTCGCGATTCAGCGCGCCGTGCAAAGCGACCGTCTCCAGCAAGAGCTGCGGTATCACCGTGGCCGGTCCAGCGGACCAGGGAGCTCCGAACTCGTCGGCAGCTCCCCCGCCATGGACGATGTACGGCGCACCATCGACCGACTTTCCAACATCCAAAGCACGCGCGGCGGCGGCCCGACTGTGTTGATCACCGGCGAGACCGGCACTGGCAAAGGCCTGCTCGCGCGCATGCTGCATGCGGCGAGCGCACGCTGCTCCGGACCCTTCATCGACGTCAACTGCACGGCCATTCCGGAGACGTTGCTCGAGTCTGAACTCTTCGGCCACGAAAAAGGCGCCATCACCGACGCTCGACACGCCAAGCCGGGGCTGATCGAGGCCGCAGAGGGCGGCACACTCTTCCTCGACGAGATCGGGCATGTGAGCGCCGCCATCCAGGCGAAGCTGCTGAAGGTGATCGAGAACAGCACCGTCCGTCGCCTCGGTAGCGTCCGAGATCGGGCGACCGACGTCTGGATCGTTGCGGCGACGAATCGGGATCTCCTGGGCGCCATCGAGCGTCAAGAATTCCGCGAGGACCTCTACTACCGGCTGCGCGTGCTGGAGATCCCCGTACCCCCACTACGCGATCGCGTCGACGACGTCATCGAGCTTGCGGAGCACTTCGTTGCGGCACACGCGGCGCGTTACGGCGTCCCAACACCTGCGCTCAGCGTCGCGACGAAGGCGACCCTCCGCAGCTATCGGTGGCCTGGAAACGTTCGCGAGGTTGCCAACGTGCTGGAGCGCGCCGTCCTACTGAGTGAACGCCAGGTACTCGAGCCGAGCGACCTTGCGTTGCTCGCCCCAAAAAGCGAGCGAAGCAATCCCAGTGAGGTGGCGAACTCGAGTTCCACTGGCGAGTTTCGGGTGACGTTTCCCCCTCAAGGGATCGTTTGGGCGGAGCTCGAGAAGAGTCTCATCGAGCAAGCGCTCGCCCAAGAAAACGGCAATCAGGTACGCGCGGCGAGGCTGCTCGGCCTGTCCCGCGACGCCCTCCGCTACCGCATGGAGAAGCATGGAGTACGAACATCGTGAGCACCGTGCCGACACGCCTCCTCGCTACTTTCCTCGTGCTGACAGCCCTCATGCTGACGACGGTCGTCGGTGCACGCGCCGGCTCGACCGAGCCTGATCTCGCGCTCACTGACGCGACGACCAGCCTCGAGGACGGGGTCGTGACCCTCGAGACGCTCGCCAACTTCGACTACGGCAACTACACCCGGCTCGGCTATCCTCTGGAACTCGTTCTCACCCAGGGTGGAACCGTCGCGCGCCTCGACCTCGCCGGAACGGTAACTGTGACCGTCGGCGGAGGCGCGCCGGTCCCGCAGCCTGGCGCATCCGGCGTAATCGCCATCGAGCGCGCATCGATCATCGCGGTGATCCCGGTCGCGATCACCGCCGGTGGCACGAGCGCCACGTTGCACCTCGAGGCCACCTTCGACGAGACCACGCTCAACAGTAACGCGATCGAGGTGACCTGGTGAGGCCGTGTGTCCATCGAGCGACCGCGCTGCTCGCCCTGCTCGTGCTCGCCTGCCCAATGGTCGCGCGCGCGGCAAGCGTCGTGTTCGATGGAGATCCGATCGATCCCGGGACGGGCGAGCCGTACCAGATTCTGCCTGGCCAGCCACTTGTCACGCCTGGGCCAGACGGGTATTTCGCCACGGCCGATGACATCGTAGACCCGGGAACGCTCGGAGACATCGATCTCGTCCTCCGACTCGGCGCGGTGACCCAGGCGGGCATTCCGGATCCGGCGAAGAAACGCAACGCTGTTTTCACAGGCGTTGCGGGCCCGCTCGGTATCGGCACACCGATTCCGTTCACTGCGTACCTGTCTGACGGTGCCGTCTCCGCGGCGGCTCCCTATGGCAATCTGCTGACCGCGCCCGACATGGACGGACACGCCGTCATTGTCTTGTTGTTCGCGGATCGCGACGGCGACGGGCTGATCGGGCCGAGCAACGTGAAGAAGGGAAAGCGCCCCGAGAACCAGGTGCGCGCGCTCGCCGAGCTCGAGCCGGTCGGCCGCGAAGTCGCCCTGTTCAGCGGTGGTATCGCGACGGGCAGCGTCGTGGTGACCAGCGGCGCACCGCTGAAGAACAAGGGCCTGACCCTGGTCGGGACCGCCCTGGCCTTCACCGGCCCATCCGATCCGGACTTTCTCGACGGTCATGTGCCGACGGGACCCGGCATCACCACCGCACAGCCGTTCCTCCCGGAGCCAGACCCCACCCGGTTCATGACGGATCCCGGGCCGCTCGAGATCGGCGGTACCCTGAATCCGGAGCCCCGGGCTGCCGGATTGCCCGTGCCCGGCGGTGCCTTGGACCTGGCGCTTCCGGCCAACGGATCGAGTCCGACGATAGATACGGCCCTGGCCCTGGCAGGCGCGCCGACGTGTGCGCGAGCCGTCGATCGGAAGCCGATCGGGAAGCACAAGGTACCCGCGGTCCCACGCGCGCTCGTACTCGGCACTGAGGGGAGCGCTCGCAAGGCGAAGCTCCAGATCGTGCCCGTCGACCGCTTCGGGAATCACACCGGCCCCGGGGCACAGGCACTGACGGCAAGGGTCAGTGTCGACGGACCGCTGACTCTGAAACCGGATCGCGACGGCGACCCCCAACGCGAAACGATCGAGTTGAACCGGGCCAAAGGCAAGAGCGTGAAACTGACGGCAACCGGCGCCGGTACGGGAACCCTGCGCGTCACTGTGGGTGGGGCACGCTGCCAGCAGTTCGCATACGCAAGTCGGCCCGAGCGCAACAAGCGTGGGGCCGACGCCATCGTCGGCGGCAAGCGGGGTGACTTCGAGAGCATCGCGGTCGCCGTCGGAGCGGCCGTCGACACCGACCTCGACGGTCGCATCACGATCGAGGTCGCAGAGGGAATCTTTCGCGAGACGGTGCTCGTCAATCGAGCGATCGAGCTGCGAGGATCCGGACTCGGACGTACCGTGATCGACGCGCAGGGCCTCGGACCGGCGTTGACGGTTCAAGACGACGATGCGCTCGTCGATGCCCTAACCGCGAGCGGTGGAACGTCAGGTATCAGCGTGCAGAACCCGGTCACGCTCCGCGACGTCGAGGCCTGGGCCAATCTGGGGACGGGCATCGAACTCACGGCCACCGGAGCCACCGCCGAGCGCTGTATCGCACGCGCCAACGGCGGTGACGGTTTTCGCATCACCGCCACTGCGACCGTAACCGATAGTCTCAGCAGCGGAAACAGCCTTGCGGGTATCCTCGTCTCCTTGGCGACGGATGCCGTCGTGACCGACAACCGCCTGCTCTTGAATGGCGACGACGGTATAGTAGCGGCCGACGCCAACGATCCGATCATCACCGGCAACCGCAGTGGCGGCAACTTTGGACGTGGCGTCGGGATCTCGGACACCGTCGGCGGCCTCCTGGCGAACAACCGCGCGGCCGGCAACCACGGTGACGGGCTGCGCGTAAAGGACTCGACGGGCATGCTGGTCGACGGCAACGATCTCAGCGGCAACGGCGGCTGGGGCATGCACATTCGCGACGCAACCGCAGACTTCGATGCCGCCGCGGGTGTCCAGAGTCCGCCAGGGACCAACGATGTCAGCGACAACCGGCTCGGCCCGGTTCTCGTCGAGTAACGACACGCCGCACGGGGCGCGACGGCCCCGCGAGCACACCCGTTCCTCGCGCGCCTACATCAACACGTGCGTGCCCGTCGCAAAGGGAGGGGGCACGCGGCCGCTTCCGGTAAGCGGCAGGAGGATTCGGAACTCGGTGCCACGCCCGCTCTCGCTCTCGACGGTGATGACGCCGTGATGCCCCTCGACGATCCGCTTGACCGTTGCGAGACCGACACCCGTCCCGCGTGCCTTCCGGGTGTAGAACAAGCGGAAGACGTTCCCCAGCTGATCAGCTGGAATCCCCTGACCGGTATCCTTCACGCGGATATCGAGGAGAGGCTCCGAGTCCGATGTGCCCGCGACAGGCGGCCGAGCCTCGTCAAGACGCAGGAGGTCCGTCGTCACCGTCAGGACGCCACCGTCCGTCATCGCCTCGATCGCGTTCGTCAGAAGCGCGAGGCACACCTGCTCGATCTGCGCGGCGTCCATCTCATGCCCCGGCAACGCGGGAGCCAGTGCAACGTCAACCGTGATGTCGCGACCGCTGATCTGACGGCGAAGGAGATGTAAGGCGCCGTGCACGATCTGGTTCAAGTCGGCAGGTGCGTGGTTCGGCTCGAACGGCCGCGCGAAATCGAGGAGTTCGCTGATGCGCGCTTCCAATGCGTCAGCCTCACCCAGGATGTCTGTGAAACTCTCCCGAAGAGGATGACCAGGCGGGGCCTCACTTGCCGCCAGCTCAGCCGCGGCCTTGATGCTGGCAACGGGGTTGCGAATGCCATGGGCCACCGCCGCCGAAAGCTCACCGATGGCGGCCAATCGCTCGGCCTCTACCAGCTGATCGCGGGCCTCGCGGAGTTCGCGGTTGGTCTCGGCAAGCGCGTGATAGGCCCACGCGTTCTCCAGGGCCACCGCCGCCTGACTGGCGAGCGTGGTCAACAGCTCGAGATCCTCGGTCGAATAGAAGCGGCCGGACTCCTTCTCATCCAGGGCCAAAAAACCAACGAGACGCTGCTCGAAATGCATGGGAATCGCGAGGACTGCATCGATGGCAACCATGTCGGTGAGAACCTCGTTACTCACACGACCGCTCATTCTTCCAATGGCGATATGGAGGGTCCGGGTGGAGGGCAACGCAAGATACCGAACCAAGGGTGCGTCCGCCGCCAACGGACGGGCACCGTCAGTCCCGACGTAGGCAGCGCGCGCCTTGTCCAGCAGCCAGACATCCGCACGCGTCACCTGCATCTGATCGGTGATGATCCCGGTCAAACGCGTGACGAGCGTGTCGACGTCGAGAATCGACGCCAACGCACGGCTCGCCGCGGCAACCGTCGATCGGTAGTCGTACGGCGCGCGAAAGTAGAGGTAGTCGATGAGCGCCTGAATGCGGCTGCGCAGTGGATTGAACACGACCACCAAGAGCATGGTGACCAGTCCGTGCACGGCGGGCGAGGCGTACATGTCAGGGAGGATCACGTAGTCGATGAACGCCAGCAGGGCCGCGTAGATCAGGAGGATCACTGCCGTCACGACCACGTAGCCGACGGTGCGCCGAATGATCCGGTCGACGCCAAACAGATCGTGTCGCGCAATGGCGTAGGCGATGGCCGCCGGGAAGATCGCAAAGCCGAGCGTCAAATAGTTGAGCGGAACTTGCGCTCCGGCGACATAGACCGTGAGGAGCGCGACCGCAGGAACGAGCGCGGCCCCGATCAATCCGCCGAGGAATATCTTCAGCTGCTGTCCCGCGGCCGGCGAGGTCGCCCGGCCAAACGCACGCAACACGAGCACGAAAGCCGTCAGGAAGGCCGCGCCCCAAAGGACGTGTGTGATCTGATCGAGGATCAGCAGGACGGCAAGCGATGTATGAAAGGCTACGACCGACGCCGCGCCCAATACCAAAGCGATGGAGTACCCGGCGGCACTGAACCGGCGCATCCCGGAAATCTCCGCCGGCATCGCTGGGAACGCGACGACCATATGCAACGCCGTCGCCGGAGCGAGCGCCAGGAGGAAGAAGTACAGCTCCTCGAATCGGCCCGCCCCGACGAGGTCGGTCGATGTGAACAAGTACAACCCGTAGTTGCTCGTGAACAGAAAAAAGATGCGCGCACCTCGGCTCGCCGGCTCGAGGAAGATGACGGCGATGCCGAGGGCGAGCAGAATCAACCCGTTCAGCAGATAGTTCCCGAGCGTCAGGGCAAACGTCCAGACCCCGAGCCGTTGGGCGGGAAGTTCTACTGTGAACACCTCTCCAGCCTTGGCAAACGTGTACCGCACCGGACTACCCGGTACGTGATTTCGTATCACCCGTTCGACGGCGGCCCGGTCGCTGACCGTCGCTCCGTTCATCGACAACAGATGCGACTGATAGCGAAGGCCCGCTCTGCTTGCGGCAGCGTCTCCGATCCCGATCGCCGGGACGAAGTTGTTTGCCCACAGGAAGAAGCCGGGATACGGCCGGCCGAGACGCGCGGCTGCGTCGAACGTGCAGGTGAGCGCGATGGCTCCGATGAGAGGTAGGGCACAGAGGACGAGCAACGCCGGACGCGGACGTGGGGACGGCGTGCCGACCGGATCGGGACGTGAATGGGCCATGCGTGCCGTGATTCTGGCAACTCTTGGCGCCGGGTGCCACGTCTTGATCTATCCGCCCTTCGGATTCTCCTGGCTCACCTGGATCGCACCGCTCCCCGTGCTCGCGATGTTCCCCGCGCCAAGTGCCACGCGGGCCGCTGCTGCGGTCTGGTTCTTTGGAACGCTGTGGGCGCTCGGCGTCGTCACTCCGTGGATGACGTCGGCGCTCGGCGCGCTCTTCGATCTGTCGCTCCTCGGTACGGCCGGCCTCCTGTTTCTGGTCTGTCAGGCAGGCATCCCCTTCGCGCTGCTCGGATTTCTGCTCCATGCTGGTCGGCCGAAACGTCCGATCCAGCGAGTCCTCTACACCGCTGCGGCGTGGGTCAGCGTCGAGTACCTCCGCGCGCACGTCCCCTTCGGCACACCGTGGGCCCTGCTCGGCTTGGCGTTGGCCGAAACACCGGCCGTCATTCAAGTCGCGGACCTCGGCGGCCCGTACGCGGTGTCGTTTCTGGCCGCGGCAGTCAGCGCCGCTCTCGCCGAGCTCGCTGACGCGTGGCGCGAGGCGCGCTCGACGTGGCCGCCTCAACAGCCTGCCGTGGAAGGCGACTTGCCCTCCAACGGCGCTGCCAGTGTCCGTGCGCGCCTTCCCGCCGTTGCGCTGGCTGGGGCCCTCGTCGCGGCGGCGCTGTGGTACGGCGAGTGGAGGCGCACCGATATCGCCGCGCAGACCGCAGCGGCGCCCCACGCGGAGATCGCCCTCATTCATGCAGACATCGTCAATACGGACCGGCAAGATCCAGCGCGCGGCCTTGCCAATATCGAGCGCTACCTGGCGCTCGTCCCCAGCGAAACCCGGGGATTGGATCTGATCGTATGGCCTGAGAACGCCGTCGCGTTTCTCCTCGAGGAAAATCCAGACATCGTGCGACGCATTGCCGCTCGCGGCGGTGATACGCCCCAGCTCGTGGGCGCACCGCGCATGACCGAAGTGCGGGGGCGTCCGGCCCTGCAGGCGGCGGCCTTCCTGATCGATCACACGGGCATCCGCGGCGTCTACGACAAGCACCGACTCCTTGCGCTCGCCGAAACGATGCCGGCGTTCGGAGGCGGGGGGCTCGGAGCGGCGCAGGGCTTCGTACCTGGAGCTGGCCCGTCGATGTTGGCGACGCAACGTCTCCGCTTCGGGCCACTCGTCTGTTACGAGTTCATCTTTCCGGAGCTGGCGCGCACCGCCGTCCGCGAAGGAGCCGAGCTGCTCTTCAACATCAGCAACGACTCCTGGTTCCAACCGGGAGCAGGCCCCGCACAGCACTTCCTCTTCGGGCGCTTGCGGGCCGTCGAAGTACGCCGAGCCCTGGTCAGAGCCGCGAACCGCGGACCGACCGCCGTCGTCATGCCCGACGGCATCGCGACGGTCATGACCGACGGGCTGTCACCAGGTACGGAACTCGTTCGCGTACCGCGGCTCGAGATCGAGACCGTCTACGCTCGCTGGGGCGACGCATTCGCGTGGGGATGCCTCACGCTGACAGCAGTTTTCGTACTGCGGACCCGGCGCTTGAAGAACTAGGCGCGGAGAACCCGCTCACCCGACGGGCCGAGACGGGTACCGCCATGCCAGGCTGGCGCCAGGCCCGGTCGCACCCTGCGGTCAGAGAGCGAGATCGCCCGGCGCGTGTCCGTGCCCACCACCGAGAAGCTTCTGTCCTCAGCGCGCCGCGCGGGGACGCTGACCAGCCAGGCGACTCGAGACGCGCTCGAGATCGCCCGCGAGTCGGCGCGGAGAAGCACCCGCTTGGCGAATGATGCCCCACCAGCTGCTCCCGCGGCGGAGATCGTCGACGAGACGCTCGGGCGAGATCTTGGTCGAGCGCAGCAGCGCGAAGGCGAGGGTGGCCTCGCCGGGAGACAACGATGCCTGGCTCGAAAAGCGGAGGACCGACTCCGGCTGGATATCGAACGCGCGACCGATCTCGGTCGCGATCGTCTCCTTCGAACCTGACTTCGCCGCCAGGCGGTCGATCTTCACGACCGCGTCCAGGAGCGCTTCCTCGCCGGCATCGCCACCGCGAAGCTGTTTCAGCGACGGGAGCTTGCGATTCGAGACGCGCCCAGGCTCGTAGAACTCCAGCGCACGCGGGAGCGTGGCTTCGATGCGCCGAATGCGCGTACCATGACTGGGGTGGGTCGAGAGGAACTCGGGCGGCGCTGCCTGCGCGCCCTTCAGTTGACTCATGCGCTGCCAGATACCGATCGCGGCATGGGGATCGTAGCCCGCCTTCGCCATCAGGATGAGGCCGATCTCGTCGGCCTCGGACTCCTGGGCGCGACCGAACGGAAGCATCACACCCATGTGGGCGCCGAGACCGTACGCCTGCATCAGCAGGTCGGACGTCGCACCACTCGTCGTGCTGCCGGCAGCAACAGCGAGGCCCATGCCCAGAATCGAGACCAACTGCCCCTGGCTCGCACGCTCGGCGCCGTGGTGGGCGATCGCGTGCGCGACCTCGTGACCGATCACACTGGCGAGTCCCGCCTCGTCCTTCGCGACCGGGAGAATGCCGGTGTAGATACCGACCTTGCCCCCCGGAAGCGCCCAGGCATTCACCTGTTCGTCGTCATCGAACAACGTGAATTCCCATCGCCATTGCGGCTGCCCGGACACTGTCGCGATGCGTCGGCCGACGTCCTGTAGAATGTTCGAGGTCACGGTGTCGTGCGAGATGCGGGAGCGCCGCCGGGCGATCGCGTACAAATGTTCGCCCTGGCGAAGCTCGTCGCTCGCCGACACCATCGAGAGTTGGCGACGACCCGTATAGGGCACGATCGCACACGCGCCGGCGATCAGCGCGACGACCACTGCGACCAGCGCCAGCCTCATGCCAGTCATAGACGCCTCATCCGAACGACTCGTTCACGACTAGGTACATACAACGCCGCGGCGGCGGGGCAAATCTCGGAAAGCGCACGCGTCATTCCAGGCGCACGCGGAAGGGCTCGGACTCACTGACCTTCCATCCCTGCCGGAGCCCGAGATAGGCACGGTCGATGTTGTCACGCGGGAGACACCCCGCGCCCGCGCGCACGACCTTCTCCATCGCCGCGACGGTCGACGTCTGGACTGGCGGAGCCGCGAACGGGGACGCAGCCCTCCCCGATGTCCCTGCCTCGGCTTGGTCGCGAAAGACGTTGTCGGCGGCATAGACCGTGGCGGGATTCTTCAACCAAAGCGCCGAGCCCTTCTTCCCACCGATGCTCACCGCGTACGGCGAGAGCGCAAAGAGCGATGCCACGACGTTCCCGCTCGCGCCGCCCTCGAAACGCGCGCCCCACAGCCCCCAGTCCTCGACGATGACGTTTCGCATGTCGACACCGGTCGTGCCGTCGAAGAGCGGGCTCCGCATCCAGTTCTTCTGCAGCAAGGTGTGATGCAAAGAGACGTTGTGCGTCCCCTCGTACTTGCTGAAGAACCCACGGGTATTGCCGGCGATGTAACTGTGCTGAACGGTGACGTCGTGCGCCCCGTGCGTAATCGTCATGCCATCGTCCCGCGCGCCCGTAGAAGAGACATGGTCGATGACGACATTGAACGCCTCGGAGCCCTTCACGCGCAGGTTGTCGTAGCCGTTTCGCAGACGGAGATTGCGCACGATGATGTCATGACCCCGGATGTCGAGGAGCGCCACGTCTTGTTCGAGACGCCGACCGTCGATCGTGGCGCCGTTGCCCTCGATGGTGATCGAAGCGCCCGTCACCTGTGGGATCATCTTCTCGAGAACGATCTTGGCGTTCTTCGGAAGCTCGATGGTCACGTTGCCGACGCGCGCCTGCGAAAACACCTCGCGGAGAACCTTGGTCGACGCCTCGGCCACCCTCAGGATCTTGCCGTTCGCTCCACCCAACGTTGCGGCGCCGAACCCTTCGCGCGGGATCGCCGTACTGGTGGGCTGGGGCACGGCCGCGCTCGCCGCCGGCGTTGCCACAGGTTCCGGGACGCTCGCCGAGCGACAAGCCCCGGCAGCGGCAAAGAAACTCAGCGCGACCGCGATCCGCATCGATCGGACCCGTCTGCGGGCAGGCTCCGGTTTCCACGACATGGCGC
The DNA here is from genome assembly GCA_029262315.1 of Deltaproteobacteria bacterium. Classification (GTDB taxonomy): domain Bacteria; phylum Desulfobacterota; class Binatia; order UTPRO1; family UTPRO1; genus JAJCZP01. Next base: position 2,564 of record JAJCZP010000108.1, on the reverse strand, counting down.
GGCACCATAGCGCGTTCGGGGACGGCGGGCACCAGGGGCCTACGACGGGAAGCACAAGCTCTGGGGACCCCTGCGATACCGCTGCGGCAGGAACCCGGAGAGAAACCGGGGCGCGATGGGCCGTCCCCCGGGTCCGCTTGCGCGTGTCCCGAGAGCGCGGCATCTTCAGCCCGACCCGAAGCCCGCTCACGGCTTCACAGGCCCACCACGAAGGGATTTTCGATGACAGCGAAGGACGACTACGGCGCGCGGAGCGTGCTCCCTACCACGGGAGGATCTGTCACCTACTACCGGCTCGCGGCACTGGCCGACCAACAAGGCGTCGATCTCGACACCCTGCCCTACACGGTGAAGATCCTCCTCGAGAATACGCTGCGGCATCAGAACGCCGACTTCGCCGACCCGGCCGACGTACTCACCCTGGCGCGATGGACACCGGAACCAATCGAGGCCGAGTTGCCGTTCATGCCGGGCCGCGTCGTGCTGCAGGATTTCACCGGTGTGCCCGCGGTGGTCGACCTCGCCGCGATGCGCACCGCCGTCGCCCGTGCCGGTGGCGACCCCAAGCAGATCAATCCCCAGGTCCCCGCGGATCTCGTCATCGACCACTCGGTGCAGGTCGATCAGTTTGGCACGGCGAGCGCCTTCTCGGCCAACGTAGCCCGCGAATACGAGCGCAACCGGGAACGGTACATGCTGCTTCGGTGGGCGCAGGGGGCCTTCGAAAACTTCCGCGTCGTGCCGCCGGGTACGGGGATCGTCCATCAAGTGAATCTGGAGTTCCTCGCCAGTGTCGTCCAACTCCGCGAGCACGATGGCGCAGAGGTCGCCTTCCCCGACACGCTGGTGGGTACCGATTCACACACGACCATGATCAACGGACTCGGCGTCGTCGGCTGGGGTGTCGGCGGCATTGAGGCGGAAGCGGTACTCCTCGGACAACCGCTGTATCTCCTCTCTCCAGTGGTCGTCGGCTGCGCACTCCACGGACGCTTGCCAACGGGGACCACAGCAACCGACCTCGTCCTCACCGTCACCGAGCTCCTACGCGCGCACGGCGTCGTCGGAAAGTTCGTCGAGTTCACGGGCCCCGGCGTGGCCGAGCTCTCGCTTGCCGACCGCGCGACCATCGCCAACATGGCTCCCGAATACGGCGCGACCGTCGGACTATTTCCCGTCGACGACGAAACACTGCGGTACTTGCGCGCCACTGGCCGCGACGAAGCGCGCGTCGATCTCGTCGAGCGCTACACGAAGGAGCAGGGGCTGTTCCGTACCGCGACCAGCCCCCGGCCGCACTTCTCGGAGGAGATCGCCCTCGATCTCAGCATGGTCCAGCCCAGTCTCGCCGGACCGAAGCGTCCGCAAGATCGAAGCACGCTGGCCCAAGTACCCGCCAGCCTCCGCGACGGCTTCCCCGCGGGCACCGAGGCCACCGCCACGATCGAGATCGACGGCACGCAGGCGAAGCTTGCGTACGGCTCGGTCGTGATCGCCGCCATCACGAGCTGCACCAACACCTCGAACCCCTCGGTGATGATCGCCGCCGGGCTGCTCGCCAAGCGAGCCCTCGAGCGAGGAATGACGCCGAAACCCTACGTCAAGACGAGCATGGCGCCCGGCTCACGAGTCGTCACCGACTATCTCGAAGCGGCGGGACTCCTCGAACCCCTGAATGCTCTCCGGTTCAACGTAGTCGGCTATGGTTGCACCACGTGTATCGGCAACAGCGGCCCCCTACCGGAGGCAGTCGCGAGCGCCATCACCGAGCACGGCCTCGTCGTCTCGGCGGTACTATCCGGCAATCGCAACTTCGAGGGTCGGGTGCACGCGCAAGTACGCGCCGCCTACCTTGCCTCGCCACCACTGGTCGTCGCCTACGCCCTGGCCGGCACGGTGGACCTCGATCTGTCATCCGATCCCCTCGGAAACGACAGCAACGGGACGCCGGTCTATCTGCGCGACCTGTGGCCAAGCGCCGAGGACGTTCAACGCGTGTTGGCCGATGTCGTGAAGCCAGAGCTTTTCCGCGATGCCTACGGCAAGGTCTTCGAGGGGGACGAGATGTGGCAGCAACTCCCCGTGCCCGAAGGGGAAAGCTACGCCTGGAACGACGCGTCCACCTACGTGCAGGAGCCACCGTTCTTCACCGATCTCGCCCCCGAGCCGGCGCCGCTCGCGGAGATCCTCGGCGCGCGTACGCTCGTCGTGCTGGGCGACTCGGTCACGACCGACCACATCTCACCGGCGGGCTCCATCGCCGAGGACGGACCCGCCGGACGCTATCTCCTTGCCCACGATGTCGAGCAACGCGATTTCAACAGCTTCGGTTCCCGGCGCGGGAATCACGAGGTAATGATGCGAGGCACGTTTGGAAACGTGCGTTTGCGAAACACCCTGACCCCGACACGTGAGGGCGACTGGACGATAGACCACACGACCGGCGAGGAACTTCGCATCTTCGAAGCCGCCGAACGGTACCAGCAAGCGGGCACGCCCCTCATCGTTCTTGCGGGGAAGGAGTACGGCTCGGGGAGCTCGCGCGACTGGGCGGCCAAGGGCAC
>JAJCZP010000107.1 GCA_029262315.1 Deltaproteobacteria bacterium | reverse complement strand
CTCTCGGCGGCACGAACGCGCTCCAACCCCTCGTCGTGTTCCCGCGCCAGCTCGGCCTCACGCCGCTCGATATCGACACTGAGCTCGGCGATCTGTCGATCGTGCGCCGCGCGCTCCTCGGCCAGGCGCTGCTGCGTCTCGCCCTGCAGCTCCTCCGTCTGCGTACGATGTCCTTCGGCGATCTGCTCCAGCTCCCGCCGATGCACCGCACGCGACTCCTCGACATCGCGCTGATGCGCGGCCTGCAGCTCGGCGACCGCCCGCTCGTGTGCGGCCTGGAGCTCCTGCAGCTCCCGATGATGCGCCGTCACCTGCTGCTCGCCGGCCTGCACTTCGTGCGCCATACGACGCTCGATCGAAGCGCGCTCGCCGGTAAGATGCGCGATGTCGCCTTCGAGTGTGCGGACGGTCTCCTGGTACCCACGGATCGCCGCCGCGGGCCCGACCGACGGATCCTCGAGCACGGCCACGACCTGCTCGTACTGCTCGCGCCGGTCGGCGGCCTCCGCGCGCGCGGACGTCACCTGCCCCTCGAGTGTGGCGCTGCGCTCTTCCGCGGCGGTCGCACGTGCAAGCGCGGCCTCGCTGGCCGCTTGGACCTCGGCCAGCGCCTGGCGGTGCCCAGTCTCGGCCTCCTTGAGCTTCTGCTCGTACAAAGCACGCGTCTTCTCGAGTTCGAGCTGCTGACTCTCGCCCACGCCGTCCCGGTCGGCGCGGATCTGTCCGATCTCCTCGTTGAGACGGGCGATCGTGTCGCCCGCCTCCTGCACCGTCTGCTGAACTCTATCGCGCTCCTCGGTCAGACCGGCGAGTTCACGATCGCGCTCGGCGAGCATGCCGTCGCGCTCCGCGACCGCCCCCTGGAGCTTGCGCACGGTCGTCTCGTAGGTGCCCTCGCGGTCGACGAGCGCACTCTGCAATTCCTTGATCGTGGCTTCCGCCGTCGCGCGCTCTTCCGCCAGGGCACGCTCGAGTGCCGCACGCTCGTTGGCGAGTTCTTTCTTGGCCGCGGTGCCCTGCGTCGCGAGTTGCTCACGGTACGCGCGCTCGCGCTCGGCCACGTGCTGCACCGCCGCGGCGCGTTCACCTTCGAGTGCTTCCGACGTCATCGATCGGTAGTCCTCGAGGAGACGCTCCGTCTCGACCTGCTCCGCCTCGACCGCCTCGAGACGCGCCACTACGTCATCGCGGGCCTTGGTCGCCTCGGTGAGTTCGCCCTCGAGCTGTTGCACGCGCTCGAGCGGGTCGCTCCACGGCTCGCAACTGAGCGCCGGCAACTCCGTCTCCGGATCGAGCAGCGCCGGAGTCTCCCCCCGCGCGCGCAGCCCCGCGTCGAGCGCAAGCGACAGGACGTCGTAGACCAGACTCTGTGACAACACCTCGGTTTCGTTCAGGGCACGACCGTAGGCGATGATGAGCAACACCCCGACCGGGATCTGTCCGCGGTAGAGCGGAACACAGGCCAGATTCGGAACGCGGGGCCCGATCTCGGGCGGCACCAACTCTGGTACGAACGGGTGCTCGTGCGGACGTTCGATGATGTAGGCCTTGCGATTGACCAATCCGTGTAGCGGAATGTCCCATCCATCGCCCGACTTCGCGTGCAACCGCTCGAGACGCTCGCGACCGCTCGGCGACAATCCGCGCGACGCCGCCAGACTCAGCGAGCGGTCGTCGCTATGAAAGAGGAAGAGTCCCCCGATCTCGGTACCGAACACTTCGAGCAGACGCGGCAACACGCCATCCGCCAGCTCCACGAGCGGCACGCCCCGGAGCTGGAGGCCAACGACGCGCTCGATCAGCTCATAGGTCGCCGGGCGGGGAACACGCCGGGGCGCGGGCGGCGCCTTGGACGCGCTGGACGAGGCTGGAGGCGGCGGCGACGGCGTTTCGACCGTCCGCTTCCCTCGGGTGCGGCGCTTAGAACCGAATGGCATGATCGGGCGTGGTGCTGCTCTCGCAATGCTAGAGCAACGGCTGTGCCACAGGCGACAACACCACTGCCGCGTTTTGGCGCCTCACTCTCTGCATGTACCGGCGGTGACAATTCGCGGCTGCGCGTTCGCCTTAGATTCTGGGCGTTGCAAAGGCGGCATGTGCCATCCGGACGGCGCACGGCACGCGCCACGAACCCGTATTGCAAAAGCCCCAGGCATCCGGCATGACACACGCTTGGAGGTGGGTCCCGTGCGTATCGTCACTGTCACCACGCTCGCCGTCGGTGTCCTGCTCGGCGCCGTTCTCATCGCCCGGTCCGCGGATGCCCAGGTCAGCCCGTATCGCGTCCAACAGCGGTACAATGAAGCGACCAAGGGCAAAGATATTGACGACTGGGTCCGCCGTATGGAGGAGGAAGATCCCAGAACCCGCCTCGAAGCGGTCAAGTCCCTTGGTCAGTCGGGCGAGCCCGACGCCATCGAGCACCTGATCGAGGCGATGGCCGACCCCGACGACGCGGTCAAGATCAAAGCGATCGACTACCTCGGCAAGCTCCGCGCCACCGACGCAACGACCATCATGGTCCAGAAGCTTTTCATGCGTGACACGGGCGATCTCGAGCAGCAGCGCATCCTGGTCGCGCTCAGCCGAATCTCCGATCCGAAAACCATCCGCCCCATCACCGAGTTCCTCGAGCAAGACTCCAACCCGACCACACAAGGCAACGCGGTCTACACTCTCGGCGAGATCGGCGACGCTTCGGTGATCGCGCCACTCCAGAAGCTGCAGGTCGAATCGACCAATCCCATCCTCGCTCGGCTGGCCGGCGAGGCCGTCACCAAGGTCAACCGACGGCTCTCTCCCGCAACCGTCGCCGTCACCATCCCGGCACTCGAAGAGGATCCGAAGCCGGGCTCGGGACCGCCCGGCGTAGTGGGCGGCCGCTAATCTTCACTCCTTCGACGCACCACCGGCGCGACAACCCGAGTCGGTAGGTAAGGATCGCATCGCGTGCAGTGCGCACAGTGCCAGCACGATAATCCAGCCCACGCGAAGTTCTGCTCCGAGTGCGGCATGCCCTTCGCGGCGAGCTGTCGGCAATGCGACACGCCGCTCCCTCCGCAGGCCAAGTTCTGTCTGGAGTGCGGCACGCGCGTCGGCGACGCCGAACCGGCCACGTCCGCCCCCGGCGCCGCCACGCCACAGCGCCAGCCACGCGAGAGCGAGCGCAAACAAGTCACCGTCCTGTTCGCCGACGTCGTGAACTTCACGGGCATGGCGGAACGTCTCGATCCCGAACGGGTGCACGCGATCATGGATCGCTGCGTCCGCCTGTTGGTCGAGGAGGTGCAGCGCTACGAAGGCACCGTCAACCAGTTTACCGGCGATGGCATCATGGCCCTGTTCGGGGCGCCGATCGCCCACGAGAACGCCCCCGAACGCGCGGTGCGCGCCGCCCTCGGCATGCAGGCGGCCGTCGGCAAATACGGGGAGGACCTGCAGCGGACCGACGGCATCGAGTTCCGCATGCGCATCGGTGTCCACACCGGCCCCGTCGTCGTCGGCAACGTCGGCAACGACACGACCGGGGACTACACCGCCCTTGGCGACACCACGAACCTCGCCGCACGCTTGCAGACCGCCGCGACACCCGGCGCCGTCGTCGTGAGCGATGCCACCGCGCGCCTGGTCACCGATCGGTTCACGATGCGCACGCTCGGGCCACTGGCACTCAAGGGGAAGTCGAAGAAGATCGAGGCCTTCGAGATCGATCGCGCGCTGCCGCGGACGCCGCTCCTGCCCGTCTCGGAACGTGGGCTGACCCCGCTGGTCGGTCGCTCGGCCGAGCTCGCAACCCTCGAGGCGGTCGTCGATCATGTCCGCGGCGGGCACGGCCAACTCGTGCTCGTCGTCGGCGATGCGGGGCTCGGCAAATCACGCCTCGTCCACGAGTTCCGGAAGCGGGTCGGCGCCGAGCTCACCTGGCTCGTCGGACGGTGCGTCTCGTTCGGGAGTTCGATCCCGTTTCTTCCGGTCCTCGATATCTTCAAGGCAGGGTTCGGCATCGAGGAGAGCGACGACGAGCCGACGATCATCGAGAAAGTTCAGCGCGGACTCGCCGCGCTCGGCCCCGAAGTCGCTGACACCGAGCCCTACCTGCGCGCATTCCTCGCCGTCGATCCGGGTGACGAGACCGTTGCCACCAAGGACGCCAGCGCACGGCGTTTCGCGACGTTCGATGCGCTGAAGCGCGTCATGCTCGCAACGGCGCCACGACAGCCGATGGTCGTGCTGGTCGAGGATCTGCACTGGATCGATCAGGGCTCGGAAGAGTTCCTGAACTTCATCGTCGATGCCCTCGCGACCGCCCCCATCCTGATTCTGTGCACCTTCCGCCCCCCCTACCAGCCACCGTTCCGCCACCGGAGCTACATCACCCGACTCGCGCTCCAGCCGCTTTCGCGTAACCAGACCGCCGAGATGGCGAGCGCGATGCTCGATGCCAGCACCTTCCCGATCGAGATACGTGGAATCATCGCCGAGAAGGCCGAAGGCAATCCGTTCTTCATTGAAGAGGTCACGAAGTCGCTCCTCGAGGTCGGCGCACTGATCCGCCAGAACGGCGGGTACGTGCTCGGGCGACCGATATCCGAGATCACCATCCCCGACACCATCCAGGACGTCATCATGGCCCGCATCGACCGACTCGGAGATGGCCCGAAGCGTGCGATCCAGGTCGCCTCCGTGATCGGGCGTGAGTTTGCCGTGCGACTTCTACAACGCGCCGCCGACCTCGGCGACCGGGTAGACACACTCGTCGGCGAACTCGGCGCCCTGGAGTTGATCTACGAAAAGTCGGGCGTCCCCGAACTCGCGTACATGTTCAAGCATGCCATGACCCACGACGTGGCGTACGAGAGTTTGCTCGTGGAGCGTCGGAAGACGCTCCACACCAGCATCGGTCGCGCGACCGAGGAACTCTACGCCGATCGACTTCCCGAGCATCTGGAAACTCTCGCCCACCATTTCTACCGCGGCGAGGATTGGCCCCGCGCGTTCAACTATCTCGTCAAGGCCGCGAGCAAAGCGCAACAGAGCTTCGCCAACCGCGAAGCCGTCCACTACTACTCGCGCGCCCTCGAGATCGCGGACCACGTCTCGGCGAGCGATGCCGAGCGTACGGCGATCCTCACCGGCAAAGGCTGGGCGCACTTCGGCATGAGCGAGTTCCCCGAAGCCGTCGAAACCTTGCGCGCCGCCCTCGAGCTCACGACCGATGAGATCGCGCGCGACCACGTCACCATGGCGATCGCGTGGGCCCTCCTGTGGACACACGACATGGATGGCGCGATCGTCATGGCAAAAGACTTGTTGCCCACTGCGCAAGCGCGTGGCGATGTCGACCTCGAGGCCAATGCCACCTACCTCGTCGCCTTCGCCGGCATGAGCCATGGCCGGATCGACGAATGCGCGCCCATCTACGACCGCGCCCTCGAGCTGGCGCGGCGCGCCGACATGCCAGGACGCGCCGCAAGCATCCGGGGCTTTGTCGGGTTGGTCGCCAATTGGCGCGGCGAGTACGCCAAAGCGATTCCCGACATCGAGGCGGCCGTGGCAACCCTCAAGGCCGAGAATCAGCTGTACGACCTCTCGATGATGTACAGCACGGTCACCATGACGCTCGGCGGCGCCGGCGAATACGCGCGCGCCCTGTCACAAGCCGGAGATGGCATCGTTCTCGGAGAGGCCACCGGCGAGCGCGTGTGGACGGCACGGACCTGGAACTCGCGGGGCTGGATTCTCGGCGAGCTCGGCGCCCTCGACCCAGCCGAGGAAGCCAACCGACGCTGCCTCGAACTCGCCAGTGAAACAGGCTCCATGAAGATGACCCCAGAGCTGCTCGGCAATGCCGAGGCCAATCTCGCCGATATCGCGCTCTGGCGCGGGGATCTCGACGATGCCGGGGTCCACCTCGAAGCGGTCGCCACCATCATTAATACGCCAGGGAACGAATGGATGGTGTGGCGCTACCGCATGCACTACCAGCTCACGTCCGCCGCGCTCGCGCTCGCACGGAACGATCTCGGGGCGGCGCGCAACCAGATCGAGGCCTGTCTCACGAGCGCACGCACGACACGCTCGCGGCGCTACATCGTGCGCGCCACACGGCTACTCGCCGAGTGCCAACTGGCCGCCGGCAAGCTTCAGGAAGCCGAGATGCTGCTCGCCAGCACCGTCTCCGACGCGCGCACCCTCGGCAACCCACCGCAGCTCTGGCAAGCGCTGGCCATGTATGCCCGCGTGCTCGACAAGCTCGGCAAGCGAGACGAGGCCGCCGCCGCCTGGCGCGATGCGGCGGATGTCGTCGCACGCACCGCCGACGCCCTGCCCGACGAGGTGCGCGGCGCGTTCGCCGAGTCGCCGATTCGACGCATGCTCGGCGAAGCCGGAGTGTAGCCGTCGCACATTCACCCAACGCCGCCGGCAGGTCGACCGTCTCGACGTATTTCAACTAAGATCCCGCCATGATCCGCTACAGCAAACCGCCCGTGCTGCTGCACGATGTGATCGAAGAGATCGGCAGCGTCGTGCGGCTGCTCGAACACAACGCGCCCTATACACCGCTCGGTGGCTGGTACCGCCCCGACGCCGACCCCGACGCCCCGACCTTCCCCATGTGGTTTCAGAACGACTGGGTGCACGCCGACCTCCGCGTCCCCGGCGCCGAGCTGTTCCTGTTCCACGAGCGCGTGATGCAGGCCGCCCGCGACTTCTATGACGCCCAGGTGATCGTGCCCCACAGCGTCTACGTGAACCTAATGGCCGCGCTCGCGAAGAGCGGCCCGGCCCACACCGACAACCCACGGTTCCACGGGCGCGATCGCAGCAATACACCGATGTGGCTGCTCCGCACGATGTTCTGGTCCGGCCTCTTCGACCACTACGCCATCGTGCAAGCCACCTCGATCTGGTGGATGAACGATGTCGAGGGCGGTGGCTTCATGTACTGGCCCGACGGCCCCGACAAGCCCCCGCGCGAGCACGTCGGCACCATGGCGAACACCGCACTCGTCGGCGACAACCACGGCATGTTTCATCAAGTCGGACCCGTCGGCCCCTTCGATCAAGGCACGCGGCTCGTCACCCCACGCGCCGAGTTTGCCCCCACGCCCGACCGCAGCGGCGACTGGGCCATCACAGATCACGGCACGGTCCGCTACCAAGCGCCGCTCGACCAATGCCGCGTGAGCGTCCTCTGGAAAGCCGACGTCTACCGAAACGAGCAGGAGCAGCGGCAACAGATGGCCAACACCCTGTCGATCCCCGACGTGGCCCGCATCTTCGACCGCGATCTCGAACAGCGGGGCACCGACGTTCGCTTCGATCTCGATCACCTCGAGGACCCAGGCCTCATCGCCGCCGTGAGCGCCGTGTACCCCGAGGCCACGCCCATCGACAAAGCGCCGTCGATCTTCGACGCCGCCTGAACGGCCGCAAGGGCACGGCACCGCGGGCCGCAAGCGTCACTCCAGCGGCTCCCCGATTGGACGAACAGCGACCGAACGGCTACCCTCGCTTCGCGTCACAAGCAGCGCAAGTTACCGTAAGCCCACCCACGCCGGAGTGGCGAAATGGCAGACGCGCGGGACTCAAAATCCCGTGGGGGCAACCTCGTGTCGGTTCGAGTCCGACCTCCGGCATGACGTAGTTTCAGACACTTAGCGTCGCCCTCGCCGGGCACTCGATGAGGCACTGTGCCCCTTTCTTGTGCCCCTTTCGAGCGCGATCAGCCGGCCGCGTGAATCGGGACGGGTGTAGTCCTCGACCCGCAGCCCCGCCTCACGAACGTCGTCCTCCGCCACGATGTTGTAACGGTCGAACATCTCACGGGTCTTGTGCCCAGTGATCTTCATCGCGACCTGCTCGGGCACTCCGGCCTGCGTCATGTTCCGCGCCGCGCAGCGCCGGAAGTCATGAAAGTAGAGGTTCGGTCGCCCGAACGTGGCCGCCGCCTTGCGCCACGCGCCATAGAAGTCCCGGATCGGCTTGCCGTCCCGATGGAACACGTGGGGACAGTCTGGGCGTCGGTGCACTCGTGCTTCCTCGATCGCCTGGTAGCCGGCACTTCCGGGGGCGAGCACCAAGACGCGCGCCTGCTGTTCCTTCACGTCGGAGGCGTCTAGGACGATCCGGGTGTCGGCACCTGGCTTCGACTGATGGACCTTCCGCCAGAGCAGGCCAAGAACCTCGCCCTTTCGCCACCCGGTCGCGTAGGTGAAGCGGGCCATGGGTTGCAGATACGGGTAGGGGGCGAGGTGGCGCGCGTGAAACTCGGCGAACTCGTCTGGGTCGAGAAATCCTTGCCGTGCGTTCCGGGGACGCGGGACCGTGATCTTCGGAATGTCCGTGGGGAGGAGTCGTCGATCCTCAACGGCTAGCCGGAGCATCCGACGCAGGGCGTTCAACTCCTTGGCGATCGTCGCATCGGCAGCGCCCGCTTCGCGCCGCCTGATCGTGTACCGTTTGACCTCGGACGTTGTGATCTCCCGTGCTCGGCTGCGCCCGAAGAACTCGCGGAGTCGCTTCACCGTCCGCGGGAGGTCACTCAACGTCCGGCGATTATTCGCCCGGTAGTCGTCTTCCAACAGCCCGATCAAAGTCGGGAGGCGATCGTCGTCGCGTGCAGCACGCTGCCCAAGGCGGATCTCCGCTAGCCGGTCTTTTAGAACCTCGCGCGCTTCGGCCACATCCGTCTTGCCCGTCGAGAAGCGAGCGCGCATTCCCCGGTGGGAGATGCGTGCCCACCAGACCTCTCCACGAAGATAGAGGTGGCCCGCCCCGCGTTCGCGCCGTCGCTTCATGACTTCTCCACTTGTTCCTGATGGCTCATCTTGATGCCACCCCCTCCGCCTCGCGTTGCCGGCGGGCGATGTAGGTCTCGATGGCTTGCTGCGGGAAGCGGACGATCCCGTCTAGCTTGATCGCACCAAGCGCGCGCTGATGGCTGTAGACCCATGATTTGTTCGTGCTGAGACGTTGGGCGACCTCGGCTGCGGTCAGCATCTCGCTAACACCGGCGCGCGCCGCACGGGGAGCAGGCGGCTGATCGAGCAGTCGCGCCAATGCCAGGGGATAGATCGCAAACAAGCGCTCCACGAGGAATCGCAACTGTTCTCGCGAGAGCTGCTCGACACTCGCGGGATCGGGAAGGGCAAGTAGCGGCTGGCGCCTCCCCGAGACACTCGATTGCGGCTTGTTGCTCACGGGGCGGTTGGACTCCTCGTACTCGCCACTCGCCCTCGCGGCGCCGGCCGCAGCGCGACCTGCCTACGAGCCGGTATTCGGCGCCCGTCATCCAGCCAGGAGCACGCTTCGATTCGGCGAGTCAGCACCTGTTCCGGCAACTGCACAGCGACCATCGTTCGTACCTGTCGTCGTACCACGACTAGCTTCCCCGAGGATTGCGCCCCCGACATCCCGAAGGATGCCGAGAGCGAGTAGCAAGTAATTGCAGGTAGGTAGCCGCGTGCTCTGAGCGCGCGGGTGTGAGGAGGCTACGCCTGAACGGCAACCCGGCTCCCCACAACGGTGACACACACAGCGTCCAAGTTCTCGACACCGTGCGACTTTCTGGAAGGATCGGTAGGTCAAGGTCAAGGTACAGCTGTAGGTCTAGGCAAAGAGACGGACGATCAGATCGAGAGCGTCCTGACGGACGACGAGTCACTGAGAACCGACGAGACTGCCTCATCGGCAGCGACCTCCCCCGGCAACGATGCCGATGACGGCTGCGACCACAGAGTATTGGAGGATCGCAGGAAGAGCCTTCTGTTCGCGGTCCGTTGTGACGGTCCGCACAACGACTTTCGCCATCACGCCCTTGAAGGCCGACGGCGCTATGCGGTCATGCCTGGAAGGACGGCGCTGGGTGATCTTGATCCATTCCCGCATGTAGTCGGAGTGCTCGCCGAACTGGAAGCGTCCTCTGCCCAGCCACTTCTTGATGTTGTAGTGCCGACTTAGGCGCACGCGCCGGAAGCCGTCAGCTTCACTCTTGTCCGGGACCATCACGATCCACACGACCGCCAGCTTGGGCTGATTGAACAGCCAATAGACCTCGAACCCGCCTCCGATCGCCTGATAGTCCCCCTCGGGGATGAGCTGCGGCGCTACACCCACGGCGACGAGTTCTCCGTTGGCGGCCTCGCGTGACTCTCCCGCTCTACGAGTCCGCGGCTTCCGTGTTGCCACGCGCCTCGCATGACGCTTTCGACGGTGACCGCCGGGCTTGTCGTTTCCCGGCTCTCTAGAGCCCTTCGGGCTCTTGGGTGGGACTGCCCCCTCCCCCCTCACGATTGCACCTCCTGACGGGCGTTCCCTTCGTCGAAGTATTGGCTCTCATGCTTCGCAACGCGCGGTCTGAGACGGGAGTCCGCTCTACGCTGGACACGCAGCTTGTCGTCATGAGCCGCCTGCCTCGCCGTCCGAGGCCGCTTCTCGACCGGCAGGCCGAGCGCGCGCTGCGCGAACCGCGCCTTGCGTCGCGGGATCGTGAACGCAACGGCAACGGTCACACCGTCCTTGGTCGCGACCGCATAGGGATGAGCGAACTGCCAACGCCGCACCCTAGCCCAGGCAATCCGGCTAGTGCACCAGACGACCATGAGGGTACGCGCGATCGGCCAGATCGAAGCCGGCGGATGCGTTGACGTGTTGTTGAGAGGAAGATACGGAGTTCTTCGCACTGTAGTTCCTTTCGGGTTCGGCCGCTGTTGGCGCAGCGGCCCGAACCACCAGATCTAGCGTTCTCGCATTCTGCCCCTGGGTTCTTCTGGTCCGCTTTGCATTGCAGCGGCCTCCAGAACGGCAAGGCGCTCGTAGAGAGCTGCCCGGACGAACTCGCTCAGCCGTTCCTCGCGGACGGCAGCGGCCCGATGCATGCGTTCGATGAGGCGGGGTGAGACCCGCGTCGAGATCCGTTGGACGTAGCGGCTCGGTGTCTGACGCTCGGATGACATTGCGGCCCAATTGGGCCACACCGAACGGCCGGGCGAAATGACGCCGTTAGGAGTTTCTCTTTCGGTTGCTAACGTCGCAAACTTTTGCGCGTCGTTGAAGCTGACGATTCTCCGCGGGAACGCCTGTGGCGTACGATCGACATCACTCGCCTAACCTGCGCTTCGTCACGGCCAGGTAGCCCCGGCAGCTCCAGGTCGATGAGTATGGCAGCGGTGGCCTTCTCCGAAACCCAAGACGTGAGGCCGCGGGATTCGAGTAGTGGCGGTAGTTTCAGGCTCATCTGGGTCACGGGGCTGGCTCGTCCGCGCTGCGGCAACATGCGCCGCTCCGACTCGAAAAGCTGCGCGCGAACGTCGCTTGGAGTGATCCTGCCCTCCGGGACCAAGACAGCAGAGGCGTTCGATGCCAGGAGCCGCCGCGTGTATGGGTCCAGACGCTGTCCCAGCCGGTGCGTGTGGATGATTGAAAGCGCCCGCCTGAACGCTACCGTCTCGCTCTTATCGTTCCGCCGAGTTTCCTGCTCTCGTTGAAGCAGTACCTCTGCCGCGAGCAGGCGAAAGACCTTGGCGGCGTGAAGAACCGTCAGAACCTTGCGGAGGGGAAGGCGGGCTTTCCGGAGGAGAGCACGCACTTCGCTGAGCCTGGGCGATCGCGTCAGTTGACCGAGCCAAAACCCCTCAACAACCTGGCCGGGCTGTACAGTGAACAGGGCCAGTACGCCGAGGCCGAACCGCTCTATGTGCGCGCCCTACGTATCCACGAAGCGACGCTCGG
>JAJCZP010000106.1 GCA_029262315.1 Deltaproteobacteria bacterium | reverse complement strand
GCAATCGGATGCGAGGCCGCTCGCAACTGCGTCCCAGGCACGGTCTGCGAGCGCGGTCCGGAAGTTGCGGCTCCAGGCGTCGACCGACGGGTACGCTGCTGCCTTGCCCGCGTCCCAGCGCGCGTCGAGCTCGGCGTAGGCGGCGTCACGGGCGTCGGGGTCGAAGGTGATGATCGTGGCATGTTGGTCGCTTGCGTTGTTCTCGACGACCAGCAGCCACTCGATTTCGCTCGGGCCGATGTCGCCCTCCGCGCCCCGCCAGACCATGTGGATGAGTGCGAGGCGTTCGCCGCGTGTCGCCAGCACCTCGGAGGTTGGCCGTTGGGATGACATCTCGACGATCTGTCGGAGCGACGTGAGCCATTCGTCGCGGCCGGTCTCGAGTTGCATGAGTCGACGACGGTCGGAGTGCCTGAAGTCGGCTGCAAACAGCGCGGCCCAGCCATCCCAGTCGCGAGCGGCGATCAATGCCGTTCCGCGGTCCACGCCTCGGGTCGCGGCGTTCGCGAAGCGTGCATGCGTTGCGGTCGAGTCGCGCGTGTCGGCCGCGAGCTCCTCGAAGCGCGCCCACGCGCGATCGGTCTGCTCCGGGTCGTAGACGTCCATGTGCATGAGCCGGCCGGCGGCATCGGGCGAGGCCACCTGCACCATGAGGAACGGCGTCTCGAAGGTGCCGCCGTCGCGCGTGCCCACCTGCGCCGACTGAGAGAGGGCCACCCGACCCGAAACGCGCAGGTGGTCGAGCCGGTAGCGGACGTCGGGTGCGAGTTCGGCGAGTACCTGCTGCGTCTGGAGGAAGGTCGGGACGTCGTTCAGCGTGTCGCCCCAGCCGAGGAGCCGGTGGTCGCTGACGCGGAGACCCGGCGCGCAGTACCCGGCCGCGGCTTCCCAGTCGCGTCGGGCGAGGGCCTCGGTGAATCTATGGAACGCCTGCGCGGTCTCGCTGTCGTCCGCCGTTTTCCGGTCGGTCCGCCAGCGCGCGTCGAGTTCGGCGTAGGCGGCGTCGAGGGCGTCGGGGTCGAAGGTGACGATCACGTGGGGGGCGCCGTTCCCGTCGACCTCGAAGATCAGGAGCCACTCGATTTCGCTCGGACCGATGTCGCCCCCTGCGCCCCGCCAGAGGATGCGGGCGAGCGCCAGCCGATCGCCCCGTGTCGCGAGCACGTCTTGCGAGGGGAACGAGCCTGCCATGTCGATGACGTCTCGTAGCCCCAGGAGCCATTGCTCGCGATCGGCCTCGATCTGCATGTGCGCGCGGCGATCGATGTTCCGGAAGCCGGCTGGGAAGAGCGCCGCGAACCCCTGCTGGTCGCGTGCCGCGACCGCGGCCGTCGTTTGCGCCAGTGCCCGTGTCGCGGCGTTCGCGAAGCGCGTCGGCGTGGGCGTCTGGTCGGCGCCACCCGTCAGCGCGTCGAAGCGCGCCAGGGCCTCGGCGTCGCGGTCGACGTCGAAGAACTCGTAGCGGGCGATCAGACCGTCGTCTCCGAAGGTCATCAGCGCGATGAGCGGGCGCTCGTAGATGCCACCGCTTCGGCGGTCGGTGCCCGTGCTCGTGCGTCGCAGGAGTGCGGCCCCCGGCTCGAGGGCAAGCACGTCGTCGTCGCGGAACACGATCTCGTCGGCGAGTTCGCGGAGGGCGCGCACGTGTGCCTCCGCCTCGTCCGCCCCTCGCGCACCCCAGGTGCCCAGGATCCGGTGGTCGACACACTCGATGTTAGCCGCGACGGTGGGCGCACCGCGATCGTGGGGCACCCGCTGCTTGTCCAGCGTCTGCACGATCGCCGCGGCGCGTTTCTGCCCCGGACCCTCGGGAAGCTGCTCGGCGTAGTGCGCGTACAAGCGGTCGATGGCATTCCCGAGGTGGTTCTGGGCGAAGGCCTCCGACCAGATGACGCACCCGTGCTCGTCGACCTCGACCAGGGCGTAGTGCTCATACTCGACGGGTCCGGTGGAGGCGACGTCCTTGATGTCGGTGCCGGCGTGGGAGAGGTGCACCCGCGCCAGGGCGAGCGAACTCCCGAGCGCCGCGAGTAGCGTGTGTTCGCACCGGAGATCCCGGGCCTTGAAGAGCCCTCGGAACGACGCGATCTGCTCGTCGACACCGAGGGTCGAGCCGGTCGGGTGCCATACGACCTCCAGCTGGTCGGACATCGTGGCGCGCACTTCGTCGAGGTCCCGCGCCGCGATCGCGGTGAACTGACGATCGAGGCACCGGGTCGCGGCGTTCGGGCGTACGCGGCGGGCCGGGGCCGGGGCCTGCGGCGTGCCGTGGATGGCAGCGGGTCGGGTTGGGATCTCTGGAGAGCGCCCGGTTCCGGTCAGCGCATCAAAGCGCGCCCAAGCCTCCTCGAGCTGCTCGACGTCGTACCAGGTGCGGTGGGTCGTACGTCCCTGCTCGTCGTGTTCGTCGACGCCCACGACATGGAATTCGAAGGCGCTGCCCGCTTGCGTGCCTCGAAGGATGGCCTGCCAGAGGAACACGCGTTCGTGCCTGCGGGAGTGCTCCAGCCGAAGCGTCATGTCCGGCGCGAGCTCGGCGAGTGCGCGGACGGCCTGTGTATGGGCTTCGACGCCGCGGTGCGTTCCCAGGACGGCCAGCGATCGCGCGTCGCGACTGATGAAGTCGGGCGCTGTGACGGCGCGCAGCGCATCCCAGTCGCCGCTGGCGATCGCGTCGGCGTAGATGTGGAAGATCCGGGCGAGCGGTCCGCCCTCACCGGCCTCCCAGCGCGCGTCGAGCTCGGCGTGCGCGGCGTCGAGGTCGTCGGGATCGAAGGTGACGTTGCGGGCGCTCCTGCCGTCCACTTCGACCTCGTCCAGGCTGAGCACCGCGATCTCGCTCGGGCCGATGTCGCCGGTCGCGCCTTGCCAGACGACACGGGAGAGGGCCAGCCGCTCACCGCGGGTAGCAATCACCTCCGATGTCATCGGCCCCGTCGTCATCGCGACGGCCTCCCGATAGGCCGTGCGCCATTGCTCGGCGTCGAGCTCGACGTGCATGTGCCCACGGCGATCCACGTTCCGCCAGTCGGCAGTCACCAGCGTCTTCAGCGTGTCCCAGTCGTCCGAGGCCCACAGGACGCTCGCACGCTCCCAGTAGCGCGTTGCGGCGTTGGCGAAGCGCTCCGCTGTGGGCGTCTGGACGTTCTCGCCGGAGTTGATCTCGTCGAAGCGCGCCAGCGCCTCGGCCTCGTGGTCGACGTCGAACCACTCCCACTGGCGCACCAGGCCGTCCGCGCCGAAGACCATCAGGGTGACGAAGGGTCGCTCATAAGCGCCGCCGCCGACGCGCTCGGTGCCCGAGTGTGTGCGCCGGACGAGTAGGGCGGTTGGCGTGAGCGCGAGCACGTCGTCGTCGCGCAGCACTGGGTCGTTTGCGACCTCCTCGATGGAGCGCATGTGCCGGCGCACCTCGTCCGCGCCGTGCGCGTTCCAGGTGCCGAGCACCCGGTGATCGATCATTTCGATGTCATCGGCGAGTACGTGCGAGGAATAGGAGATCTCGGTCGCCTGTTGCGTGCCGCGGAGCGCGCGGACCGTCGCCAGCGCGCACTCGCGGGCGGGGCCTTCCGGTAGCCGCTCGGCGTAGCGGTCGTACAGGCAGGCGATGGCGTCGCTCAGGCGGTTGTCCGCGAAGACCTCCGACCCGGTCATCCGCTCCTGGGCGTCGACCTCGACCACGTGGAGCATGCCCGCCTCGATGGGCCCGACGGAGCCGACGTGCGAGCGCTCGCTCCCCCCGTGGGCGGCGAAGATGCGAATCAGGGCGAGCGTCTCACCGAGCGTGCCGAGTACGGTCTGCTCGTAGCGGAGGTCTCTGGCCTGGAACATCTCGCGCCACGTCTCGACGACCCCTGCTCGGCCGTAGCTGGAGCCCGTCGGGTGGTAGATGACTTCCAGGTCGTCGGCGAACACGGCCGTCAGCGTGTCGAGGTCACGCGCCGCGACCGCGGCGCGCTCGCGCTCGGCGTTCCGGGTCGCCGCGTTCGCGCGCACGCGACGGCTGGGACGTGCCGTAGCCGCCGCGTGGTCCCTGGTCAGCGCGTCGAGGCGCGCCCACGCCTCGTCGAGCTGCTCGACGTCGTACCAGGCGAGGCGCTGAACGTGCCCCTGCTCGTCTAGCTCTGCGACGGCAACGACGTGAAGCTCGAAGGCGCCGCCCTCTCGTGTGCCCCCGACGATCCCCTGCCACAGGAACGTCCGTCCGGAGCCGCGCACGTGCTCCCTGCGGACCGAGAGGTCAGGCGCGAGATCCGTGAATCCGCGGATGCTCTGCACGTAGGCTTCGATGCCGTGGACCGTTCCCAACAGGGCGAGACGCCGGAAGTCGTGACTGACGATGTCGGGCGCAATGAGCGTGCGCAGCTTCTCCCAATCCTCGCTCGCGATCGCGGAGAGTAGCTCGCCCCGATCGAAGAAGCCGTGCGGACCGCCTTCGCCGGCCTCGTAGCGGCTATCGAGCTCGGCGTAGGCGGCGTCGAGGTCGTCGGAGTCGAAGCGGATACCTGTCACTAGCGCGTCGCCTTGCTCGTTCGTCTCGAAGACGTTCAGGTGCTCGATGGCGCTCGGCCCGACGTCGCCTTCCGCGACCTCGACACGCGCCCAGAACAGTACGAGCCGTTCGCCGCGCGTCGCGAGCGGTTTGCGGTCGAGCTTCACCGAGGCCATGTCGCCGACCGCGCGCGTGATTGAAACGTACCCGTCGCGGTCGAGCTCTACCTGGCTGAAGCGGCGACGATCCGAGAAATGGTAGTTCGCATCGAGGCGTTCGGTGAAGTTCGTCCAATCGCGTGCACCTAAGGACGCGACGATTTCGTCGAGCAGCCGCGTTGCGGCGTTGGCGAACGGTTCCGGGGGTGAGGCCCCCGCGCTCAACTCCCCGAAGCGCGCCAGCGCGGCGTCGACGCCGTCGTCGTCGTAGATGTCGGCGCGGACCCACCGGCCGTGCGGGTCGAGTTCGATGACGGCGTGGAGCGGGATCTCGTAGGAGCCGCCGTCCCGGGTCCCGTGCCAGCCGCCGTGCGTGCAGTAGCCGCGTGCGGTGTGGAGGAAGTGGTTGACGCGATAGGCCGCGTCCCCGGTCACGTCGGCGAGGGCACGGAAGTTTCCGGCCCAGGCGGCGCCGCCATGCGTGGTGCCGAGGGTGGCGAGGCTGCGGTGGTCGTACTCGACGAACGACTCGGCACAGAGGGCGGCGATGGCGTCCCAGTTCTTGCTCTCGACGCTGCGCGCGAAACTCTGGATCCCCGGCCAATTGTGACCGCTCTGTGCGCCTTCGCCAGCATCGTAGCGCGCGTCGAGATCGGTGTAGGCGGCGCTCTCGTTTTCCAGGTCGAAGCTCGCGCCGCCGATGCTGCGGCCCTCCGCATCGTACTCCCACAACAAGAGGTAGGGGATCTCGAGTGGGCCGCCGTGCTCGACGTGTGCGCGGTACGTTACCCGGGCGAGCATGAGTTGCTCACCGCGCGTGGCGAGCATGGCGGCGTCGAAGCGGCTTCCGGGTTGGTCGAAGAGGATCCGCAACTGCTCGACGAAGTGCTCGCGGTCGAGATCGAGTTGGTTCAGTCGGCGGTTGTCGGCGAATCGGAACGCCGGCGCCAACGTCTGCTCGACGCTATGCCAGTCGCGCGCTTCCCACCCGTCCGTGAGTTGTTGCAAGCGGCGCTGGGCGGCGTTGGCGAAATGCGGCTGGGGCGGCTCTGCTCCCCCCGTCAGTACGTCGAAGCGCGCCAGCGCCTCGGCCTCGCTGTCGGGATTGAACTGCTCCATGTGGACGATCAGTCCGGCGTCGTCGAAAACCGTCAGACACCAGAACGCGCGCTCGAACGTGCCGCCGCTGTCGCGCAGGACGCCGGAGGTGCTCACCTTGATCAGGCTGGCATTTGGGCGAACGGCAAGCACGTCGTCGGCGCGGAGCGAGACGTCCTTGGTGAGGTCGAACAGCGCGCGAGTCGCATCGAGCCACGCCTCCGCCCCGTGTACCGCGCCGACGCCGGCGGTGCGATGATCGATAGCCTCGAGCGTCGGTGCGTACATCGTCGCGAACTTGTTGAGGGCGTTCGCCGGACCCATGCCTGCTTCGGTTGTGCGTGCCGCTCCCGTCGCCTGTACGCGCGCCGGCCCCGCGGGAAGCTGTTCGGCGTAGCGCTCGTACAGCTTCGCGACGGCGTTCCCGAGGAGATCTGCCGGAAACTGCTCGATCCTCTGGAGACGGGCCCCGGCTTCCTCGGCGATGACGAAGATCTCCGCCTCGGCGGGCCCGAAGCTCGCGAGATCTTCATCATCCTTGATCCCCGTGATCGAGAGCCGCTGGCGAACGAGGGCCAGCGACTCGCCGAGGGTCGCGTACGGCTCGATCCGGTTCTCCAGCTGTTCGGCTTGGAGGACCCCTCCCCAGCTCTTCATAATCTCAGGCTTGCCGAAGGTGGTGCCAGTTGCGTGATGGACGAAGACCAGGTCCTCCGCGAGCGCGACATCGAGGGCAGCGGCATCGCGCGCATCGAGCGCCGCCGCGAAGCGGTCGCAGACGGCCGTGGCCCGGTTGGCGCGGACGCGGCGGTGCGGCGCCAGCGCCATGGCGCCGACGGCAAGCTCGTCGAAGCGCGCGAGCGCGTCGGCCTCGCGGTCGCCGTCGAACTGCTCGAAGCGCGTGATCAGGCCATCCGCGCCGAACGTCACCAGGATACAGACGTTGCGCTCGAACGCACCACCACCGTCGCGGAGCGTGCCCGTGGTGGTGGCCTTGCAAAGGAACGCGTCAGCGCCCAGAGCGAGGACGTCGTCGGTGCGGGCGGTGAGCTGGTCCGAGAGGTCGAGGAGGGCGCGGATCGCATCCTGCGCCGCCTGCGAGCCGCGAAGCGTCCCGAAGCCGACGGTTCGATGATCGACGGCCACGATCCCGGATGCGAAGGCGGTGGGGGTACGGTCGGGGTCCACCCTTCCCAGCGCCGCAATGCAGCGTCCCGCCGCCGCGGCACGATCGCGTTCCTGTCCTGGCGGGAGTCGTTCAGCGTAGCGCTCATAAAAGCGTGCGACGGCGTCGCCCAGGCGGTCGGTCGAGAAGGACTCCGCACGCTGGAAGCGGCCGCGCTCGTCGACCTCGAGACACATGATCACTTCGTTCTCGTACTCGCCGACGTCGTAGTGTTTGCTCGTTGCCCCGCTTGCACTCGAGCGACGCCGGCCGAGGAGCAGCGACGACCCGAGCGTCGCGAGGACCTCGATGTGGTAGCTCGGGTCGCGCGAGCGGTAGAGACGCTGCAGCGACGCGACGGGTCCGTCCGCTCCCCAGGTGGACCCCGTAGAGTGGTCGATCTCGTGAAAATCGTCGCAGAAGCTGGCGCGCACGGCGTCGAAATCGCGCGTCGCGAGTGCGGCCTCCTGCCGGGCTTGCGCCGCGGTGGCGTCGTTCGGCCGCACGCGGCGCAGCGCGGTTCGCTTTCGATCCTGCGGGACAGGGTGCGCGGGTTTGCGTGGTGATGTGGAACGCGACGCCTCGCCGCCCGCCACCAGCGCATCGAAGCGCGCGAGCGCCTCGGCCTCGTGCTCGGCGTCCCACTGCTCGTAGCGGGTGATTCGACCGTCAGCACCGAACACCACCAGCGAGCACAGGGGGCGCTCGAAGGTGCCTCCTCCGTCGCGCAGCGTGCCCGAGTGGGTGGACCTGCTGACGAGCACGTTCGCTCGCAGCGCGAGCACGTCTTCGACCAGCATCGTGTTATTCTCCGATAGCTCGACGAGCGCACCGATCGCATCCAGCAATTCCTGCGCTCCGCGCAGGGTCCCAAAGCCGACGGTGCGGCGATCGACGACCTCGACCTCGGGTGCCAGCGCGGGGCCCAGCTCCATATCCGTCCCGGTGAGCCACGTCGCGATGGAGCACGCTGTCGCAGCGGCGCGCTCGCGTGCCGGCCCTGCGGGCAGCAACTCACTGTAGCGTTCGTAGAGGCGGGCGATTGCGTCGCCCAGGTGCTCGGTGGCGAAGACCTCCGAGCGGCGGCGGAGGAGGCTGCCTTCGTCGACCTCCAGCAGCTGGATCTGCTCGATGTCGAACTCGCCGACGTCGTAATCTCCCTGTGCCATGCCGTGTGCCCCTGAGCGGCGGCGGGTGAGCATGAGGGACGGTCCGAGCGTTGCGAGTGGATCGGCGCTGGTGCTCGGATGGCGCGAATCGAGGAGATCCTGGACGCCAGCGAAGGTCTCGTCGACTCCGTACGAAGATCCCGTTGGGTGATAGATCTCCTCGAAGCCATCGCTGAAGAGGGCTCTGTACGCGTCGAGATCCCGTGCCGACCAGGCTCGAGCTGCGGGCGCCAGCGTCGCCGTCGCAGCGTTCGGTCGCACACGTCGTTGCGTCGTCGGAGTGCTGGGCAACGTCGGCGTCGCGCGCGGTTCGGTCGTGGCCGCCGCTGGTGCGACGCTGGCAAGCTCGCGCGCGGCCTGCTCGCCGAGCAACGTTGCACCCTTCGTCTCCCAGAGTTCGCTCGCGCGCCGCTCTTCGGCGGCGGCCTCGCCGCTTCGCCCAGCAGCCCGGAGCGCCGCCGCGAGCGCGAGACGCGCGTCGGCATGATCGAGGAGCGCGTCGGTGCTGGCAGCTATCTCGACGGCTTTCATCGCGAACTCGACGGCGGCCGCATGCTCTCCGCGACGTGCGAGCGCTTCGGCGCGTACGCCGCGCCAGGCGATCGCGGCCTTCAGGTCGTCGCCCGCGAGTTCCTCGCTCGCGTGCGAGAGCGCTTCCGCTTCGGCCGCTCGATCCTGTGCGAGCAGCGCACGCGCGAGCAGCGCCGCGGCCTGGGCCGCGTTGATCCCGAGTCCGAGCTCGCGGAGACCGTCGTAGGCCCCTCGTAAACTGCGCTCGGCTGCGGCCGCATCGCCTTCGAGAAGCGCGACGAGTCCGGCAAAGACGTCGGTTTCGAGCAGGCGCTGCGTGATGCCGAGTTCCTCGACCATCTTCCGCGCCGAGGCGATCATGCGGCGCGCGGCGTCCGTCCGGCCGCGTAGTGCCTCCAATACCCCCTGACAGCTGAGCGCGACGGCTTCGACCGCGGGCGCGCCCTGCGTGATGCGGAGCACGCGGACGACGTCGAGACAGCGGCCGCTCGCGCGCGTTACCGGGCTCGGTCCCCAGAGGGCGGCGAGCGGCGCGATCGCGAGGACGGTGTTGGCGCGGCGGCGATCACCGGCGCGGCGCGCCGCGGCGAGCGCTTGGTCGAGGGCCGCCTCGCAGGCACCGACCTTTCCGAGGCGCGACAAGGCGAGCGCGTAGACGAAGTGGGCCTTGGCCTCGCCCGCGGCATCGTCGAGCTCGGCCAGTGCCGTGGCGGCCGCGGCGACGGCTTCCGCGGTTGCATCGAGCGCTTCCGGTGCGGTCAAGACGGCGTGCTGACCGGCGAAGCAGGTGTGCCAGGCGCGGAGACGATCCGAGTCTTCAATGAAGCGGCCGAGTTCGTCGATGGCCGCGACGGCCGGGCCGACATCGCCGGCGGCGAGCAGAGCCTCACACCAATCGAGTGCGAGATCCGCCCGCGCTCGGTCATCAGGGTCGAGCCGGTCGAGCGCCCGACCGAGCAGACTCGCGGCGAGTGGCACATCATCGCGCGCGAGCGCGCGGCGACCGGCGGCGGCAAGGTGCTTCGAGGCGCGTTCGCCGAGCACGCGTCCGGCCGCGTCGAGCGGGCCGAGCTCGCTCTGCAGTTGATGTGCCTGCTCGAGATGGCGGCCGATCGTTTCGTCGTACTCGGCGGCGTCACCGGCGCGGTTCTCGACCCAGTCCGCGAAACGCGCGTGCAGTTCCGCGCGCGTGCCCTTGAGAATGCGCCGGTAGGCCGCATCGCGGATCAGGACGTGGTGGAAGCGCAGCATGGGTTCGCCGAGGAGCCAGCCCGTGTCGCGTTCGATCAGTTCACCGCGCTGAAGCGATTCGAGGCGCGCGTCGAGTTCGGTACTGTCTCCTGAGAGCAGTTCGGCGACGGCACTCCGTGAGAAGTGGCGGCCGATGACCGCGGCGCGTTCGAGCACGCTGCGTTCCTCGGGCTTGAGACGCTCGATGCGCGCGGCGAGCAGTGCGTGGATGGTCGGCGGCATCTCGAGCGTTGCGAGCGCCGTGCCGATCGTCCAGCGGTCGCCCTCGCGGGTGAGCGCACCCTCGTCGACCAGCATGCGGACCAACTCGCCGACGAACAGCGGGTTGCCTTCACTCGTCGCGAGTACTTTCGCGGCGACTGCGGCCGGGAGATCGTCGGCGCCGATCACGTTGGCGGCCAGGCGCATGGCGGCACCGGCGTCGAGTCCGGTGAGCGTCATCACGTCCGCCACCAGGCCCCCCTGCATCACGAGTGAGGAACGCACGTCGCGGAGTTCGGGGCGCGCGCCGACCAGGACCAGCAATTGAACGCCACCTCCCCACTGCACCAGGTGCTCGACGAGGTCGAGCAACAGGGGTTCGGCCCACTGTAGATCGTCGATCACCAGCACCACGGGTCGGGTGGCGGCGAGTCCGGCAAGCAACCGGCGGATCACGAAGAAGGTCTCTTCGGGTGCGGCCGGTGAGCCCGCAAGGAGGGCGGCGATGCCGTCGGTGATGCGCTTGCGCTCCGCATCGTCGCCGGAGACCGCGGCTTCGATCGGAGTCCGGACCGCTTCGGCCGACGCAC
>JAJCZP010000105.1 GCA_029262315.1 Deltaproteobacteria bacterium | reverse complement strand
AGGTCTGCGCGCGGCCGAGGCCGACACGCGCAGATCCGGCGGATATCTGTTGCCGCGCCGATTCAATCAGGATGTTGATGCCGACGAGTTCCTGGCACACGCCGTCGTGCAGATCGAATCCGAGGCGCTTGCGCTCCTCCTCGCGGATGGCGACCTGCCGGAGTGCCATCAAGCGCAGCTGTTCTTCGTGCTGGCGGAGTTCCTCGAGGGAGCGCCGCAGTGCCTCGTCCGCGGTTCGTTGTTCGGTGACATCGCGGCCGACGCCCTGCACTTCCGTGAAGTCGCCATTGATGTCGGTGATCGCCGATACTTCCCACTCGATCCAGCGCCAGCCTTCCGCCGTCTGGCCTCGGCTCTGGCGGAGGAATCGCTTGCCGGGCTCGAGGGCGCGCAACGCGGCCAATGCGTGTGGGGCGTCTTCCGGATGCACGAAGCGCAGATAGTTGAGTTTGTCGATCCGAATCCCCTCGACGCCGTACTTTCGTATCCCGGCTTCGTTCAGAAAGCGCAGATGACCATCGAGATCGCAGCGAAAGATCAGGGCTTCCTGCGAGGCGACGATACCCCGATAGCGGGCTTCGCTCTCGCGCAGGCGTTCCTCGGCCTGCACGCGTTTGGTGACATCGCGGCTGATGCCGCGGAATCCGAGGACGCTCCCCGCCTCTCCTGGGATCACATTGGTGATCATCTCGACCCAGACGAACCCGCTGGGGGTCGTCCATTGCATGAGAATCGGTTGTCGAAGTGCTTCTGCGTCGGGCTTCGCGCGGATTGTCGTGAGACTCGGGTTGCGTGGATGCGCGGTGACGAAGCGATCGACGTTGGTGCCGATGAGCTCGGCAGGCGCGAAGCCCAGCACGCCAGCACCGGCCTCGTTGATGTAGACGAGTCTGCCCGCGCGATCGACTTCCCAGATGGCGTCGCGCGCGCTCTCGGTGATGTCGCGGAAGGCATCGCGTGACGTGGCGAGTGCCCGCAAGGCGGTGTGGGCCTCTTGTTGCCGAGTGAAGGCGAGGCGAAAGCTCCGCGCACTACCCTCGGCGATGGCGACTGCGACCGCGGTGCCGATGACGATTGCCGCGTTCAGCTCGAGGCTGCTCACCGAGAACTCGAGCCGTGAGCGCGCGAATCCGAATGGGATCAGCATGACGCCGAACATGGCCAGCTCGAACCGCCATCCCCAGGCGAAGACCAGTCCGACGACGAGGCAGAGCGTGAACAAGGTGAAGGACAAGAGCTCGCCGGGAGCCTCGACCCATGCGAAGAGGGCGATCGAGGAGACGCCGATCGCGATGCAGGTTGCGAATGCCGTCTCCTGCGGATGCGAGGGCTCGGGCTGGCCGCGACTGGCACGCCACAGGACCGCGAGCATTGTGAGATGCACCGCAATCGTGAGCAATGCCGGTACGACTGCTGTGGAGGAGCGCTGGGTCAATACGGCGACCCAGGTCAGCATCATTGCGAGCCAGCTGGCAGCGAAAAGCCCGAATCGATCACCGACGAGACGACGAAGTGCATCATCGGCCGTGTGTGATACCCGATTACGACTCGTCGTCTCAGCCCTCATCGTTCGAAGGCGATTGTAGCCCGGGCTGCGTGGGGCCGGTCAATGCGAGGTCTCGACCCGCTCAGGCCCGGAACGCCAGCATCATTTGTTGGCGCGGGTGATGCCAGTCGCCGATGTACTCGACGGAGACATTCGCCTTGCGCGCCAGATTCTCGAACATGAGGAACGGATAGTGGGTTCCCCGGCGCTCCTGCGTGCGCCAACGGTGGGGTTTCCCGGGATCGATCGTGCCGTCCTCGCTCTCCTGGAACGTCGCGTAGAACGTGCCGCCGGGTGCGAGACGGGGCATGACCTTCGCGAGGCAGAGATCGATCATGTCGGGGGTTAGGTGCGTGAAGAGCGACTGGGCGAGCGCAAACTCGAAGGTGCGGTCGGGCGGTAGCAGCGACAGATCGAAGTCGTCGCTTCGGAACAGTTGCGGGTCTTTGTGTTCGAGCCGGGCCCCGGCAAGTTCGACCTCGCGCCCCGCGTCCAACAGGGCCTGCTCGTGGTCGATCCCAAAGTAGTGTCCGGCGTCGAGGTGGCGGATGAAGTGCAGCCCGCCCCGCAACGAGCCGCATCCGACGTCGAGCAGATAGTGCTGCGGTTGCAGCCCGCGGCTCTCCAGAAACGCAAACTGGAGGCGGCCGATCGTGTCCCAATGCCCACCGACCGCGGCGCGGTGCCACGTCGGACCAGAGGGTTCTTTGCCCCGTATCTTTCGTCGGATCCAGCGAAAAAGCTTGGGCGGTTTCATGGCTGCTTTGACGCGGCGGGAGAGCACGTCGCGTACGTTTCCGTGGTGACTAGAGCGGACCGTCGGCGAGATCAAGGGCCAGGGCGTTGGGGGCGGCTTGGCGCGCGCCGCTCCTCGTCGGGAGACGAGCGGCAACGCGCGCCTGCCGATCAGTATGCGGCCGTGAGCCGGAAGAACATGCGGCCAGTTTTCCGATTGTTGGCCGGGAGGGCGGTCGTCCCAACGCCGAGGAGTACCGCGCTCGGGAAGACTGACGGGGATGCCTTGGCCTCTACCCAGCCCACGAAGGGGAGGGCGCTCGCGTCCACGAACTGCGAGACGAAGACGTACTTCAGGCCGCGGGCTGGCACCGCCAACTCGTGCGTACCGACCTGCGTCCCCTGGTAGTTGTAGGCCGCCATCTTGACCCGGGCCGGGGCGTTCTTCGGATTGGTGAAGATGAGGGCGGTGTTGACGCTCGGGACGGTTGGCTTGGCGTCGACGATGTTCAACGCGCCCGCGATATCGGCGTCCAGTTGTGCCTGAACCGGGGCCGCGAATAGTAGGCCGGCCACGAGGACCGCGACGGCGGTGTGTGCGATTTTCATGAGTATCCTCCCAAAGAGTGAGTTTAGTAAATGGGAAATATTCCCACGCACGAAAGCTACTCCCGAACGGGAGCGCAGATCAAGTACCCTTCGGGAAAATCGCGCCTGCGCCACGCCTTGAGAGCGCGCGTGGCGCAGGCATGCCCAGGTGGGCTGCTGCCAGCGGGGTGGGGCGTGCCGCGGCGTGCGGCGAGCGTCTGGGAGCTAGCGGCGGACGGGGGTGTTGCCCAGTGCCGCGCCAGGCGGTGGCGCGA
The DNA here is from genome assembly GCA_029262315.1 of Deltaproteobacteria bacterium. Classification (GTDB taxonomy): domain Bacteria; phylum Desulfobacterota; class Binatia; order UTPRO1; family UTPRO1; genus JAJCZP01. The sequence goes on along the minus strand of JAJCZP010000105.1, from coordinate 2,028 downwards.
GCCCGCGGACGCCGTGCGGAACGTAGGGCGCCTCGAGACGGGAGACCTCGTCGTCGGAGAGCGTCAGATCGACGGCTGCGATGGCGTGTTCGAGATGCGCGAGCTTGGTTGCGCCGATGATCGGTGCGGCGACCGGTCGCCGACTCAGAAGCCAGGCGAGCGCGATTTGCGCGGGCTGCACGTCGCGCTCGCCGGCGACCTCACGGACGGCCCCGACCACGTTCCAGTCGGCGGGGTGATCATAGAGGTGCTCGGTGAGTTGATCGGTCCCCGCACGGAGCGTCGCGTCCTTGTCGTCCAGTGAGGTCCGGGCGCCGGCGAGTAGGCCACGCGCCAAGGGGGACCAGGGCATGACTGCGATGTTCTCGGCGGCGCACAGCGGAAGCTTCTCGCGCTCTTCCTCGCGATAGATCAGGTTGTAGTGGTTCTGCATGGTTGCGAAGCGTGTCCAGCCTCGGTGGTCGGCCGCGGCGAGTGCCTGCGCGAATTGCCACGCGTACATGGAACTGGCGCCGAGATAGCGAACCTTTCCCTGCTGCACGAGTTGGTCGAGCGCCGCCAGCATCTCGTCGAGTGGCGTGCGCGGGTCGAGGCGGTGGATTTGGTAGAGGTCGATGCAGTCGACGCCCAGCCGGCGGAGGCTCGCCTCGCACGCCTGCTGGATGTGCTTGCGCGACAGGCCGCCCATGTTGGGGTGGTCGTTCATCGGGAAGAAGACCTTGGTCGCGATCACGACCTCGTCGAGGGACGTGAACTCGCGGAGCAATTTGCCGGTGATGCGCTCGCTCTCGCCGAGCGAGTACATATCGGCCGTATCGAAGAAGTTGATCCCGGCCTCGATCGCCCGGCGGAAGAAGGGACGCGCCGTGGTCTCGTCGAGAACCCAGGGCCGCCATTCGGGGGTGCCGTAGCTCATGCACCCGAGACACAGGCGTGAAACGCGTACGCCAGTACGCCCGAGAGTGGTCATCCGCATGGTGGCTGCCCTCGCATCTCCGTCGCGCTCAGCGTGCCTTCCAGCCGCAGCGTCGCGGCGCGGCCGACGCCGGAGCCCGCGCCGGTGACGATGGCTACGTGGTTCCGTGCGGCCATGCCGCCGTCTCATCAGGTGTAGCGGGCGAGGTCAAATCCCGCGGGCGCTATGCTAGAGTGCGGCGGCCATGGGAGGCGTGCTCGAACGGTTGCAGGCGATGGAGCCCGCATGGGCCGGCCACACGACGGCGCTGCTGGCGCTGCTGGTTCTGTTCGGGCTCCGCGCCGCGGTCCACCCCGACGAGCGTCGTCGTGCGACTGTGCCGGCCAGTTTCCTCCTGCTCGCAGTGGGGTTTCGCCTGGCAGGTTCGGTGGCCCGGATGGTCGGGTTCGAGGAGGCGTGGGGGGTTCTCAACGTCATCGGCTTGCTGTTTCTGGTCGTCGGCCTCGCGGGCACGGGGAGCCTGGCGCTGTTCGGTGTCGTGTTGCGGGGTCGCCAGGTGCCGGCGGTCGTCCGGGATCTTTTCCAGATCGCCCTGGTGGCGACGACGGTGGCAATTGTACTCTATCAACGCGGCTTCGACCCCGTGTCCGTGGTGGCGACCGGCGGTTTGCTCACCGCCGTGGTTGGTCTGGCGTTGCAGAGCACGATCGCCAACGTGTTTGCGGGCTTGGCTTTACCGATCGAGCGTGCGCTCGCGATTGGCGACTGGATCCAAGTGTCCGATCGCACCGGACGCATCCGCGAGATCAAATGGCGGGCGACGACCATCGTGACCAAGGACGGCGATGCCGTCATCGTTCCGAACAATCAACTGCTGACGGCCGAAGTGGTCAACTTCTCGCGGCCCACGACCGAGCATCGTACCTGGGTGCGCGTCGGGTTCCACTATCGGCACCCTCCAAACGAGGTGCGGGCGGTCTTGCTTGGGGCGCTTCGCGGTGTCTCGGGGGTCCTTTCGCGTCCGCGTCCCGACTGCTTTCCAATCGAGTTCGGCGATAGTGCCGTGATCTATGTGTTGCGGTATTGGATCAAGGACTTTGCCCGTGAGGTCC
>JAJCZP010000104.1 GCA_029262315.1 Deltaproteobacteria bacterium | reverse complement strand
CGTCGATCGCGCGGCGCAGAGGCCTATGCGGCACTGACAGAAGAGCTGATTCAAAACACTGTTAGGAGTTGATGATGCGGAGAGCGCTCGGTCGTGGGTTGGATGCTCTAATTCCGGGCGCCGGAACGTCGCCGGCCAAGGTGGCACCCAGCGAGCCCGAGGACGTTGGTGCACACGAAGGCCGGCTCGACGTCAGTCAGCTTCGTCCGAATCGCCGCCAGCCACGGACCGAGTTCGGCGAGGAATCGTTGGAGGACCTTGCCTCCTCAATCCGCGTCCAAGGCATCCTGCAACCGATCCTCGTTCGTCCGCTCGGCGACGATGAATACGAGATCGTTGCTGGGGAGCGTCGCTATCGGGCCGCACAACGGGCCGGACTGCACGAGGTCCCCGTCGTCGTTCGCGAGCTCAACGATGCCGAGAGCTTGGAGATCGCGCTCATCGAGAACGTTCAGCGCGATGACCTCTCGCCATTGGACGAGGCACGCGCATATCAGCAGCTCATCGACGACTTCGCGCACACCCAGGACGAGATCGCCGAGCGCGTGGGGAAGAGTCGACCGACGATCGCCAATGCCCTCCGATTGCTCCGTTTGCCCGAGGCGGTCCAGCAGGAACTCAACCGCGGCCATCTGACGGCGGGACACGCACGTGTATTGGTGTCGATCGATGGTGAGGAAGCGCAGGTGCGCGCGATGCGGCAGATTCTCACCCGTGAGCTCTCGGTACGTGAGGCCGAGCAAATCGGGGCCGCAAAGCGCAAGGCGTCTGGGAAGGGGCGTGGCAAAGTCGCAACCGCGGATCTGCATCGGCAGGCGCTCGAGCGAGACTTGACCACGTCGCTCGGCACCCGCGTTCGCGTTCGTCCTCGTGGCAAAAAGGGTGGAACGATCGAAATCGAGTACTACTCCGACGACCAGCTCGACGGTCTGATCACGCGTCTCGGTCACTAGATTCGCTCAGTTTTGACAACCTCCCAGGCCGATGGTACGAGGCCCGTTTGGGTCGCTGGATTCTGGCGAAAGTTTGAAAGGAAGCCTTCCAATGGCGCTCTTCGGGAAGGAAAACCGGGAACGACTGGGTACCCCGAGCGCAGTGGGAGGGGAGGAGCAGAAAATGGAACGAGATGCTCTCGCCCGCGACACGCCGCCTACGGTCGGCAATACCGAGGTCAGTGCGTACCTCGGCAAAGGAAGCCGCATAACAGGAAAGCTTGCGTTCGAGGGTACCGTCCGTGTCGACGGTCAGGTCGAGGGTGAGATCGCCGCGCAAGACACGCTCCTCGTTGGTGAGAGCGCGATCCTGAACGCCAAGATCTCCGGCAGCTCGATCATCATCAACGGCAAGGTGACCGGCGACATTACGGCCACCAAGCGTGTCGAGATTCGCGCCCCGGGAAAGTTGTTCGGGAACGTGACCACTCCATGCCTGATCATTCAGGAAGGGGTCGTGTTCGAAGGCCATTGCTCGATGGGTGGCGCGGACAAATCGGATCGCAAGATTACGCCGTTCCCGAAGGACGAGAAGAAGACCGAGGGCAACGGCGTTGCGGCGCCGCCCGAGGCCACGAAGTAGTTTCCCAGTAGCGCGCCTTCCCGTCGCTGATACCGAAAACCCGTTTCGGCGACATCCCGGGCAATGAGATGACGAGTAGCTTCCGTCAGCGGCTCGGCTGAGTCACGCCGCTGGCTTGAGGATGAACGAGCATTGATCAAGCTACCTCCGGACATAACTTTTCTCATTCAGATCGTGAGCTTCCTGGTGTTCTGGGGGCTCATGCGCGCGATCCTCTTCAAGCCGGTCCAGGAGGCACTCGCCAAGCGCGGCGTGCACACAACCGGCGCAAGCGAGCGCGCCACCGAATTGCTTGCGGACGCCGAGCGCTTGCAGGCGGAGGCCGCGGTCAAGCTGGCCGCCGCACGCGACCGCGGTACGGCGGCAGCAACGGAAATCAAGAAGAGCGCCGAGCGCGATGAGCATGCCATTCTCGAGCGGTTCGCCACCGAAGCCACGGCGCTGCTCGAGAAGGAGCGTGCCGTGACGGCGGCCCAGGTCGAAGAAGTGAAGGCGCCGCTCCGCGCCGATGCAGAGGCGCTTGCCGACGAGGTCGTGGCGCAGGTGCTTGGGCGGGCCGCATGAGTCGTCCCGCGGGGATCGCGTCGACAGTGTGCGGGTCGTGGTACCGCCGCCTCACCGGTAGTGTTGCCATCGCACTGTGGGCCTTGCAGCCCGGGCTCTTGTGGGCCTCCGGCGGCGGTCATGGCGATGCGCACCATGCACCGAGTATCGGTGAGCTTTTCTTTCCGACGATCAACTTTTCCATCTACATCGCCATCGTCGTCATCTACGTCATCCCCGCTATCCGGCAGTACCTGAGCCAACGTCACGAGCAGATCGTTGCGTCGGCGAACGAGGCCAAAAACGCGCTCACCGCGGCCGAGCAGGCGGCGGCGGATGCACGGACCCGTCTCACCGAGATCGATGCCGAGTGCGCGACACTCCACGAGGATCTCGTGAACGCCGCCACCCAGCAGGGTGAGCGCGGACGGGCCGACGCTCAGGCTACGGGTGAACGGCGGGTTCACGACGCGGGCCTTCTCGCCGAGCAGGAGCGTCGGCGGGCACTCGAGAATGTGCGCGCCGAAATCGCGTCTCTGGCCGTGGGCCTGGCGGAGGACCGCATTCGCAAGGCGCTTGGCCCGGATGACCAGCGCGCGTTCGTGGACCAGTTCCTACGACAGGCGGCTCAGCAGTGAGACCCGACACCGTCGCTCGTCGCTATGCACGTGCGCTCTTCGAACTTGCCGGAGAGCAGGGCAATCTCGAGCAGATCTCGACCGCGCTTGGTCTCATTGCCGACGTGGTCGGCGATCCGGATGTCGGTCGTGCGCTCACGAGTCCGGTTGCACGTGAACAGAAGAGTACTTGGTTGAAGGAGATCGCCGAGCGCACGCAGTCGCCAGACGCGCTTCGGAATTTCCTCCTCCTCCTCGACGAGCGCGATCGGCTCGATCACGTGGAGGCCATACGCGTCGTCTTCGATGTACTGGTCGACGAGCGGAACGGGGTCACGCGCGCGAGTGTCCGGAGCGCAACGCCGTTGGCGGAGGACGTTGTCGCTGAGATCGGTCGCGTCTTTGGAACCGTGACCGGCAAGAAGGTCGTTGTGGGCGTCGAGCTCGACACCGATCTCATCGCCGGTGTCATCGTCGAGGTCGACGGCAAGGTCTACGACGGAAGTCTCCGCACGCAGCTCGCCAAGCTTCACGGCCAGATGGCTGGCTAGGAATCGGGTCAAGCTCAGGAATCGAACAAGGAAGGATCGGAAGAATCGATGGAGATTCGCGCCGCAGAGATCAGCGCCGTCATCAAGAAGCAGATCGCCGAGTACGACAAGAACGTCGAGGTTCGCGAAACCGGTACCGTCCTGTCCTGCGGTGACGGCATCGCCCGCATCTACGGTCTCGACAAGGCCGCGGCGGGTGAGTTGCTGCAATTCCCGCACGACATCTACGGAATGGTGCTGAACCTCGAAGAGGACAATGTCGGCGCCGTGCTCTTCGGTGAGGCGAGCGCGATTGGCGAGGGCGACGAGGTGCAGCGCACCAATCGCATCGCCGAGGTACCCGTCGGCGAGGCGCTCCGTGGCCGCGTCGTGAACGCGCTCGGCGTGCCGATCGACGGCAAGGGCCCGATCGAGACCAAGGAGACCCGGCGGATTGAGGTCAAGGCGCCCGGTATCGTCGATCGGCAGCCGGTGGCCGAGCCGCTGCAGACGGGCTTGAAGGCGATCGACACCATGATCCCCATCGGCCGCGGCCAGCGTGAGCTGATCATCGGCGATCGCCAGACCGGCAAGACCGCTGTCGCGCTCGATACCATCCTCAACCAGAAGGGCGGCGACGTCACGTGCATCTACGTCGCCATTGGACAGAAGCGCTCGACCGTTGCGCAGGTCGTCGAGCGTCTGACCCAGAGCGGCGCGATGGAATACACCACCGTCGTTGCTGCGACCGCCTCGGAAGCCGCCCCGCTTCAGTTCATCGCGCCGTACTCGGGTGCCGCCATCGGCGAGTACTTTCGCGACAACGGGAAACACTCGCTGCTGATCTACGACGATCTGTCGAAGCACGCCGTCGCGTATCGCCAGCTTTCGCTCTTGCTGCGCCGCCCGCCAGGCCGTGAGGCGTTTCCTGGCGACGTCTTCTACCTGCACTCCCGGCTGCTCGAGCGCGCGGCCAAGATGAGCGACGCTCGTGGCGGCGGCTCGCTCACGGCCCTTCCGATCATCGAGACCCAGGCGGGCGACGTGTCGGCCTACATTCCGACCAACGTCATTTCCATCACCGACGGCCAGATCTATCTCGAAAGTGATCTCTTCTACTCGGGCGTTCGTCCCGCCGTGAATGTTGGCTTGTCTGTTTCACGCGTCGGTGGTGCCGCGCAGATCAAGGCGATGAACAAGGTCGCGGGTACGCTTCGGCTCGATCTCGCGCAGTTTCGCGAGATGGCGGCCTTCGCGCAGTTTGGCTCCGATCTCGACGCGGCGACGCAGAAGATGCTTTCGCGAGGCGAGCGCCTGGTCGAGGTGCTGAAGCAGCCCGTCTTCCAGCCACAGCCCGTCCAGAACCAAGTGCTGATCGTGTACGCGGCGATCAACGGCTACATCGATGATCTTCCGGTCGAGGCGCTCAAGAAGTACGAGGAAGATCTCGCTGCGTTCGCGGCGTCGAAGTATCCTGAAGTGCTCAAGATGGTCGTCGAGGACAAGAAGTTCAGTGACGACGTCAAAGCGGCGCTCAACAAAGTCCTCGACGAGTTCAAGGGGCACTTTTCGGCCTGATGGCGAGCCTGAAGATCATTCGCAAGCGGATCGGATCGGTCCGCAACACGCAGCAGATCACCAAGGCCATGAAGATGGTCTCGGCTGCGAAGTTGCGTCGGGCGCAGGACGCGGTCTCGGCGTCGCGTTCCTATGCGGAGAAGTTCGGCGAGGTGATGGCCGGTCTCGCAACCGAATCCGGGTTGCGTGAGCATCCGCTCGTGCGCGAGCGCACGCCGGAGTCCAAGGTCTTACTGCTGCTGTTGACGGGCGACCGTGGTCTCTGCGGTGGTTTCAACACCAATCTGATCCGGCTGAGTCAGACGTTCATCGCGGAAGATGGACGCGACACTGAGCTCGGCCTCATCGGGCGCAAAGGGCACGATTTCTACAAGCGGCGTGACGTGACCATCGCCGAGCAATTCGCTGGCCCAAGCGCCGGTCCGTCGATCGATCTTGCGCGTGACATCGTCGCGCGTGCGGTCGCCCGTTTTCAGAGCGAGGACTTCGACGCGGTGTATCTGCTCTACACCAAGTTCGAGTCGGCGCTCACGCAAGTGCCCACCCTCGAGCGTCTGCTGCCGATTGCGACGCCCGAGGCGCCCGAGTCGGCGCGTGAGTACCTCTACGAACCGAACCGGCAGCTCGTCATAGACGATCTGCTGCCGCGCTACGTCGAGGTGAAGGTATTCCAGGCGGTGTTGAATTCGATCGCCAGTGAACATGGCGCCCGCATGACCGCGATGGAGAGCGCAACCCGCAATGCGTCGGAAATGATTGATCGACTGACGCTCGAGATGAACCGCGCACGCCAGGCGACGATCACCAAGGAACTCATGGAGATCGTCGGCGGCGCAGAAGCTTTGAAAGGCTGATCTCAAGCAGATCTTGGAGGAACGTCCGTGGCATCGAACGGTACCCGTAGCGTAGGACGCATCACACAGGTCATTGGCGCGGTGGTTGACGTCGAGTTCGGCGAGGGAGATCTTCCCGCCATCCTGAACGCTGTCACCGCGGGAAATCCCGCCATCGACGATCGCCCCGACAATCTCGTGCTCGAGGTTGCGCAACACCTGGGCGAGCGCAGTGTCCGTTGTATCGGGATGGACTCGACCGAAGGTCTGGTACGCGGTCTGCCCGTCACGGATACGGGCGCACCGATTACGGTCCCGGTCGGCGAGGCCACGCTCGGGCGCATCATGAACGTCATTGGCGAGCCTGTGGACGAGGGTGGGCCGGTGAATGCCAAGATTCGGCTGCCCATCCATCGTGAACCGCCGTCGTTCGTCGATCAGGCGACCGAGGTGCAGGCACTCGAGACCGGCATCAAGGTCGTCGATCTTCTGGCGCCGTACGCGCTCGGCGGCAAGATCGGCCTGTTCGGTGGTGCCGGCGTCGGCAAGACCGTCCTCATCATGGAGCTCATCAACAACGTCGCCAAGCAGCACGGTGGCTATTCCGTGTTTGGCGGCGTCGGCGAGCGTACCCGTGAAGGCAACGATCTCTGGAACGAGATGAAGGAGTCGGGCGTCATCGCGAAGACGGCGCTCGTCTACGGACAGATGAACGAGCCGCCGGGAGCACGCGCCCGCGTGGCGCTGACCGCGCTCACGGGTGCGGAGTATTTCCGCGACGAGGAAGGGAAGGACGTTCTCCTCTTCATCGACAACATCTTCCGTTTCACGCAGGCAAACTCCGAGGTGTCGGCGCTGCTCGGACGGATGCCGTCAGCGGTCGGTTATCAGCCGACGCTCTCGACCGACCTGGGCGAGCTGCAGGAGCGCATCACCTCGACCAAGAAAGGCTCGATCACGTCGGTGCAGGCCATCTACGTTCCTGCCGACGACCTGACCGACCCCGCTCCCGCGACGACATTCGCACACCTGGACGCGACGACGGTGTTGTCGCGTCAGATCGCCGAGCTCGGCATCTATCCCGCGGTCGATCCGCTCGACTCGACGTCGCGTATTCTCGATCCTGCGGTCGTCGGGGAAGAGCACTATCGAACGGCACGGGCGGTCCAGGAGCTCCTGCAGCGCTATAAAGATCTCCAGGACATCATCGCGATTCTCGGTATGGACGAGCTCTCCGAAGAAGATCGGCAGATCGTTGCCCGCGCCCGGAAGATCCAGCGCTTCCTCTCGCAGCCGTTTTTCGTCGCGGAAGCGTTCACCGGCCGCGCGGGTAAATACGTCAGCCTCAAAGACACCATCAAGGGTTTCCAGGAAGTCATCGACGGCAAGCATGACGAGATCCCCGAGCAGGCCTTCTACCTCCAGGGCACGATCGAGGACGTCATCGCCAACGCCAAGAAGATGGCCGAGTAGGGAGCGTCGGGCACCCAATGGCACTCAGACTTCGCATCGTCACCCCCGAACGCCAGCTGCTCGACCAGGACGTCGAGGAGGTCACGGCGCCAGGCATCTCGGGTGAGATCGGTGTGTTGCCCGACCACATCACGTTTCTCACCATGCTGGCGCCAGGGCGCTTGGCCTACACGAGCGGCGGCAAGCGCGAGGTGGTTGCGATCTTCGGCGGCTATGCCGAGGTGGCGGACAACGTGATGACCGTGCTTGCGGATGGGGCGGAGCCTGTCAGCGAGATCGACGCCGAGGTCGCCAAGCGCGCGGCCGACGACGCGGAAAAGGCGCTCGGCGATCTCGACCCCACCTCGCCAGAAGCGCTGGCGGCACTGCGGGCCCTGGGGCAGGCACGGGCACGGGTCGCCGCCGCATCCGACAACAGCTAGGCTTACTCCCTTCTCGTCTCGCGAGTCAGGCCCCGCTCGGTGCGGCGTCTGCTTGCGGCGACGGATCTGTGATGCAGCTTACGTCGTGACGCACGCTGATCGCATTCGTGGCGGATGAACCGAGATCATCCCAAGTCTTACCTCCGTGGTATCTACGACCGCGCGGTTACGAAGCGCG
>JAJCZP010000103.1 GCA_029262315.1 Deltaproteobacteria bacterium | reverse complement strand
TGCCGCCCTTAGACTTGATCTCATCGCGAGCGGACGTCACATTCGGAAAGACGCTGTCGACACTCAATCCGTCGTTTTTTATGCCGTTGGCGATACCCAACAGCACCTCGAACTCGTCGAGTCCGATGTCCTGCCGCGCATCCACACCCAGAGCAGCGAAAACACGATTCTCATCCACGCCCATCGAAAAGAAATGCGTAAACATCTTGTCCCGCCGAGCCTGAAGCGTAACGGAGTCGCCACGCACTACCTTGCGAGCAGCTTCCAGGACCGATCGGGTTAAAGCCTCCGGGACCACTCGCAGCACGGCATTCCTGAACGCGACTGACGCCGCTGCGTTCGTGGTCACAACGACCATATCGTTATTGAACTTGCGCCCGTTGCGATCGGTGATCCCGCGAATCACGTCAAACGCGACACACAAGTTCTTCTCCACATCCCAACACACCGCCCGAACAGTCACGAACCGATTGTCCTCAGCGATGGGAGTGCATTGCACCCACAGATTGCCCCAGCATGATGCAATTATCTCGGCGAACCTCACGGATGGCCCAGTGATTGTCTTTCCACCTCGGGGCAAGGCGTAGGAACAGGACATAGCGGTGTCCTCGTCCAGCGTCGCCAACTCGATCGCTTGTTTCATGGAAGTATGCACCGATCGCGGAAAGCGACGCGCTGTCTCGATCAGCTGTCCGATCTGGGCCCCTGCCATCTGCTCGGCAATGCCAGGGTCGATCCGTTGCATCACGGCTCCGTCGTCAGTGACATCCAATGGATCGGATGGAACGTGGCTCATGACTCACCCCTTTCGATGGCGGGCGTGGGGGCGGCGAGCGCCAGCTTCTTGGCGTCAGAGTTGACCTTGATTTCTTTGGTCTGCTTCTTGAGACGGAGCACGCGGAAGCGAGACACCGTCCGAACCTCACGGAAAACCAGCGGGTGATCGTACCGAAGCTTGTCCTGATCGATACCCGCCCTCGACTGCTGGAGGAACGTGATAGCTGACAACTTATCAGGCACCTTGGCCGGATCAACGTCTAGGATTTCACCCAAAACAGCAGCCTGTTCCTTCGTGTATTCAATGACAGCACCCTCGGCCAGGCCGAGCGACTCGAGCACCAAATTCCGCGCTTCGTCAGCGGCATCCTCAGCCGTCTTCTTTGCCTTGTTTGCATTCTGCCAAGCAATCACCCGATCCGTTACACCAGAATCCAGAGCGACCACGGTTTCTGGAACACGCCGGATGCGAGCCAGAATCTCACTGTTCGGAACAAGATTGTCGGGAGTAGTTCTGTTCTCAACGTGCGTCCAGAACTTTTCAACACCCTTCAAGATGAGGGAAGCAACTTCCTCGTCGAATTGGATCTGGAACATCGCATGACCCCTGCCAGGAATCAAGGCGGAGATATACGAGTCCTTGGCGCCGGTCGCCATCATCTGGGCATGCACCTGCAGGATGTAGCGGGTCGGCACCTCATCCGTGCCATCCTCGCCCCAGTCCGTGACACCTGGGCCCCAGGGATTCAACAGGCCAGCAGTCTTACACTCGACCGGAATCGACACCCCATCGCGATCAAACCACGCATCCAGATTAACACCCAGCCGAGTGCCCTCGACGACGCGAAATGGATTCGAACTCGTAACAGCGACGCCCAGCGCCTCGCCGGCGAGAGCTTTGCAGGCGGCCTCCAGGTGGTTTCCGAGACGCATCGCCTCATTCTGATCATCAACAATGCCGTGAACCTTCTCCACCCAGACATCCGCGGGAGTACGCCACGGATCTTCGCCGAGAACGGCACCGACATCCGACGCCCCAACATATTTGCGGCGCCTCTCGCGCTGTGCTTCCGTCATTCCCATGCCATCTTCTCCTGATGATGTGCGAAACCCCCAAACGTATGCGGGGGGGACACCCAAACGTACCATCGGATACGAGAGCAATCAACAGCAGAATATCGATCGGCGGGCTGACTATTCGGCCTGTGCGACCTGTGAAGCCACCTCAGCGATTACCCGGACGATGCGTCGGGGTCGAAGCCAGCAATGGGGCGAAGCTCTAGGCCAACGGCGGCGAGCATCTGTTGTGCGTTCTCGGCAGACGTCTCCGCCTGGCCGGAGAGGAACCGATACACAACAGCCTCGCTCGAACCCGCCTGACCGACCAGCCAATACTTGGTCTTCCCCAGGGCCTCCAAACGCGCGTTGATGATCTCGCGCGGATGCCACCGCCGCATATCGTAGGGATTCTTTCGCTTTGTGAGCTTCGACGGCAACGGATGCGACCTCCTGCATCCGAGGATACCAGATTCGGGAGTCGATGTCGCCTCAAGCATTGCTCGTCCCCCGCTGCATCTCGGCAAACCTGAAAAGCATGCGATGCCAATTCGTATCAGTAACGGAACCCAGCGCCTTGAGGCAGTCATCTACCGGATTGGCCGCATCCGGGTCAACCATCTTGAGCCAAGCCGCCATCGCAGGAACAAATAACCTCCGAATAGAACGATCCTGATACCCGCTCGCCTGGGCGTGCTCATCCAGAAACATCTTCACATCCCGGAGCCAATCCTGGGGAGGACCACCCAACACGCCCAGAGCCATAGCTGTGGGATCGTAGAGCCCCTGGGATTTCAACTCCTCATGTTCAAGCATAATGGATTCGCAAACGCTCACGGGGGCGTTCGGATGGAGAACGATCAGCCTGTGAACACCCATCATGGCGTCAGAGAGCGAAGCTACAGCCTGGTGCAAAAAACCCCATCGGATTGCGCCCGGAGCAATGCATTCGAAAATGCTTCCAATAGGGCAGACCATGTTCATCGATACGACGGCATGTTCGCCCGGAACACCAACCATCTCGAAAGTCGAAAGCGAAGTGCCGGCGAACACAACACAGCGACCAGTAGACACAACCTGCGATGCAAAGAATGACGGACTGCTATCTATGGGAAGCGTGTTCGGGGGTCGAAGATGGCTTGGGTAGCTGGAAGATTCAGAGAATGGAAACATCGCAGCCAAACTCGACAGCAGGTGGACGAACGGATCGCCCAGACTCAGATACTGCGGACACAAGCCGACCGGGTCGACGAACTCGATCACCACCGGCTCGCTGATGGTGGCATGCTCGACGCCTTCGACAACGCGACGGCTACCACCGAGCAGCATGCTCGCCAGAACGGGGATGATCTCACACGGTCGAGAACACTTTAACTCAGGCATTGGAACCTCCAAAGCGGGCGATACAGAAACTGCAGGTGTCCTCGCCCAGGTCGGGATGCACCGGCTGTGAATGGCAAACGACGCATCGATAATCACCGACACTGGATTGCTCTATAGCGCGGAGCTTGATCAACTCGTCGATCACGCGGCCATAAAACAAAGCCCGTGTGGACGGATGCTCAAACTCCTGGGAGCGTTTCTCAACATCATCAACCGCCTTGTCGGCATCGGATATGAGGAACGTTCCTCTCTTACTGGCCATCAAATATCCTCCAGGTCAACACGCGATTCGAAACAGACAAGCTTGACGGGACGGCCCGTACACTCCTTCGCTAGGACGGCGAACGATCGCAGAGATACGATCCGATCCTTGTCGGCTCCGACCAGAGGAACCGTTCCCATTCCAGGGATTCTTGCCCCAACAACACCCTCCTCGCCTGGGGTCTCCTCGCCAACGTAAGCATACAGGCGCTCAATTCGTGGCATCCTCAGCCTCCCATTCTGGTTCGTAATCCGGCTCATCATCGCAAACAAATTCGTGAACCCGGTCCTGGAGAGCCCTGTCGAGCGCATCGTTGACCTCGCATGCGATCGACTCATCGGACTCCAGCAGGGTGTAGCGCCCGCTAACGCGAAGCTGATCCATAAACCCACCGAAGAAACATGCAACGTCGTTCATATCGCCATCGAACAACAACTCCCACTCGCACGATGGCGGTTCACCAGAGCCATCGGCGTAGTACATCACGCCCGGCGAATCTTGATAGCTCCCCTTGAAATCCACATCGTGGAACGGAACCTCGATGACGTCAAAGTCGCCGAGCCGATTGTCCCAAACATTCAGCTGCAGGACGATGCGATCGCAGGTGCCTGCGATTTTCTGCCACCCGTTCATCCACCACCTCCATTGCAATCGGCGAGCAGTTGCAGCAATTTGTCCCGAGACTCAATCCAAAAAACCTCCGCCGCATTCTTGCCAGCCCTCGCTTCTCCAGACTGCTGCGCCGCCGCGACCCAAACCGCACGCGCTGCAATGCGTATGGATTCAGACGCCGAATCTTCTTTGCAACTGATTGGACAACTTCCGTAAGGATTATTCTTGCTGTAATCAACCCCAAACCATTCCAGCGTCCTCCCTGCTGTCTGGGCAACGTGCGAACGATAATACCGTTCTTCTGATTTACACTTTTCATAATCGGCTAGCGCAATACGAGCCGTCGATTGAAATACCCCATCGTCAATAGCACGTCCTGACAAGAAAAGCTCAAACAGACAGCGCACATTGACCACATAATCCTGTTCTTCTTCGATGTAGCAGGGACCACCCTCGCGCAAAATCCAAACCGCGAACTTCGGCCAGACCAACGAAAGATCGGAGCCGGTCTTCGCAGCATCCAAAAACTGAATAGGGAAATGGTGAAAATCAACATTATCGGGAAGCCCGAGCATGATGTCTTCGTGAAGCAACACCACCTCTTCCGGGTATCCGATGTCAATAGGACCACAGGCGGTGTTCTCGCAATGAAATATGCAGCCCGTGCTGCTCCCTGCATTTTTGACCTTGCTATTCCAGGCCAGATTGCGAATAAGCTGTCCGTTCTTGATGTGGTCTCGCACGCGCGACAGATACTTGTCCTTGCGGGATTGATCTCCATGAAACGCGCGCAATCTCTCTGGCATCGGGACACCTCCTCACACAAATGTTCACGGAAGAAAACGATGAAGCTCGCGCACGAAATCGCCAACCTCGGAATGAGTGCATCTCGGCATCGGGCCCAGGTCTTTGCCATACTGCATATACCGATCGTTGGCGTCGGAGCCGCGAAGGCTTCGGAGCGCATCAAGGGCAATAACCAACACGGAGTTCTCATCGCTCAGTTCAGACACGGGGATCAAAACCTCGCTGGTCACTTTGCCGACCTCGGGTCCGAAATATGTCGTCATAGCCAACTTCTGGCCTTTGACGTGGGTGCTGACGCTGACGGTGAGCAGATTGCCTTCGACGATGTAGCTAGCGGAACGAATGAGCATGATTGAGCCCTCCTATACCCATACTATCGAATACGATAGCACGCAAAGCAAGCCCTCAACCCTCATCCGGCGCGGGAAAGAGGGTCTGTAGGGGTAGGCCGGACAGCGAAACCGACGACTCCAGCCTTTTGAGCGCATCGAACGGCCCCATAACGCACCAGACGGTTTCTCGGGTCTCCTCAGAGTCATAGCTGGAAAGCGAGAGCCCGCGCACCCGGACCAGTTTGTCGAGGGAGGTACAGATTTCATCCACCCGCTTCGGGTCCATACACAGAATCTGACGATCCTCCAGGCGAAGCTCGAGCAGAACGACGTCGCCCCGCTGCAAGGGACGCATGTCAGGATTTCTGGCCTCATGAAAGTCTCTAACCACCTGGAGCGAAGATGGCAGCGAGTGGGAGCGAGGGGGCGAAGGTGAGGGATCAACGGAAGCACGCCGAGCGAAGCGCAGGATCGACAGCAGGCGAACGATCAAAACTCGGACTCGGTGGGCCCGATAACACGGCTGGCTTTCCACCGGCCCTTCACCAGCGATGCGTCATATCGGACTGTGGAGTGCTCGAGCAGATAGCGGAAGCCCTCACCCTCAATAACAGAATGGTGGACGAAGATGTCATCTCCCTCCGGTCCGATAATGAACCCGAAGCCCCGCCTCCGA